>NZ_JBHXMU010000005.1:0-183257 GCF_042720685.1 Kitasatospora sp. NPDC058492
AGCCAGGTGCCCGGCTTCTCGAAGCGGATGAACTGCGAGCTCCACATCTGGTGCTGGCCGACGCCCGCGGCGTAGATCGCTTCGGGGCCGACCAGCCGGCCGATCCGCTCGATGACCTGCTGCGGGGAGAGGCGGCCGCCCGGGGCGGGCTCGTAGCCGAGCGGGTAGGTCTTCTTCCACTCGTCGAGCTTGTCCCACCACTGCGAGTAGTCGCCCTTGTGTCCGGCGTCGAACTCGGCCTGGACGGCGACGATCAGATCGGCCAGCACCTCGCGGGCGTCGCCGACGATCGGCACGTCGGCGGGGCGGTTCTTGCCGATCTCGGCGGGGTCGATGTCCGCGTGGACGACCTTGGCGTGCGGGGCGAAGCTGTCCAGTTTGCCGGTGACGCGGTCGTCGAAGCGGGCGCCGAGGGTGAACAGCAGGTCGGCCTTCTGGAGCGCGGTGACGGCCGGGACGGAGCCGTGCATGCCGGGCATGCCCAGGTGCTGCGGGTGGCTGTCGGGGAAGGCGCCGAGCGCCATCAGGGTGGTGACCACGGGGGCGCCGGTCAGTTCGGCGAGGATCCGCAGCTCGGTGGTGGCCTGTGCCTTGATCACGCCGCCGCCGACGTACAGCACCGGGCGCTTGGCGCCCACCAGCATCTTCGCGGCCTCGCGGATCTGCTTGGCGTGCGGCTTGGTGACCGGGCGGTAGCCGGGCAGCGAGGGCTCGACCTGCCGATGCCTTGTCAGGCCCTGGAGGGCGTCCTTGGTGATGTCGACGAGGACGGGGCCGGGGCGGCCGGTGGCGGCGATGTGGAACGCCTCGGCGATCACCCGGGGGATCTCGTCGGGGTCGGTGACCAGGTAGTTGTGCTTGGTGATCGGCATGGTGATGCCGCAGATGTCCGCCTCCTGGAAGGCGTCCCTTCCGATCAGGGTCGAGGGGACCTGGCCGGTGATCGCGACGATCGGCACCGAGTCCATGTAGGCGTCGGCGATCGGGGTCACCAGGTTGGTCGCGCCCGGGCCGGAGGTGGCCATGCAGACCCCGACCCGGCCGGTGGCCTGGGCGTATCCGGTGGCGGCGTGGCCGGCGCCCTGCTCGTGGCGGACCAGGATGTGGCGCACCTTGGCCGAGTCCATCAGCGGGTCGTACGCGGGAAGGATGGCCCCGCCCGGGATGCCGAAGACGGTGTCCACTCCGACCTCTTCGAGTGCACGGATCAATGCCTGGGCGCCGGTCGTCCCGGACTCCGCGGGCGTGGTCCGTGCGTCGGGGGTGACCGGCGCGGGGGTCGATTCGGTGGTCTCGGCGCTGTGGGTGGTCACGGGGGACTCGCTCAACTGGGTCATCTGGCAATCTCTCGGTTTCGTCGACGTGGTGGTCCCGCGGGGAGTGCGGGGTGGTGTCCGTGGCCGGGGCCGCTGCGGTGCGCGGCGCCGTTGGGCGGCCAGGGACGTGTCGGGGAAACCGGGGCAGCAGGGTCTGTCTCCGCGCCGGTCGTCGGTCGTCGCGTGCTGAGGGGTGTTTCAGCGCTCGGTGCGACGCCGCACCGTCAGGAAGCGGTGACCGGAAGGGAGTTGACCGGCCCGCAGGAGGTGTCTCGCGCCTCAGCCTTTGTTCGTGGGCGAGTGGCGGGTGAAGAGCAGGAAGATCAGGGCGATGGCGGCGATGGCCGCGCCCAGGCCGTACACGGTCGCGGCGCCGGCGCCGAGGGTGGAGCCGCCGATGATGGTGCCGAGGCCGATGCCGAGGTAGATGGAGGAGGAGTTGAGGGAGACCACCAGCGGGGCCTCCTGGGGGGCGACCTCGATCAGGCGGTGCTGCTGCGGGGGTGTCTGGCACCAACTGCTGGCGCCCCAGAGGAGGACCAGCAGGCCGACGACGGGCTTGAGGTCGGAGTCGGAGGCGGCGAGCCAGGCGAGGGCCCCGAGGGCGACGACCATGGCGGTGTAGCCGATGATCAGGACCTTGGTGGAGCCCCAGCGGTCGGTGGTGTAGCCCGCGGCGAGGTTCCCGATGACGGCGCCGAGGCCGTACAGGAAGAGCATCCACAGGATGGAACTCTCGGGCACCTTGACGGCTTCCAGCATGGGCACGCTGTAGGCGTACGCGGTGTAGCTGGCGCCCATGCCGAGGATGGTGAGCGGCAGGACGGCGAGGACGGCCGGTCGGCGCAGGACGGCGAGGCGGGTGCGTAGCGGCACCCGGACGTTGCCGGGGAGCCACGGCATGATCAGGCGCAGTATCACGGCGACGAGCAGGCAGAGTCCGGCGACGAGGCCGAGGGCGGTGCGCCAGCCCAGCCAGTGGCTGGCGGCGTTGCCGAGCGGCACGCCGAGTGCGGTGGCGATGGTGAGGCCGCCGATGACCACGGCGAGGGCGCGGGCCCGCAGTTCGGGGCGGACGAGGGAGGCGCTGACGGCTCCGGCGTTGGGGGTGTAGGCGGCGGCGCCGGCGGCGGCGATGATGCGGCTGATGATCAGCACGGCCATGTTGGGGGCCAGTGCCGAGCCGAGGTTGGCGATGCCGAGCGTGAACAGTGCGGTGATCAGCAGGGTTCGGCGGGGAAGCCGGGCGAGGAGGGTGGCCAGGACGGGGGAGAGGACGGCGTAGGCGGCGGCGAAGACGGTGATCGACTGGCCGGCCGTGGCCGAGGAGACGTGCAGGTCCTTGGCCATGGAGGGGAGGAAGCCGGCCACGACGAAGGCGTCCGTGCCGACGGCGAATGTGCCTAAGGCGAGGACGAGGGTGGAGGACAGGCCGCCCTGGGGTGGTGAGCCGGGTTCGGCCGGAGCTTTCCGGTCGGCCGGAATCGAGACACTGGACATCCAGATTCTCCTTGCGGGTCGGTGCGTGTGCTGTGGTGTCGCTGCGCGGTGAGGCGGTCGGACCGTCGGGCGTGCGGTCAGCCGGTCATGCGGGCGTAGTGGCGTCGGGTGCGGTCGGCGGCCCCGCCCGGCGCGGCGGCCATGAGGTCGGCCACCGTCTGCCCGGCGAGTTCGCGGCGCCAGGCCAGTTCGGCCTTGCGCATCGCGGTGGCGATCCCGCACGGCTGTCGGAACTCCCGTGCGATGGCGCCACCGCCGTCCGCACGCTGGCGGATCTCGGTGCAGCGGAACACGTCGTCGGGGCCCTCGATGGCGGCGACCACGTCCATCAGAGTGATCTTCTCCGGCCGTCGGCCCAGCCGGAAGCCGCCCTTGGAACCCGGTGTCGAGCTCAGGATGCCGGCCCGGACCAGCGCCTGTAGGCGCTTGGTCAGGTAGGCCGGCGGCAGGTCGAACCAGGCCGCCAGCCGTGCCGTCGGAACCGGTTGGTCACTGTCGAGCCATGCCAGGGTGAGGCAGCAGTGCAGGCCCCACTCGACTCCTTCACCCATTCGCATAACCAGGACAATACACGTCCAGGTTCTGTGCCGCAGGCCGGACGGGCCGGAGGCCCGGAATATGTCAAGTCGCAGCCCGACGAGGGCGTTGCGGCCCTGCCGGACCTCCGGTACAACAGTTGGCAGGCGTCCGGTCAGGCCTGCGAATCGGGCCTGAGGACCACCCGTCTGCCGTGCAGCTCGCCGCGTTCCATTCGGCCGTGGACCTCGGCGGCGGCGCTCAGCGGAAGGGTCTCGACCGCCAGGGGGCGCAGCCGTCCGGCCGCGAGCAGGCGGTTGATGGCGACGGCGGCCTCGGCCAGTTCGGTGCTGGTCGCATGCGAGATCACGAAGCCGGCGATCGAGCAGTCCTTCATGTAGAGCGGCCCGACCGGGAGGATCGGCCGCGAGCGGGCGCCGGCCAGCAGGACGATCCGTCCGCGCGGGGCGAGCAGGTCGACGGCGGTGGCCAGGTCGTTCTCCCCGGACGTGTCGAGGTGGAGGTCGACGCCGCCGGGGCAGGCCTGGGCGAGCCGTTCGGCGAGGTCCGGATCGCGGTAGTCCAGGGCCTCGGCCGCACCCAGGGCGAGGCACTGTTCCAGGTCGCGGGCGGAGGCGGTGGCGACGACCCGGGCCCCGGCGTCGACGGCGAGGGTGACCAGCGCGGAGCCGACGTTCCCGGCCGCGCCGGCCACCAGGACGGTCTCACCGGCCCGCAGGCGGCCGTGCGTGAACAGGCCGAGGTAGGCGGTCGCGGCCGGATGGACGACGGCGACGGCCTCCTCGGGGAGGACGCCCTCAGGGAGGTGGTAGAGGCGGTCGGCGGGGACGACGACCTGCTCGGAGGCGGCGCCCTGGCGCCCGCCGTGGCCGAGGCTGTTGGTCCACACCCGGTCGCCGACGGCGAAGCCGGGGGCGGCCGGCCCGGCCGCGGCCACGGTGCCGACCAGGTCGCGGCCGATCACGAACGGGAACTCGACCGGGGTGCGGAAGAGGCCGGAGCGGACGAAGGTGTCCACCGGGTTGACGGTGGTGGCCGTGACGTCGACCAGGATGTCGGTCGGCCCGGGACGGAGGGAGGGAAGTTCGCCGTAGCGGATGTTCTCGGGCGGCCCGAGGGCCTCGATGAAGGCTGCTCGCATGCTCGGAGAGTCTTCCACCGGTCGGCGCCGGGGTGCCGCACGGAAGTCGTTTGTTCGTCAACTCGCGCGCGGTCGGCCCGCCCCTGATGGCCCCGGCACACCCCGCCGGGCGGCTCCGGGGGCGATCTCGCCTGCCCGCGCGCTCCGTCCGGTGGTCCGGCCATAGGCCGCGCGTGCAGCCGTGTGTCCGGTGCACCTGGGCCCGGCCCGAGCCCTCTGCATACCGTCGACCCATCTGAAGATGCGTCTGCCATGTAGAGGTTGGGGATCTCGATGAGCGACTTCGCCCTGCACATCAGGGACACGCGAACGCCCGGGCGCAAGCCGGGCGTCGGCAGTTCCCACGACATCGTCCTCTCGGAGCTGTGCCCGGCGCTGTTCGCGTCGCTGCCCCGGGCGGACCAGCGCCGCAAGGGCGTGGAGTACCTGCGCGGACTGCTGGGCGCGGAGGGCCGCAAGTCGGTGCGCAACATCGCGCGGCTGATCGGCGGGCAGGCCACGGAACAGAACCTGCACCACTTCATCAGCAGCTCCACCTGGGAGTGGGACCCGGTGCGCGCCGCGCTGGCGCACTACGTGACGTCCGTCGCGCCGCCGCAGGCCTGGGTGGTGCAGCAGACGGTCATCCCGAAGGCCGGGGAGCACTCGGTGGGCGTGGATCGCCGGTTCATCTCCTCGCTCGGCCAGGTGCTCAACGCGCAGCAGGCGGTGGGCGTCTGGGCGGCGTCCGAGGAGGTGAGCATGCCGGTGAACTGGCGGCTGCACCTGTCCCGGGCGTGGCTGGACGACGTGCCGCGGCGCAGCCAGGCGTCCATCCCGGCGAGTGTGGACACCCGGACGCTGGGCGACTGCTCGGTCGAGGCGGTGCTGGAGCTGACCTCGGACTGGCGGCTGCCCACGCTGCCGGTGGTGATGGACGTCCGGGAGCTGGACGGGATGAAGGCGCTGCGGCGGCTGCGCGCGGCGGGGGTGCCGTTCCTCGTGCGGATCAACAGCACGCTGCCGCTCCGCCCGGCCGAGGGGGCCGGGCACGGCGCGGAGGCGATGCCGGCCCACCGGATCATCGGGGCGTGCCGGGACCGCAGGCGGATGGTGACCTGGACCGACCACGGCCAGGACGCCGGGCTGTGCACCGCGCTGGTCGGTGCCGTCCGGGTGCGGACGGTGACCGGGGCGGCCCGCCCCCTGGGAGTGAACCGCAGGCCGGACGGCCCGGACCGCGACCTGCTGCTGCTCGGCGCGGGCAGCTCCGGCCGGCGCTGGCCGCAGGAGCTGTGGCTGGCCGACATCCCGGACGCCACGCCGGCCCAGCTGTTCCGGCTGAGCCTGCGGATCGGCCGGGTCGAGCGGGACTTCGACGAGATCGCGGACCGCACCGGCATCCGCGACTACACCGGCCGCTCCTTCAACGGCTGGCACCGCCATGTCACCCTCGCCTCGGCCGCACACGCGGTCGTGGCCCTCTCCCACACCGGCGGCCGCTCGCTCCGCCGCGTGAGCTAGGGTCCGTCGTCGAACTCGCGCCCGCGCCCTAGGTTCCTTGGCCGACTCCCGCCGACGGGCCGTCCTTGATGAGGAGGTCGCGGACGCGCGAGAGCCGTAGGGCGAGCTGGACTTCGAGCGCTTGGCCGGGGTCCTGCCAGTCGGGGCCGAGCAGTTCCGCGATGCGTTCCAGGCGGCGGGCGACGGTGTTCGGGTGGACGTGCAGCTTCTGGGCGGCCCGGGTGGGGCTGGCTCCGGTCTCGAAGTAGGCGTCCAGGGTGCGGCCGAGGTCGGTGAACCGCTGCCGGTCGTACTCGAGCACCGGACCGATGACCGAGTCGACGAAGGAGCGGACGTCCCGGTTGTCGGCGAGCAGGACACCGAGGAAGCCCAGCTCGCGGGGGGAGGCCGAGCGGCCGGTGGTGTCGAGGGCGATCATCGCCTCCAGGCAGCGCAGCGCCTCCTGGTGGCAGTGGAAGACCGAGGCGGCGTCCGCGACCGGCCCGGCCGCCGCCACCGTGACCGGTTCGCTGAGCAGCGGGGCGAGTTCGTTCAGGACGGCCCGGGCCGTCGCGCCGGCGTCGGTGCCGGGCAGCAGCAGCACGGCGTTGCCGCCGTGCCCGACCCGCAGCCCGTTCAGTCGCTGGGCCAGGCCCGTGGCCAGGGCGCAGGCCCGGCCGACCGCTCGGGCCTCGGGGCGGACGACCACCACCACGTGCGGCGTGGCCAGGTTGATGCCGAGCCGGCGGGCGCGCTCCTCCAACTGCTGCGGCGGGCGCTGGGCGCTGGTGAGCAGGTCCTCCAGCAGCTCGCCGTGGGCGCGGCCCTGCGCGACGGTGGTGTCGCCGGTGCGCAGCAGCTGCACCGCCACCGCCTGGGCGGCCAGGTGCAGCAGTTCGTCGATGCCGGCCGCGGGGAGGTCCTCGGGGCGGAACACCAGGGTGCCGAGTATCTCGCCTCCGGCGGTGACCGGGGCCGCCCAGAGGCCGTCCGCGGTGTGGACCGGGCGTTTGGCGGCGTGCACATCCGCGGCGGCGGGGCCGGTCTCGGGCATCCGGCCGGTGGTGGTCAGGACGGTGCCGTCCGCTGCGTGGATCCGCAGCGCGCCACCCAGGTTCCGGCTCACGGCTTCGGCGAGGCCGTGCAGTTCGCAGTCGGTCAGCGCCCGTTCGATCAGCTCGTGATGGATGCGCCGGTGCTCGCTGAGCTCCCGCAGCGACTCGGTGGTGCGTCCGTGCTCCTCGCGCAGGGTCTGCACGGTGGCCTTGGCGTCGTCGAGGACGAGGGTGCGCTGGACGGCCAGGCCGGCGAGCTCGCCGAGCAGGTTCGCGGTGGAGATCTCCTCCGGGGTGTAGTGCCGCACATTGCGGTCGGCGACGTAGAGCGCGCCGAAGGGGTGCGGGCCGTAGCTCAGCGGGACGGCCATGATCGCGCGCAGCCCCTCGGTCCGGACCACCTCGTCGATGTCGGTGCTGTGCTGGATCCGGTTGTCGTCGAGGTAGTCCGGGGTCCAGACCGGCGCGAGGTTGGCGACGGCGGCGTGGCCGAGTCCGGAGCCGCCGGTCAGCTGGAGGCCGACGTTGAGGGTGGAGGTGTGGCCGTCCGACGCCCGGATGTAGGACAGGCCGTCCTCCGGTCCGGGGAAGCTGACGTACGCCATGTCCGCGCCGAGGAGCAGACGCGAGCGCCGGGTGA
The DNA here is from genome assembly GCF_042720685.1 of Kitasatospora sp. NPDC058492. Classification (NCBI taxonomy): domain Bacteria; kingdom Bacillati; phylum Actinomycetota; class Actinomycetes; order Kitasatosporales; family Streptomycetaceae; genus Kitasatospora; species Kitasatospora sp. NPDC058492. The sequence goes on from NZ_JBHXMU010000005.1 coordinate 7,672, forward strand.
CGGCCTTGAGCACCCCGTCGAGGGTGTCGGGGACGAGGAGGTCCCGGGCGGTGTCGAGCAGCGCGGACAGGCCCGCTTCGCGTTGCTGGCGCCCGCGGCGCTGGGCGCAGATGTCCAGTCCGAGCCGGACGGCCCGCTCGAGTGCGGCCGTCTCGGCCTCGGGGGCGCCGCCGCAGGCGGCTTCGGCGAGCAGTGACTCGATGCGCGCCGGTGGTGCCTCCGCCACCAGCAAGGTCAGTACGGTCAGCGCGTCAGGCCGCTTCCGGACCCCCTGTTGGGCCATCTCTTATCCCCCACCCGTACATACCAGCCGTTTTGCCTGGCACATGCCAGGTGCTACAACGTGTTTATCATGTCACTTTGGGTGGGGCTCGGATGATTCCACGGTGTGGACGGTGGAGAGGGCACCGCCGAGTGGCCCCCGATGTGTTGCCGGGTCACCTTCCCGCCGCCCGTGCCGGTTGAGGAGGATGAAGTGGTGGCCACCAGGGAGGTGGTCCGGGCGACAACGCCCAGCTGGCGCGGTGGGAGCACAGGCGGACGGCATGAACGCGCTACAGGACTACCGCCGTTCGCTGGAACGAAGCAGGGCCGCGCTGGAGCACGCGCACCGGCCCGCGACCTTCCGGCTCTGCGGCCGCGAATGGGACCTGCTGCCAGGGATTTTCGCCCCGGTCTACTCGCCCACCACCGAGATCTCCATGCGCCTGCTCGGCCTGGACGACCCGCGGGCCGCCGGGCGCTCCGGCTCGCTGCTGGAGATCGGCTGCGGCACCGGCGTCATCGCGGTGGCCGCGGCACTGGCCGGGCATGCCCGGGTGGTGGCCGGCGACATCAACGAGGCCGCCGTCCGCAACACCGAGATGAACGCCCACCGGCACGGCGTCGCCGACCGCGTCCACAGCGTGCACAGCGACCTGTTCGCCGCGCTCGCGCCCGAGGAGCGCTTCGACACCGTCTTCTGGCACTCCAACTACGTGCTCGCGCCGGAGGACTACCGCTACCGGACGATGCACGAGCGCGGCTACGTCGACCCGGGCTACGCCGCCCACCGCCGCTTCCTCGTCGAGGCTCCGGGCCGGCTGGCTCCGGGCGGCTCGGTGCTGCTGCACTTCAGCGAGCGCGGCGACCTGACGGCGCTGCGCCGGATCGCCGAGGAATGCGGGCGCACCCTGCGGGTGGTGCGCGGCGGCGTCTTCCCGGAGGGTGAGCAGGAGGTCGAGCACATGTTGATCGAGGTGGCCGTGGCGCGTGGCCGGGCCGCCCGCGAGACGGCACCCGGTACCGGCTTCTGACGTCCGGGTCCGGCGACCCGACCTGCCACGCCGACTTCGGCATGTGCCACGAGGCGCCGGCGCACGGTGGTCCGCCCACCCCCGGGGTAGGCCTGGGCCACCAGGGTCCGGCCGTGCCGTACGGCGTCCGGGCGGGTCGCGCGCCCGAGCCGTTCCATGGCCGGATCTCGCCGGTCCGCCACCTCGGGACGGACCTCTTCGAGGGTCCGCCGTCACCGTTCTTCGTCGTCCCCGGGCGACATCTGACGGAGTGTGCCGCCACCTGATGGAGTATCCGCCACCTGACGAAGTGCGGGGGCGGGCGTTGGCGACACCTGGTGGCACGCCACAAGATCTGGAAGAGCCTCAGCCGTTCGGTGGCCGGCGGACCGCTGCCGGACCGGGACCCGGGCCGCGGGCCCGCCGGTCCTCCCCGACCCGTGCCATCCACAGCCTCGCCACGACGCCCTTCCGTGCGCGCCGCCGAGCCGGCGCACCTTCGCCCTGGGAGACACCCATGGTCACCGCCCTGTCCGCGCTCCTGTCCCGGCCCGCACTCCACCAGCCCGACTGGGCCGACCACGAGCACCTTCCCGACATCAAGGACCGGCTGGCCGGTCTGCCGCCGCTGGTCGGCCCGGCCGACGTCCGGCGGCTGCGCTCCGTGCTCGCCGAGGTCGCGGCCGGGCGGGCCCAGGTCGTACAGATCGGCGACTGCGCCGAGGACCCGGCGGAGTGCACCGCGGGCGACGTCGCCCGCAAGACCGGGCTGCTGGACGTCCTGGCCGGCATCGTCACGATGGCCACCCACCGGCCGGTGGTCCGGGTCGGCCGGATGGCCGGCCAGTTCGCCAAGCCCCGCTCCAAACCGACCGAGTTCGTCGGCGGCCTGGAGATCCCGGTCTTCCGCGGCCACCTGGTCAACAGCCCCGAACCCGACCCGGAGCTGCGCCGCCCCGACCCGCGGCGGCTGCTCGACTGCTACTGGGCGGCGGCCGAGGCGATGACCCACCTCGGCTGGCCGGATCCGGACCGCCGCTCGCCGCTCAGCCCGCCGGTGTGGACCAGCCACGAGGCGCTGCTGCTCGACTACGAAGTTCCGATGATCCGTCAGATCAGTTACACCGAAAGCCTCCTGACGTCAACGCACTGGCCGTGGATCGGCGAGCGGACCCGCGACGTGGCCGGCGCCCACGTCGCGATGCTCGCGTCCGTGGCCAACCCGGTCGCGTGCAAGGTGGGCCCCGGCATGGCGCCCGAGGAACTGCTGGAGCTGTGCGCGCGGCTCGACCCGCGCCGCGAGCCCGGACGGCTGACCCTGATCGCCCGGATGGGCGCCGAGGTCGTCGCCGACCGGCTGCCCGCGCTGGTCAGGGCCGTCCGGGAGGCCGGCCACCCGGTCATCTGGCTCACCGACCCGATGCACGGCAACACCGTCACCACGCCCGGTGGGCTGAAGACCCGCTTCGTGGAGACCGTCGTCCGGGAGATCCAGCACTTCCAGTACGCCGTCCGCTCCGAGGGCGGCGTGGCCGGCGGCCTGCACCTGGAGACCACGCCCGATGACGTCACCGAGTGCGCCCACGACGCCTCCGGGATGGCGCACGTCGGCGACAAGTACACCAGCTTCTGCGATCCCCGGCTCAACCCCGGCCAGGCCATCACCGTGGTCTCCGCCTGGGAGGGCTGACCCGCCGCGCCCGGAACGGCGCCACGCACCGCCACACCGAGAGAGCAACCGAGAGAGCAACGGGCCGGCCGCGCGCCGGCCCCGAGGGAGGTCCGGCAGTGACGAACACGATCGCCCTGGTCACCGGGGCAGCAGGCGGCATCGGCGCGGCCGTGGTCCGCGCCCTGGCCGAACAGGGCACCGCGGTGGCCGCGGCGGACCGCGACGAGGAGGGCCTGCGCAAGACCGTGGCCGCCCTCGCCGAGGAGGGCCTGCGGGCCGAGGCCTACCCGGTGGACGTCAGCGACCACCGCGCCGTCGACCTGCTCGTCGACCAGGTGGAGCGCGAACTCGGGCCGGTGGACCAACTGGTCAACGCCGCCGGGGTGCTGCGCCTCGGCGAGGTCCGGGACTTCTCCGTCGAGGACTGGGCGGCCACCTTCGCGGTCAACGTCAACGGCGTCTTCCACGTTTCCCGCGCGGTGGTCGACCGGATGATCCCGCGCGGGCGCGGCGCCATCGTCACCGTCGCCTCCAACGCCGCCCGCACCCCGCGCACCGAGATGGCCGCCTACGCCGCCTCCAAGGCCGCCGCGACGATGTTCACCAAGAGCCTCGGCCTGGAGGTCGCCAGGTACGGCATCCGCTGCAACCTCGTCGCCCCCGGATCCACCGACACCCCGATGCTCACCTCGATGTGGCACGACGAATCCGGCCCGCAGGGCACCCTGCGCGGTCGCGCGGACGCCTTCCGGGTCGGCATCCCGCTCAACAAGCTGGCCAGCCCCGCCGACATCGCCGCCGCCGTGCTCTTCCTGCTCTCCGACGCGGCCGGCCACATCACCCTGCACGACCTCACCGTCGACGGCGGCGCCGGCCTCGGCGCCTGACCGGCTCGCCCAACTCACCACTCCCCCAGGAGAGTCCACCGCATGGCAGGCATTCCGACCATCGAGCCCTATCCGATGCCGACCGCGGGCGAGCTGCCCGACAACACCGTGTCGTGGACCGTCCGCCCGGACCGCGCGGTGCTGCTCGTGCACGACATGCAGCGCTACTTCCTGCGCCCCTTCCCGGCGGACGAGGCACCCGGCCGGGAGCTGCTGCACAACGCCGCCCTGCTGCGCCGCCAGGCCGCCGAGCTCGGCGTGCCGGTCGCCTACACCGCCCAGCCGGGCGGCATGACCACCGAACAGCGCGGGCTGCTGCTGGACTTCTGGGGCCCCGGGATGCGGATGGACCCGGTCGACCGCGAGGTCGTCGAGTCGCTCGCCCCGGCCCCCGGCGACTGGCTGCTCACCAAGTGGCGCTACAGCGCCTTCTTCCGCTCCGACCTGCTCCAGCGGATGCGCGAGGAGGGCCGCGACCAGCTGATCCTGTGCGGCGTGTACGCCCACGTGGGCGTACTGATGACGGCCGTCGACGCCTTCACCAACGACATCCGGCCGTTCCTGGTCGCCGACGCCGTCGCGGACTTCTCCGCCGCCCACCACCGGCTCGCCCTGGAGTACGCCGCCGCGCGCTGCGCGATGCTGATCACCGCCAAGGAGACCTTCGCATGACCGACCGGACGACGGACCGGGCGAGCGAGCCGACGACGGACCGGGCGAGCGAGCCGACGACGGACCGGACGACCGAGGAACTGCTGCGCCGGGTGCTCGCGGAGCGGCCGCCCGCCTTCGCCCTCCTGCACCGGCCCGAGACCACCGGCCCGGGCACGCTGGACGTCCTGTTCGGCGAGGTCGCCACCGCGCACACGCTGGACGGTGTCCCGCTGGGCCCCGAGCCCGGCCGCCCGGGCCCGGACGTCCTGGTCCTGGTCCCGTACCGGCAGATCGCCGAGCGCGGCTTCGAGGCCCAGGACGACGGTGCCCCGCTGCTCGCCATGACGGTGACCGAGCACGCCACCGTCGACCTCGACGAAGCGCTGGCGCTGATCCCGGACCGGCCCACCGAGCTGACCGGCGCCCGCTTCGACCTCGGCGACGAGGAGTACGCCGACATCGTCCGCCGGGTGGTCGCCGAGGAGATCGGGCAGGGCGTCGGCGCCAACTTCGTCGTCCGCCGCACCTTCCTGGCCGAGATCAGCGACTACACCCTGCACGCCGCGCTGGCCTTCTTCCGCCGGCTGACGGAGCGCGAGGCGGGCGCCTACTGGATCTTCGTCGTGCACACCGGGGAGCGGACATTCGTCGGCGCCAGCCCCGAGCGGCACATCAGCCTGGCCGACGGCGTCGCCGTGATGAACCCGATCAGCGGCACCTACCGCTACCCGGCCTCCGGCCCCACCCTGGCCGGCGTGATGGACTTCCTCGCCGACCGCAAGGAGGCCGACGAGCTCTACATGGTGGTCGACGAGGAGCTCAAGATGATGGCCCGGATCTGCGAGGGCGGCGGCCGGGTGGTCGGCCCGTACCTCAAGGAGATGGCCCGGCTCGCGCACACCGAGTACCTCATCGAGGGCCGGACCGACCGCGACCCGCGCGAGATCCTCCGCGAGACGATGTTCGCCCCGACCGTCACCGGCAGCCCGCTGGAGAGCGCCGCCCGGGTCATCCGCCGTTACGAGCCCGCCGGGCGCGGCTACTACAGCGGCGTGGCCGCGCTGATCGGCCGGGACGAGCACGGCGGGCGCACGATGGACTCCGCGATCCTGATCCGCACCGCCGACATCGACACCGCCGGCCGGATCCGGATCGGAGTCGGCGCCACCCTGGTGCGCCACTCCGACCCGGCCTCCGAGGTCGCCGAGACCAGGGCCAAGGCGGCCGGGCTGCTGGCCGCGCTGGAAGCCGGAGGCCCGCGCACCTTCGCCGGCCACCCCCGGGTACTGGCCGCGCTGGAGCGGCGCAACACCGGCATCTCGGACTTCTGGCTGGCCGAGGACGCGGACCGCGGCCGACGGCTCGCCGAATTCGCCGGGCGCCGGGTGCTCGTGATCGACGCCGAGGACACCTTCACCGCCATGATCGGCCACCAACTCCAGTCACTGGGGCTTGAGGTGACGATCCGTCGATTCGACGAGCAGTACGCCTTCGACGGCTTCGACCTGGTCGTGATGGGCCCGGGGCCGGGCGACCCGCGGCAGGCCGACCACCCCAAGATCGCCTGTCTGCGCTCCGCGGTGGCCGAGTTGCTCGCCCGGCGGCGCCCGTTCGTCGCGGTCTGTCTCAGTCACCAGGTGCTGTCCACCCTGCTCGGCCTGCCGCTGCGCCGCCGGGACGTCCCCAACCAGGGCGTCCAACGCGAGATCGACCTGTTCGGCGCTCGCGAGCGGGTGGGCTTCTACAACACCTTCGCCGCCATCAGCCCGCACGACACGGTCGACGTGGACGGCGTCGGCACCGTCGAGGCCGCCCGCGACCGGGAGACCGGCGAGGTGCACGCCCTGCGCGGCCCGCACTTCGCGTCCATGCAGTTCCACGCCGAGTCGGTGCTCACCCAGGACGGCCCCCGGATCGTCGGTGGCCTGATCGCCGAGGTCCTCCGTGCCGGGGCGATCCTTGCCGGGTAGTCTCCGGGAGAGCGCACGGGAGAGAGGCCGACAGGATGGGCGATGACCGCGCCACCGGCGAATGGGGAGCGGAACTGCTCGACGTCGGGGCCTACCTGGCCCGCACCGGCGTCCCTGGCCCGCTGCCCCCCGAGCCCGGGACGCTGCGCCGGCTGCACCGCGCCCACCTGCTGGCCCTCCCGTTCGAGAACCTCGACATCCCGCTCGGCCGCGGCGTCCCGCTCGACCTGGACCGCGTCCAGGCCAAGCTGGTCGCCGGCGGCCGCGGCGGCTACTGCTTCGAACAGAACCTGCTCTTCGCCGCAGTGCTGGAACGCCTGGGCTTCCAGGTCACCAGGCTCGCCGCCCGAGCCCTGCTGAATGCCGGCCGACCGCTGCCGCGCACCCACCTGGTGCTGCTGGTGACGGTCGGCCAGGCGCGTTTCCTCGCCGACGTCGGCTTCGGCGACAAGGGGCCGCTGGAGCCGCTGCCGCTGACCGACGGTGCCCTGGCCGAGCCCGACGGCTGGACTCACCGGCTCCGCCGGGTCGGCTCGGAGCCGGACTGCTGGGTGCTCGAACTCCTTCGCCCCGACGGGTGGTTGCCGCTCTACCGGTTCGAGACGGGCCTGCCGCTGCACCAGGTCGACTGCGTGGTGATGAACCACTACACCTCCACCCACGAGCGCTCCCCATTCACCGGCCGGGCCTACCTGTCCAGGATCACGCCACAGCGCCGGCTCTCCCTCGACGGCCGACGGCTGGTCGTCGGCCGCGCCGACGGCACGACGGAGGCTGCGGACCTCACCGACGAGCGGTACGCCGCCGTCCTCGCGGAGGACTTCGGTGTCCGGCTCGGGCCCGGGGACCTGCGGTCCGTCCTGCGGAGCCTGCCGGCCATCGGCCCCTCCTGACACGCGTCGGCCCCTCCTGAAAAGCGTCGGCTCAGGCCTCCTCGGCCGTGGCCAGCTCCCTGGCCAGCTCCAGCCGCTTCACCTTGGTCGTGGCGGTGTGCGGCAGCTCGTCCAGCCGGCGCTGCACCGGCGGGGCCAGTGTGGGCAGGCCGGCCACCGCGCGGTTCCAGCGGGCGAGGTCGAGCGGCTGGTCGTCCCGGGTGCAGACCACGGGCACCGGGGCCTTGTCCCCGCCGGGCACGATGATCACCTCCAGCAGCTCGGGCAGCCGGGTGAACAGCTTGTCCTCCAGGTCCAGGGTGCTGTTGATCCCCGGGATCTCGTCGACCTCACGGTCCAGCAGGTGCAGGCAGCCCCACCGGGTGCGGTAGCCGAGGTCGCCCATCCGCCACCAGCCGTCCCGCGAGAACTGGCCCTCGAAGCGCTCCCGCTCGCCGAAGTAGGTGACGATCTGCCCGCCGCTGCGCACCTCGATGTGGCCGGGGGAGTTCTTGGTCACCGGCCGGCCGTCCCGGCTGACCACCCGGACCTCGGTCATCCCGGGGAAGGTCCGCCCGACGCAGCGGCCGTCGGCGCCGCTGCGGCGGTGCCGGGTGTAGGTGCGGGCGGCGATGGCGCCGGTCTCGCTCTGCCCGTACGTCTGGGCGAAGAACGGCAGGCTGCGCTCGGACGCGCCCAGCAGGGTGTCGACCGTGCGCGGGTGGATGGCGTCGAAGGTGTTGCTGAAGCAGCGGACCTTGGCCAGCGGCTTCGCCGGGTGGTCCGCCAGGACCTCCCAGCTCAGCAGGGTGTTGGGGTGGGACTCGATCACCCCCGGGGGGATCCGGGCGAACAGCTTCGCGACGTGCTCCGGCTCGTCGTCCCGCAGGATGATCATGGGGTGGCCGCGCAGCGCGAACAGCGCGGCCCCGCTGATCATCCGCGAGTGGGCGAAGGAGACGTGTACGGCGATCGGCTCGTGCCGCCCGACCGGGGCGAGCAGCACCGACTGCGGGCGGCAGCGGGCCTGGATCGTGATGCCGGTCTGGACGGCGAGCTTGGGCAGGCCGGTGGTGCCCGAGGTGTGGGTGATCAGGGCCGGCTGGTCCTGCGGCATGATCACGGGTGCCACCCGCTCGACCCCGGCCAGCCCGGCCAGCGCGGTCGCGCCCGGGAACTCCCCGGTGGCCACCAGCACCCGCTCGGTCAGGTCGAACACCTCGGACGGGAGTTCCTGCTCCAGCTTCGCCGCGTCGGTGAGCAGCGTCGGCCGGGACAGCCGCCCCAGCAGGCGGGCGACGGTGGTGCCGTCCAGCTTCGGGGACAGCAGCACCGGGACCCCGCCGACCCGGGCGACGCTGTAGGCGAGCAGGGAGATGTCGAAGCTGTCCGACTTGTGGATCACCACGTGCGAGCCGGGGCGGACCTGGGAAGCCCACAGTCGGGCGGCGAAGTCGTCGACCAGATCGGCGAGTTCGGTCAGGGTGACCCGCCGGCCCAGCTCCGGGGCGATGTCGAGGTCGTGGTCGAGGTAGACCGGGCTCGCCGGGTGACGGGCGGCCGCGCGGTCGAAGACCGTGCCCAGTCGGATGCCTCGGTTGCCGACGCGTTGCAGGAACATGCTCCTCTTCCCCTTCGGTTGGTCGCAGATCGCTCGGGAGTCCGGCGCCGGGGCGCCGGCGCCGGGCTGGCCTCACGGCTCGCGCAGGGCCCGGTCGACGAGGGGGCCGGCCGCCCCGGTGTACGAGGTCGGATCGCACAGCCGAGAGAGCTCGGCCCTGCCGAACATGCCGTCGAGAGCAGGCAGTTCGGCGAGCACCTGCTCCAGTGGCCGCCCATCGCGGTCGGCCTCGCCGGAGGCCTCGGTGAGCAGCTGCTTGGCCGTCGCCTTGCCGAGCCGGGGCGCCAGGACGGCGACGATCCGTTCCGAGACGATCTGACTACCCGTCAGTTCCAGGTTGGTGCGCATCCGTTCGGGCCGGACCTCCAGCCCCTCGGCGAGCTCCACCGCAGTGTGCGCGGCGCCCCCGGTCAGCCGCAGCGCCTCGCGCAGCAGCTGCCACTCGGCGTGCCAGGCGCCTCCCGAGCGCTCGTCCTCGGCCAGCAGGCACTGGGTGAGCCCGGTGGCGATCACCGGCACCTGCAGCGCGGCGCTGCGGATCAGGGTGGCCAGCACCGGGTTGCGCTTGTGCGGCATCGCGGAGGAGCTGCCGCGCCCGGCCGCGGTGGGCTCGGCCACCTCGCCGACCTCCGTCCTGGTCAGCGACTGCACGTCGATCGCGATCTTGCCGAGGGCGCCGGCGGTGAAGGCCAGCGCGCCCGCGAGGTCGGCGATCGGGGTGCGCAGCGCGTGCCAGGGCAGCACCGGGCGGGCCAGCCCGGTCTCGGCGGCGAAGGCGGTGAGCAGCCGGTCCAGGTAGTCGCCCGGGTCCGGCGCCGCCCCGTTCGCGGCCGCGCCGTCGATCCGGGCGTATTCCAGGTACCCGGCGAGGGTGCCGGCGGCGCCGCCGAGCGAGACCGGCAGACCGTGCTCGGCGACGTGCCCGAGCCGCTGCTCGGAGTCCAGGACGAGCCGGCGCCAGCCGGCCGCCTTGAGGCCGAAGGTGGTCGGTACGGCTTGCAGGGCGAGCGTGCGGCCGGGGAGGACGGTGTCCCGGTGCCGTTCGGCGAGGACGGCCAGGGCCCGCGCGGTGCGGGCGAGGTCGGCGCGGATGATCCGCAGGGCCTGGGCGGCCACCAGCATCGCGCCGGTGTCCAGGACGTCCTGGCTGGTGGAGCCGCGGTGGACGTACTCGGCGGCGGCCCGGTCCTCGGCCGCCACCACCCCGGTCAGCGCCCGGACCAGCCCGACCACCGGGTTGGCGGTCTCCCGGGACTCGACCGCGAGGGACCGCAGGTCCAGCAGCTCGGCGCGGGCCAGGCGGGTGATGGTGTCGGCGGCGCTCTTCGGCAGGGTGCCCAGCCCGGCCTGGGCCCGGGCCAGCGCCGCTTCGGCGTCCAGCATGGCCTGCAGCCAGGCCCGGTCGCAGACGGCGGCCTCGACCGGCGTCCCGGCGCGGACCGGCGAGAGCAGCCCGGAGTCGGTCAGGATGCCGGCCGCGTCGTGCGCGTCGTGCGGGTCGCCGGGTCCGTGCGGGGCGACCGGCTCGTCAGGGTCGGTCATATCAGCACTCCGGTCAGGTCGGTGACGGCCGCGTCCGGCCGGACCCCGAAGGGCAGCTGGGTGGTGGGCGGCAGGGCGAGCAGCGAGCGGGCGATCGCGTCCGAGTCGCCGAGCGTCACCGAGTCCACGCCGGGCCGGATTCCGGCCGCCGTCACCCAGTGCACCGACTCGGTCGGCACCCCGTAGGCGTAGCGCCGCGGGTGCGCGCGGCCCCGGGTGTCCAGCAGCCGGTACGGCCGTTTGGTGACGGCCAGGCCGCCGGTCTCGTAGTCGGTGCCGCCCGTGCCCGGGATCCGGTACGCGGTGGCCTGCTCGGTGCTCAGCAGGTGCTGCAGCAGCGGGTCGGTGGTGCGGCGCAGGTCGGGTTCGGGCAGCCGGGCCTCGATCAGGACGGTGGCGCGCACCGGCGGCTGGGGCACCGCCCGGGAGGTGAGCACGTAGGCGGCCGCCTCGGTGTCGATCCGGATCTCGGTGCCCGGGCCGGTGAGTTCGACCACCCCGGCCTCGATCAGGGCGATCAGCTCCTCGATCCGGGAGACCGGCGGGCCGATCGACAGGAAGGCGTTGAGCGGGGTGTACCAGCCCTCCAGGTCGTCCCGGTGCGAGTTCCCCTCCAGCCCGCCGTGGTCCACCGCGAGGCGGATCTCGTTGCGCAGGTCGCGCAGGATGTCCAGGGCGGTCTTGAGCGGGCCGCTGAGGTTGCCGGCGCGGGCCGCCTCGACGTCCTCGGCCAGGTACCCGAGCAGCCAGTCGCGGAAGTCCTCCGGCCCGGTGAACTCCCGGTCCCCGTAAGGGCGGAAGAGTCGCTCCCAGTCCCAGCGCTCCGACTCGGGGATGCCGTACTCGTCGAGCAGGGCCGCGAAGCCGCCGCCGTGGGCGACCGTCAGGTACCGCTGGACGAAGGGCTCCCGATCGGCGCCGCGGCCCTTCGCGTCGAGCAGCGTGCCGTAGTAGACGCTCTCCACCTCGCGCGCGATCAGCGGCCACAGATCGGTGCGGAACTGCACCGGCTCGCCGGCCGCGGACTGCTCGCGCAGCCCGGCGATGTACTCGGCGGTCAGCAACCGGGGGAAGTAACGGCCGTACGCGCCCTTCTCGTTCTCGCCGCGGGCGTGGTACGGGATGCCGCGGCGCGAAGTGGCGAACAGTTTCGGCTCCCGGCCCGACGGCCGGTACACCAGCCGTCCGTCCGCGCGGACGAAGGCGCCGCCCCGGCCGACCGTGAACAGGGCCATGTGGTCGAAGAAGTTCAGCCCGAGGCCGCGCAACAGGACGTGCTGGCCCGGCAGGATGCCGCTCAGGTCGAGGTCCGCCGGGTTGGCCGGGGTGATGTAGGTGAGGTGGTGGATCCGGGACAGGCTCGCCGTCCGCTCCTCGTGCGGGGTCGGCCGGGCCGCGACGTGGCCCTGGGCGAGCACGATGGCGTCCAGGCGGTTGAGCCGGCTGCCGTTCTCCAGGCGGATGCCCTGCGGGCCGCCGGGGACACCGTGGGTGTCCGCCATCGCCACCGCCCGCGAGCGGTGCACCTGGACGGTGACGTGCGCGGGCGCGCCGTCCACCACCCGGCGGAAGCTCGCGTTCAGGTAGCGCCCGTAGAACGCCCGGGTGGGGTAGCTGTCGGCCTGCAGGGTGCGGGCCTCGGCCACGCACTCCTCGTCCTGCCCGGAGGCGGCGCCGGCCTCGGCGACCTCCACCGCCCACTCCCACAGGCTCGGACCGGGCTCGATCGGGCCGTCGATCCGGGAACTGTCGTCGGTGTACACGGTGATCTGCGAGGCCACGGTGTTCATCAGCAGGTGCCGTGACTGGTCCTGGCGCCAGACGGCGCCGGCGCCGGGCGCGGCCGGGTCGACCATGTGCACCGTGATGGAGCCGTGCGAGGGCGCTGCGCGCTCGTTGGCGCAGAGCCGTTCCAGAACGGACAGGCCGCGCGGGCCGGCCCCGATGACGCAGACCTCCAGTGCCGCCTTGCTGCCCACTGTGCTCATGCGCCCGCCTCGCTTCGCTCGGTAGGGGCGTGCGCCCACGCGGACCTCTCGATGACGAGCTCGCTTCGCTCACTCACGGCTTCACGTCCTCCACGTCTTCCACGTCCACCCGGGTGCCCTGCGGGGCTTCGGCGAGCAGCAGGCGGGCGAGCTCCAGGCGCTTGATCTTGGTGGTGGCGGTCCTCGGCAGCTCCTCCAGCCGCCGGTGGACCGGCTCGGCCATCGGCGGCAGCGACGCCGCGGCGCGCCGCCAGGCCGCCAGGTCCAGTGGTTCGTCGTCCTTGGTGCACACCACCGGCACGGCCCTGCCGTCCGGGCCGGGGATGATGATGACCTCGGCGAGGCCGGGCAGCTGGCCGAACAGGGTGTCCTCGGCCGCGAGGGTGCTGCCGAAGCCCTCGATCAGGTCGACCTCGCGGTCCAGCAGGTGCACGCAGCCCCACTTGGTGCGGTAGCCGACGTCGCCCATCCGCCACCAGCCGTCCGCCGACACCTGGGCGTCGTAGCGGTCCTGCTCGCCGAGATAGGTGACGATGCGTCCGTCGCTGCGCACCTCGATGAAGCCCGGGTTCCGCTCGGACGGCGGGTTGCCGTTCCGGCTGACCACCCGGACGTCGGTCATCCCGGGGAACGGCATGCCGACGCAGCGGCCGTCGTCGTCCAGGGTGCGGCGCCGGGTGAAGCCGCGGACGATGGCCGGGCCGACCTCGCTCTGCCCGTACAGCTGGCCGAAGAGCGGCGAGCGGCGCCGGGTGGCGCGCAGCAACCGGTGCACGGTCCGCGGGTGGATCGCGTCGAAGGTGCTGCTGAACAGCTTGACGTTGGACAGTGGGCCGCGCGGGTCCTGCGCCAACTCCTCCCACTCCATGAAGGAGTTGGGGTGCGCCTCCAGGATGCCCGGCTTCAGCCGCGCGAACAGGTCGCCGACGTGCTTCGGGTCCGACTCGCGCAGCACGACCAGCGGGAAGCCGCGGTAGAGCGAGATCGCCAGCGCGGTGATCAGCCGCGAGTGGACGAAGGAGACGTGGATGGCGATGGTCTCCCGGCCCGGGATCAGCGGGGCGATGACGGAGGCCTGCGGGCGGTAGCGGGACTGCAGGCTGAACCCGGTGTGCACGGCCAGCTTGGGCGTCCCGGTGGTGCCCGAGGTGTGGGTGATCAGCGTCGGGTGGTCGGCCGGCATGATGACGGGTTTGACCCTCTCCACCCCGGCCAGCGCCCGCAGTTCGACGGCGTCCTGGTACGAGCCGGAGGTCAGCACCACCCGGTCGGCGAGGTCGAAGACCGTCTCGGGCAGCACGTTCTCCAGCTTCTCCTGGTCGGTCACCAGGAACGGCCGGTCGGTGCGGCGGACCAGCTCGGCGACCGTCGCGCCGTCCAGAGCCGGCGACAGCAGGACCGGGACGGCCCCGATCCGCGCCGCCGCGCACGCGAGCAGCGTGATGTCGAAGCCGTCGGCCTTGTACACCACCACCCGCCGGCTCGGCCGCACGCCCGCCGCCCAGAGCCGGGAGGCCAGGTCGTCCACCAGGTCCGACACCTCGGCGACAGTCGCCCTGCGGCCCAACTCCGGTGCCGCGTCGAGGTCGTGGTCGAGGATGAGGACGTTCGCGCCGTGTCTGGCCGCGGCGCGTTCGAAGAGCATCCCGAGCTGAATTCCCCGGTTTCCGATACGTTGAAGAAGCACCTGTACGCCTCCCGGGCCGCGGCTGTGCGCCGTCGGCGCCTGACGTGAATGGAATGGACACCACCCGCGGTGAAAGGGACACCGTCCGAGGTGAATTGGCGTGCCCGGGCGTCCGAATGGCCGCGTGCCCGGGTACGAGCCCGGGAATTCCGGGCGAATCGCGGAAAGGCCGGATAGCGCCCGGCGTCACGCCTCTTCGACGACGGCCTTGATGCGCTGCAGGGTGGCGGCCAGATCGCCGGAGATCTTGTCGCCCCACTCCGCGAAGAAGCGCTGCTTCTCGGCCGCGTCCATCTCCGCGGTGATGCCCTTGATGCCCTGGGTGGCCGAGTCCATGCGGAAGTGGTGGGTCAGCAGGCTGCCGCCGCCCTCGGCTGCTTCGATGTCGAAGCCCCAGATGCTCTCCTGCTTCTGGCCGTCCGAGTTGTGTATCGCCCACCGGAAGGTCCGGCCCGGCTCCGCGGTGACCACCTCGGACTGGGTCGTCCACCGGCCGCGGACCACCGGCGCCCAGGCGACGATGTCGTCGCCGCGGAGGTTGTCGCCGCGGAACACGGACCCGACGGCGGCCGGCTCGCCGACCGTCCATTCACCGCCCAGGCATTCCGGGCTCCATTCGCCGCTGCGCGGCAGGTCGCTGATCACCGCGTAGACCTCGATCGGTGTCGCGGAAATGCGAATGTCGGCGTCGGCGGAGAATATCGGCTGCTTCTCGTTGATGGTTTCGCCCATGCCGGGGATCGTCCCAGCCCGGCCCCGGAGGGGGTCAAGGGCAGGCCGGCGGGTCCGTCAACTCCGTGATTCCGTGTCAACTCCGGCCCGGGGCCGCGGCGAACGGCCGCGAACCGGCCGGCACCGCGGGCCGTGAACCGGCCGTCCCCTCGAACCGTTACGAACCGGCCCGGATCTCGCGGGCGAAGTGCAGGGCGACGATCGACATCCGGGCCGTGTGATAAAACCGGTGCGCGCCGTGGTTGGTCACCCCCGAGTCGAGCTCGATCCGGGCGCACCCCGTCCGCCGGGCCCGCTCCTCCAGCTCCGCCATCAGCCGCCCGCCGACCCCCGCCGACCGCACCGCGCGGTCGGTCACCAGGTCGTCGACGAACAGCAGCCGGCCGCGGCTGGTCGCCAGCACCCGGTGGGTCGCCACCCCGACGCACCGCCCGCGACCGTCGTACGCGGCGGTGAAGACCAGCCCCTGCGCGTGCGCCTCGGCGGCGAAGGCGGCGAACCCCTCGGCGGTCAGGGCCGGCCTCAACTGCCGTATCAGCGGCCCGACATCGGTCGCCATGGCGGCGTTTCCCGGTATGACGTCAACCATCGTCAGTTCCATCCCTCGATCTTCGCAGGGAATGCCGGTCCTCGGTCCGGGCGGGACGGCGAGTTCTGGCCCGTGGTCAGCCCGTGGTCAGCCCGTGGTCAGGCGGTGGTCAGGCGGTGGTCAGGCGGTGGTCAGCCCGCGCAGGTCGGGCAGAGGCCGCGGTAGGTGACGGCGGCGTCGGTGACGGTGAAGCCGAAGCGCTGGTCGGCGGGGAGGGCGGTGAGGGGGTCGTCGGTGGGGTGGACGTCGCGGATGGTGCCGCAGTGGGTGCAGACGAGGTGCTGGTGCGGGTGGTGGGCGTTGGGGTCGTAGCGCTTGGCCCGGCCGTCGGTGGAGACCTCGGTGACCTCACCGAGGGTGACCAGTTCGCCGAGGGTGTTGTAGACGGTGGCCCGGGAGATCTCGGGCAGGCGTTCGGCGGCTCGGGCGTGGACCTCGTCGGCGGTGAGGTGAACGTGCTCGCCGTCCAGGACCTCCGCCACGACACGCCGCTGGGAGGTGAGGCGCCAGCCGCGTCCGCGCAGTCGTTCCAGCAGGTCACTCATATCGGTTCACCTATTCAGGTCAATGGGAGGACCGGATTTTACCAAGTGATTGCGGCTTCTCTCCGGTTCCCGATCGGATATGGGTTTGGTGTCAATCTTGACGTGGATCGTGTCCATCGTAGGATCGGCTCCGGCGATAGCCTGGGTAGCAGGAAGTAGCAGTCAAGACACCGTGATCCGCCTTGTAGGGAAGGATTTCCATGTCTGAGAACCACGATCCCATCGTTACCGAACCCGAGCCGCAGGCGGAGGGCACGGGGGGCTGCCCGGTGGCCCACGGGCGCGCGCCGCACCCCACCCAGGGCGGCGGAAACCGCCAGTGGTGGCCGGAGCGGCTCAATCTGAAGATCCTCGCGAAGAATCCGGCCGTGGCGAATCCGCTCGGCGCGGACTTCGACTACGCCGCGGCGTTCGGATCCCTCGACCTTCCGACCGTGAAGCGGGACATCGAGACGGCCCTCACCACCTCGCACGCGTGGTGGCCGGCCGACTACGGGCACTACGGCCCCTTCATCATCCGGATGGCGTGGCACAGCGCGGGCACCTACCGGATCAGCGACGGCCGCGGCGGCGCCGGCGCCGGGCAGCAGCGCTTCGCCCCGCTGAACAGCTGGCCCGACAACGCCAGCCTGGACAAGGCCCGCCGCCTGCTGTGGCCGGTGAAGAAGAAGTACGGCCGCAACCTCTCCTGGGCCGACCTGATGATCCTGGCCGGGAACGTCGCCCTGGAGTCGATGGGCTTCGAGACCTTCGGCTTCGGCGGCGGCCGCGTGGACGAGTGGGAGCCGGACGAGGACGTCTACTGGGGCCCGGAGACCACCTGGCTCGGCGACGAGCGCTACACCGGCGACCGCCAGCTGGAGCGCCCGCTCGCCGCCGTCCAGATGGGCCTGATCTACGTCAACCCCGAGGGCCCCAACGGCACCCCGGACCCGCTCGCCGCCGCCCGCGACATCCGCGAGACCTTCTACCGGATGGCGATGAACGACGAGGAGACCGTCGCGCTGATCGCCGGCGGCCACACCTTCGGCAAGACCCACGGCGCGGGCCCGGCGGACAACGTCGGCCCCGACCCCGAGGACGCCCCGATCGAGCAGCAGGGCCTCGGCTGGAAGAGCACCTTCCGCACCGGCAAGGGCGCGGACGCGATCACCAGCGGCCTGGAGGGTGCCTGGACGGCCACCCCGGTGACCTGGGACAACAGCTTCTTCGAGACGCTGTTCGGCTACGAGTGGGAGCTGGCCAAGAGCCCGGCCGGCGCCTTCCAGTGGAAGCCGAAGGGCGGCGCCGGAGCGGGCACCGTCCCGGACGCCCACGACCCGTCCAAGCGGCACGCCCCGACGATGCTGACCACTGACCTCTCGCTGCGCCTGGACCCGGTCTACGAGCCGATCTCCCGGCGCTTCCTGGAGCACCCCGAGCAGCTCGCGGACGCCTTCGCCCGCGCCTGGTTCAAGCTGACCCACCGCGACATGGGCCCGGTCGCCCGCTACGTCGGCGCGGAGGTCCCGAGCGAGCAACTGGTGTGGCAGGACCCGCTGCCCGCGGTCGGCTACCAGCAGATCGACGCCGCGGACGTCGCCGCCCTGCGGGAGCGGATCGCCGCCTCCGGGCTGTCGGTGTCCGAGCTGGTGTCCACCGCGTGGGCGGCGGCCTCCTCGTTCCGCGGCAGCGACAAGCGCGGCGGCGCCAACGGCGGCCGGATCCGGCTCCAGCCGCAGATCGGCTGGGAGGTCAACGAGCCGGACCGGCTGGCCTCGGTGCTGCGCACCCTGGAGGGCGTGCAGCAGGAGTTCAACGCCCGGTCCGGTGCCAAGCAGGTCTCGCTGGCGGACGTGGTGGTGCTGGCCGGCGGCGTCGGCGTGGAGAAGGCCGCCCGGGCGGCCGGCCGCGACGTGGTGGTGCCGTTCACGCCCGGCCGGGCGGACGCGACGCAGGAGCTCACCGACGTCGACTCCTTCGCGGCGATGGAGCCGACCTCGGACGGCTTCCGCAACTACGTGGGCAAGGGCAGCCGGCTGGCCGCCGAGTACCTGCTGCTCGACAAGGCGAACCTGCTGACCCTGAGCGCGCCCGAACTGACCGTCCTGGTCGGCGGCCTGCGCGTGCTGGGCGCCAACTACCAGCAGTCCCCGCACGGCGTCCTCACCGGGACCCCCGAGGCCCTGACGAACGACTTCTTCGTCAACCTGCTGGACCTGGGCACGGAGTGGAAGGCCACCTCGGAGGACGGGCACACCTTCGAGGGCCGGGACGCGGCCACCGGCGCGCTCAAGTGGACCGGCACCCGGGCCGACCTGGTCTTCGGCTCCAACTCCGAACTGCGCGCCGTCGCCGAGGTCTACGCGAGCGACGACGCGAAGGAGAAGTTCGTGGCGGACTTCGTCGCGGCCTGGGTCAAGGTGATGAACCTGGACCGGTTCGACGTCGCCTGAGCCCGCGACCGCCTGAGCCCGCGATCGTCCGATCCCGGGTTCCCGGGCGGCCGACGGGGGTCGGCGTCAGCCCGCCATCGGCCCGGAGGTGCACGCCTCCGGGCCGATGGCGGACCGCTACCGGGGTTGCGCCGCAGTGCCGACGCTGACCAGCCCGGTCTCGTAGGCGGCGACCACCGCCTGGGCCCGGTCCCGCAGGTTCAGCTTGCCGAGGATCCGGGCCACGTGCGTCTTGACGGTCGCCTCGGAGAGCTGGAGCCGGGCGGCGAGTTCGGCGTTGCTGAGGCCGCGGGCGAGCAGGCCCATCACCTCCCGCTCGCGCGGGGTGAGCGCGGCCAGTTCGCGGTGCGGGGCGGCGGCGGGGGTGTCCGGGCGGGCGAAGCGTTCGACCAGGCGGCGGGTGATCGCCGGGGCCAGCAGCGCGTCGCCGGTGCGGACCAGCCGGACGGCGGCGGCCAGGTGCTCCGGGGTGACGTCCTTGAGCAGGAAGCCGCTCGCCCCGGCCGCCATCGCGGCGTAGACGTACTGGTCGAGGTCGAAGGTGGTCAGCATGATCACCCGCGGCGGGTGGTCCGCCGGGCCGGTGTCGGCGAGGATCCGGCGGGTGGCCTCCAGCCCGTCCAGGCCGGGCATCCGGATGTCCATCAGGACGACGTCCGGGCGGGTGCGGCGGACGGCGGCGACGGCCTGCTCGCCGCCCTCGGCCTCGGCGACCACCTCGATCCCCTCCGATTCGAGGATCAGCCGGAACCCGGTGCGGACCAGGGCCTGGTCGTCGGCCACCACCACGCGCAGCGCCTGCTCGCTCATGAACTCTCCAGGGGGATCAGGGCCTTGACGCGGTAGCCGCCGCGCGGCCGGGGGCCGGTGTGCAGGGTGCCGCCGTAGACGGCGAGGCGTTCGCGCAGGCCGATCAGGCCGCGGCCGTTGCCGGTCGCGGCGGCGCCGGTGGTCCGGCCGCCGGTGTCGGTGACCTCCACCCGCAGGTGGCCGGGGGCGTACTCGACGGTCACCGCGGCATCCGCGCCGCCCGCGTGCTTGACGGTGTTGGTGAGCGCCTCCTGGACCACGCGGTAGGCGGCGAGTTCGACCCCGGGCGGGACGGCCCGGCGCTCCCCGGTGACGGTCAGCTCGACCGGCAGTCCGGCCCGCCGGACGCCGTCGACCAGCGCGCCCAGTCGGCCCAGGCCCGGCTGCGGGCTGAGATCGGCGGTCGCGGCCGGGTCGTCGCCGGTCTCCGAGTCGATCGTCAACAGGCCCATGACCTGGCGCAGTTCGGTCATCGCGGCGCGACCGCCGGCCTCCACCGCGGCCATCGCCTCGCGGGCCTTGTCCGGGGCGCTGTCCAGGATCTTGCGGGCGGCCCCGGCCTGGATCGTCATCATGCTCACGTTGTGCGTCACCACGTCGTGCAACTCCCGGGCGATCCGCGCCCGTTCGAGCTCCACCGCGTGCTCCAGCGCGGCCAGCCGCCCGCGCTCCAGGGCGGACAGCCGTTCGCGCTCCTCGTCCACCCGGCGGCGCCACATCCGCAGTTCGTAGGCGACCGCGAACACCGGCACCAGGACCAGCAGCGCGATCACCGCGTTGGGGAAGTGCGGCAGCTTGGCGTCGTCGAAGAGCACCACCAGCGTCACGGCGGCCGCCGGCAGGCTCGGCAGCAGCGCCGCCGGGCGGCGCCCGTACGCGGCGGCGCTGTAGGTGGCGACGATGACGGCCACGCCGGCCGCGTACGCGATGTCCTCCGACTGGTGACGCACCAGCAGCGCGGCCGGCAGCACCGCCCACAGCACCGTCAGCGGGAGGCGGCGGCGCAGCACCAGCGGCAGCGGCACGAGCGGCACCAGCAGCATCGGCCCGTACCAGTCGGTGCCGTGACCCCTGCTCGCGGTGGTGGCGTAGCGGGCGCAGGCGAAGGCGAGGAACAGGGCCAGGGCCAGGTCGAAGGCCTGGCCGCGCCGGGTCGGCCGGGGCGGCGGCGCGGCGCCCGGGGGTTCGGCCAGGCGGGCCGCCGCGCGTAGCCGCGCCGCTGTCGGGAGGTTGATCACCGGGACATTGTGGGGGCCGGGGGCCGTCGGGGACAGCCCCTCGGGCGGCGGTGGCCGCTACACCCGGCGACTACCTCGCAAGGATGACGCCGCGCCGGGTCGCCCGGACGGGGTAGCGAAGTTGCCCCGGGCGACGGACGCGGGTGCGCGCCGCCCGTCCGTACCTTCGTGTCGTCCACCAGGCGGGAACGTACGAGGAGCGGGGAATGAGCAGCGATCCGGTGATCGAACTGAGCGGTGTGAGCCGCCACTACGAGGGCGCGCGGGCGGCGCTGGACGAGGTCACGCTGAGCGTGCGGGCGGGGGAGTCGGTGGCGGTGCTCGGCCCGTCCGGCAGCGGGAAGTCCACCCTGCTCAACCTGGTGGCCGGGCTGGACCGGCCGAGCGCCGGGACGGTCACCGTGGCCGGGGTCCGGGTCGACCGGCTGAGCGAGGCGGGCTCGGCCCGCTACCGGCGCGGCACGATCGGCATGGTGTTCCAGTTCTTCAACCTGCTGGACGACCTCACCGTGGCCGACAACGTGGTGCTCGCCGGCGAACTCGCGGGCGTCCCGCGCGCCGAGGCCCGGCGCCGGGCCGCAGAGCTGCTGGAGTCGCTCGGCATCGACCGGCACGCCCGCGCCCACCCGGCCCGGCTCTCCGGTGGTGAGCGCCAACGCGTCGCGGTGGCAAGGGCGTTGATGAACAGGCCGACGCTGCTGCTGGCCGACGAGCCGACCGGCGCGCTGGACTCGGCCTCCGGCGAGGACGTCAAGGAGCTGTTCCGGGAGCTGCACGAGGACGGCCAGACCATCCTGATCGTCACCCACGACCTGGCCCTCGCCGAGGACTGCGCCACCCGCACGGTCCGGATGCGGGACGGCCGGATCGCCTCGGACTCGGCGGTGGCGGCATGACCGCGCTGGGCAGGGTGGTGCGCGCGGGTGTCCGCCGGCGCCGCACGCAGTCCGTCGTGATCGGGCTGGCCGCTCTGGTGGCCACCACCTGCTCCGTCCTCGGCGGCTCGCTGCTGGTCGCCTCGCAGCAGCCCTTCGACCAGGCCTTCGGCGGCCAGCACGGCGCCCACCTCACCGCGCGCTTCGACGGCGCCCGGGCCACCGCCGCCCAACTCGCCGACACCGCGCACGCCCCCGGGGTGGCGGCCGCCGCCGGGCCGTTCCGCACCGTCACCGTCGATCCCGAACCGGGCCCAGGCGCGACCGGCGCGACCGGCACGGACGGGGAGGGGATGGAGCCGATGACCGTCGCGGGCCGCGCCGATGCCGCCGGCGGTGTGGACAACATCGAGCTACTGCACGGAAGTTGGCCCAAGAAGCCGGGGGAGGTGGTGCTCGACGCGAGCTACGGCAGCCCCGTCCGGGAGGTCGGCGGCACACTGCGCCTGCCCGGCCTGCCGGGCGCGCCGACCCTCACCGTCGTCGGCTTCGGCCGGTCCGTCAGCCGCACCGCCGACGCCTGGGTGACGCCGGACGGCCTCGCCGCGCTCACCGCGCCCGGCAGCACCCCCGGCTACGAGATGCTCTACCGCTTCACACAGGCGGCCACCGCCGAGGCGCTCGCCGCCGACCGGGCCGCCGTCGCCGCCGCCGCACCCGCCGGTGCGCTGACCGGCGCCCAGTCCTGGCTCACCGCCAAGCAGGGCTCCGACCGCAACACCGCGATGTTCCTGCCGTTCATGGTCGCCTTCGGCCTGCTCGGCATGGCGATGTCGGTCCTGGTGGCGGGGAACGTGGTGGCCGGAGCCGTCGGCACCGCCACCCGGCGGATCGGCGTGCTCAAGGCGCTCGGCTGCACGCCCGCCCAGGTGGTCCGCGCGTACGTCGCCCAGGCACTGATCCCGGCCACCGTCGGCACGCTGCTCGGTGTGGTCGCGGGCAACCTGCTGACCCTCCCGGTGCTCGCCACCACCGGGCGGATCTACGGCACCAGCACCTCCGGCATCGCCCCCTGGGTGGACGTCGCGGTGGCCGGCGGCACCCTGGCGGCCGTCGCCCTGGTCGCCTGGGCCGCCGCCGCCCGCGCCGGACGGCTGCGCACGGTGGACGCGCTCGCCGTCGGCCGTACGGCGGGCGGCACCCGGCGGGACCGGGCGGCGGCCCGCGCCGCCGAGCTGGCCGCCCGGCTGCCGCTGCCCCGGCCGCTGAGCCTCGGCCTCGCCCAGCCCTTCGCCCGCCCGGCCCGGGCCGCCGGGATGCTCGCGGCCGTGCTGTTCGGCACGGCGGCCGCGGTCTTCGCGGTGGGCATGGGCGGGACGATGACCTGGGTGCAGGCGGCGAAGGACCACGACACCGCGGATGTCGTCGTGCACCCGCAGCGGCCCGTCGGCCCGCCCGGGGCGACGCCTCCCGCCAGGCCGGTCGCCGCCGACCCGGCCACCGTCACCGCCGCCCTGGACGCCCAGCCGGGCACGGCCGGCTACTTCGGCGACGGCACCGAGGACGTGACGGTCCCCGGCGTCGCGGGGAGCACCAGGGTGACCGCGTTCGACGGCGACGCGACCGGGGCCGGCTACCGGATGGTCTCCGGGCGCTGGTTCCGGGCCCCGGGCGAGGCCGTCGCCCCGGCCACCTTCCTCACCGAGGCCTCGGTGGCGCTCGGCGACCAGGTCGCCTTCACCTCCCACGGCAGGGCGGTCACCGTCCGGATCGTCGGTGAGGTCTTCGACCCGCACATGCAGACCAACGAACTGTTCACCGACGCCGCCGGCTACCCGCCCGGCGCCGCCCCGCACCCGGACTCCTGGTCCGTCGCGCTGAAGCCCGGCACCGACCGCGCCGCCTACGCCACCGCCCTCGGTGCCGCCCTCGCCCCGGTGCGGATGACGGCCGAGGCAGGCGGGTCGCACGGCTCCAGCGGCTCGATCGCCGCCCTGAACTCCCTCACCGCCACGCTCACCGCGCTGCTCGTCGTGGTCGCCGGGCTCGGGGTGTTCAACACCGTCGTCCTGGAGATCCGGGAGCGGAAGCGGGACGCGGGCGTCGCCAAGGCGCTCGGCATGACCCCGGCGCAGACCGTGGGCGGGGCGCTCGCCCCGGTCGTCCTGGTCGGCGCGCTCGGCGGCGCGAGCGGCCTCCCGGTCGGGCTGCTGCTGCACCGGCTGACGGTGCCCGCCATGGGGCGCAGCGCCGGGCTCCGCTTCCCCGCCTCGGCCCTCGACGTGTTCGGCACGCCGGTGCTGGCGCTGCTCGGGCTCGGCGGCGTGCTGATCGCGGTGCTCGGGGCGCTGCTGCCCGCCGTCCGGGCGGCCCGGGCGCGGACGGTCGAGGCGCTGCGGGCCGAGTGAGGGGTCGAGTGAGGGGTCGGGCGGCGGGTCAGGCGCCCTTGTCGGGCCGGTGACCCTCCGCCTTGGGCTCCTCCGCCGTGTCCTGCTCTGCTGCGTTCTGCTCCGCCGGGTCCTGTTCCGCCGTGTCCTGCTCCGCCTTGTGCTCGGCGGCCCGGACCTGCTCGGCGAAGGCCTGCGCGTCGATCCGCTCGACCGTGGCCCCGTGCCGGGAGGCCAGGTCGTCGGCCCGGTCGGGAGAGGACTCCCGGAGCTCCAGGACGAGCAGCGCGCCGCCGTCCGGGACGCGGGGCGAGAGCATGATCAGCCCGGCGCCGCCCTCCGTCGCCCGGCCCTCCTCGGCGGCGTTGCCGAGCGCCGCACCCGCCGCGAAGCCGAGCAGGACGCCGATCGGCCCGCCGACCAGGCCCACCAGGCCGCCGAGGACGCCGGAGCTGACGGTGGTCACGCCCGCGCCCCGGGTGAAGGTGTCCTGGATCTCCAACAGGCCGTCGGCGCTGCGCTCCAGGGCCGCCAGCTGCCGCAGGCCCGGCAGGTGCTGCGCCTCGTCGAAGGCCGCCCGCCACGCGGTGGCGTCCGGGAAGGTCAGCAGGACGACGTTGTGCTGCTCGCTCATCGCGCTCCGATCGGGCCGGGGGCGGGGGTCGCCGGATTCCATCGTGACCTTCAGTGCCCGGCCCGGCCACAGGAGCGACGGGCGGCGCGGACTGCCCGGGGCCCGGCCGTTCAAACGTGGGGCCCGGTTCAGTTCCCCGTCGTGGTCTGGATTCCGGACAGGTGTAGGGCGATGCGAGGTCCGACGGGCGAGCCGGGGCACGGGCGCGGCCTGCGGGAGCGGGACGGGCAGGGGAGGCCTCGTCCCTATTTCGACCCTGGCCAAAATTGTGCCCGGTGCAAGGCACACCCCTGGTGCGGCGGGTGGGGCGGTGCCAGGATCCCGACCCGGCACGACCGTGCCAGACCCGAATGTCTGAAGGAGGCACCATGCAGCCCACGGCAGAGCAGGTCCGCGCGCTCAAGGACGAGGACTTCCGGCTCACCCTCGGCCAGGGCCACCAGGTCCACCCGGCCGGCGACCTGGCGGACGAGGTCTACGTGACCGCCGCGGTGCAGGCCAGCACCTGTGGTGGCTGGAGCAGCTGCGCCCACGTCTGCAGCTTCTGAGTCCGCCGTCCGCGGCGCGGACCCCGGCCGCACCGCCGGAGCCTGCGTCGCGGACGCACGACCCGGCCGATGAACGCGCGCCCCGGCCGCACCGCCGGGGCGCGTACGTCCGGTACCGCAACCGTCGGGCACGAAGCACCGCAACCGTCGCGCACGAACCGAGCATGGAGAGACCGCCCGTGGTTGACGCGTCCGAAATCCGGCGGGCCGCCGCCCGAGCCGTCCCGCTCGCCGCCCGCGGTCCGCTGCCCGACCCGGACGCCCAACGCGCCGAACAGACTGAACGGGCCGACCGCGCCGGACGGATCCTCGACCGCTGGCGCGCCCAGCCGCCCTTCGACCGGGACGACTGGTTCGAGCGCCGCCTCGCCGCCGACCGCCTCGACCCGGACGGGCTGCGCGCCCTGCTCGCCGAACACCCGGCCGACCTCGCGGACCGCCTCGGCACCCCCGCCTGGGCCGAACGCCTCGCCGCCGCCTTCGAGGCCGGGCACACCCTCGACCTCCCCGAGGAGCACGCCTTCGCCCGGCTCGTCGCCCCACTGCTCGCCGACGCCCGCGACCGCCTGCGCACCGGCCTCGCCGAACTCGGCCCCGCCACCGCGGACGCCGCCACCCCCGGCCCCGCCACCCTCGGTACCCCCGACCAGCTCACCGCCCTCGTCCTGCCCGCACTCACCGCGACCGCGCACACCACAGCCGTCCGCACCGTCATCACCGAACTCCACGTCGCCCGTCTCTCCGGCGAGTTGACCGGAGACACCCCCGAGCAGCGGTACCGGAACTTCCTCGACCGGCTCACCGAACCCGGCCGCGCCGTCCGACTCCTCGCCGAATACCCGGTGCTGGCGTACCGGCTGGCCACCGCCGCCGAACAGTGGACCGCCACCTGCCTCACCCTGTACCGCCGCCTCGCCGCCGACCTCCCCGCCCTCGCCCGCACCTTCGCCGACGGCCGCCCGCTCGGCCGCCTCACCGAACTCGCCACCGGCCTCGGCGACCCGCACCGGGGCGGCGCCACCGTCAGCGCCCTGCGCTTCGAACACGGCACCCGGATCGTCTACAAGCCGCGCCCGCTCGGCGCCGAGACGCACTTCCAGCACCTCCTGCGCTGGCTCAACCCCCGACTCCGGCTGCCGCTGCACGACCTCGCCCACCTGGCCCGCGACGGCTACGGCTGGGTCGCCCACGCCACCGCCGAACCAGCCCGCGACGACGCCGAGTTGAGCGACTTCTACCACCGCGCCGGCACCCTCGCCGCGCTGCTCCACACCCTCGACGCGGTCGACTGCCACGCCCAGAACCTGATCGCCGTCCGCGACCAGCCGGTCCTGATCGACCTGGAAGCGCTGTTCCACCCCGACCTGCCCGAACCCGCCAAGGACCTCTCCGAGTCCGAACGGCTCGCCCGCCACGAGGCCCGGCACTCGGTGCTGCGCTCCGGCCTGCTGCCCGAGCGCATGTGGGACGAGGGCAACGGCGGCACCGACCTCTCCGCCCTCGGCTGGGATCCGGGCAGCCTCCCGCCGCGCCCGGCCCCCGTCCTGGTCGACCAGGGCACCGACCGGCTCCGCCTGGAGTACCGCCGGATGCCCGTCGCGGCGCCCGGCAGCCGGCCCGTCCCGCCCGGGCGGCCGCTGCGCCTGGCCGACCACGTCGGCGAACTCGAAGCCGGCTTTACCGAGGCCTACCGGCTGCTCGCCACCCACAAGGGCGAACTCCGGGATCTCATCCGGGCGTTCGCCGCCGACGAGACCAGGATGCTCCGCCGCGACACCTTCGAGTACCGCAGCCTGCTCGCCACCGCCTGCCACCCCGACCTGCTCCGCGACGGCCTCGACCAGGACCGCCACTTCGACCGGCTCTGGGCGCTCCCCGCCTGGGAGGAGCACGCGCTCGCCTACGTCGACCACGAGCGCGCCGACCTCTGGCGCGGGGACGTCCCGGTCTTCACCATCCGCCCCGACGGCGTCGACGCCCGCTCCTCCACCGGAGCCCTGATCCCCGGCGTCACCGACCGGCCCGCACTCGACCTCGCCCTCGCCAAGGCGGACGCCCTCGGCGAACCGGACCTGGCCCGCCAACTCCAGCTGCTGCGCCTGTCGGTGACCACCGCGGACGGCGCCCGCGAGCCGCGCCGCCACCCGGCCACGTCCCCTCCCGCGCAACCCGGGAAGCCCGCCGAAGGCCTGGACCTGGCCTCCCGCGCCCTCGCCAAAGCCGTCGACGCCGGCGAACAACTCCTCCGCGAGGCCTACCGGGGGAGCGCGGACCTCGCCTGGGCCGGCCCCAACTGGACCCCGCCCGGCCGCTGGGCACCCGCCGAACTCGGCCCCGACCTCTACAGCGGGACGGCCGGCGTCACCCTCTTCCTCCACCAGCTCGCCACCGTCACCGGCGATCGCGAGCACCGAAACACCGCCCAGGCAGCTGAACTGACGCTGCGTCATCAAATCCGGCGACGTGCCGACCGCCTCGGCGGCGGCCTCTCCGGCGTCGGCGGCGTCCTCTACACCCTCGCCCACCTCGCCGCTCACCACCCCGACGCCGAACTCGACGCCCTGGCCGCCCAGGTGGTGCGCCGCAGCGCCGCCCTCGCCGCCGACGACGCCCAGCACGACCTCCTCGCCGGCAACGCGGGCACCATCGGCGGACTGCTCGCCTGGGCGGCCGTCCGCCCCGGCCCCGCCGTCACCGATGCCCTCGCCGCCTGCGCCGAACGCCTCGTCCGGGCCGCCGCGCCGTACCCCGAAGGCGGCGCCGGTTGGCTGCCCGTCTCCCTCGCCGACATCGTCAAGCGCCCGCTGGCCGGTTTCGCGCACGGCGGCTCCGGCATCGCCTGGGCGCTCGCCCGCGCCGGCCGGTACCTCGGTGATCCCCGGCTGCCCCAACTCGCCCTCGCCGCCGTCGCGTACGAACGCACCCTGTTCGACCCGGCCGCCGCCAACTGGCGCGACGTCCGCGAGGACGACGGCCCCGACGCGCCCCACTACCCCGCCCTCTGGTGCCACGGCGCCTCGGGCATCGCGCTCGCCCGCACCGAACTCGCCGAACTCCTCCCCGAAGCCCGCGAGTTGCTCCTCGCCGAACGCGACACCGCCCTGACCACCGTCCTCCGCGAGGGCTTCGGCCACAACTTCTCGCTCTGCCACGGCGACTTCGGCAACCTCGAACCCCTCCTCCTCGCCGGCGACCGCTGGCGCACCGCCGCCCTGCGGCAGGCCCACGCCACCCTCGACGACCTCGACACCCGCGGCTGGATCTGCGGCCTCCCGCACGGCGTCCACAGCCCCTCCCTGATGGTCGGCCTCGCCGGCACCGGCCACGGCCTGCTCCGCCTCGCCGACCCCACCACCCCCTCCCTCCTCGCGCTCCACCCGCCGACCCGCTGAGACGGTCGGCGAGGTCGGCAAGGTCGGCGAGGTCGGGCCGCGCGGGCTCGACCGGAACGTTCATGTGATCGTCGGACCGCACGTCCGGAGTGCACCGCAACCGACCCCTGAATCGAACATCGCGGACCCTCCCGGTGATCGATTGCCACCAACTCGCCGCCGCCGACACGGAATCGCCCGGATCGAGTGAGACCGGCCGGGACACGCCGGACGGCCCGGCGGACCGCTGCCAGGATCGGGGTCCGCACCGCAGCCAGCCCCTCGCAGAGTGCCCTCCGGCACCGCTGCCGACCCCACACGCCCACACGGCGGTGAGGGCTGCCCGCGCGCGGATCCGCTGCGGCCACCGGCCGCCGTACCAGGGAGCAGGGAGCACTGTGTCCGAACAGATCGTGAAGCCCGAGAAGCCCCACACCCCGCCCGACCGTACCCCGCCTGACCACGACCAGGATCAGGACCAGCACGACCAGGATCAGGATCGGCACGACGAGGAACTGCGCCTGCGCTTCCCCGGCGACCGCCGCGCCGAGGCCGGCGCGTCGATGTCGGCGAGCGCGATGCTGCGCCGCCTCCCGCACCTGGTGCGCCGCGCGCTGGCGCTGGCGTGGGCGGCGGACCGGACGTCCACCGTGCTGCTGCTGGTGTGCCAGGCGCTGGCGGGCGTGTTTGGGGCGTTGGCGCTGTACGCGACGACCGGCGCCCTGGGCGCGCTGCTGGTGGCGGGCCCGGTGGGGGAGCACCTGCGGACCGCCGCGCCGTCGCTGCTCCTGCTGACCGTCTCGGCTGCGCTGCGCGCGGTGCTGGGGATCGCGGTGGTGGGGCTGTCCGGCCGGGTGTCGCCGAGGGTCACCCGGGAGGCGGAGCTGGCGCTGATCGCCGCCGGGTGCGCGGCCGAGCTGCGGGCGTACGACGAGCCCGCGTACAACGAGCAGTGGGAGGCGGCCGACCGGGGTGCCTCGACCACGCCGGATCTGCTCTCCAACGCCCAGGACGTGATCGCCTCGACGGTCTCGCTGGCCGCTGCGGCGGGTGTCCTGGCGACGCTCCACCCGTGGCTGGTGCCGCTGCTGCTGCTGGGTTCGGTGCCGACCGGGGTGGCGGCCGTCCGGACGGCCCGGATCCACTACCTGGCGGCGGTGGCCACCAACGAGGACCGTGGCGCGCTGCGCGTCTACCGCTGGTTCCTGATCGACAAGACCCGCGCGGACCAGGTCCGTTCGGACCAGGTCACGCCGTTCCTGATGGCCAAGTACCGCCGCGCCGAGGAGAAGATCGTCGAGGCGACGGACCGGGCGACCAGGGAGGCGGCGAAGGTCTCCCTGCTGGCCTCGCTGGGCACGGGGGCGGGCAGCGCGCTGGTCTGGGGCACGCTGCTGTACCTGGTGGCGAGCGGCCGGATCGACCTGGCGGCGGCGGGTACGGCGACGTTCGCGCTGCGGACGGCCTCGTCCGGGTTGCAGGGCCTGGTCGGCAACGGCGCCCGGCTGTACCGGATGGGCCTGTACCTGGACGACTACTTCACCTTCCTGGACGAGGCCGGCGGCCACCGGATCCGGCGCGGCGGGATCGTGCCGGACGCGCCGCAACTGGTGGAGGTCGCGGACCTCGGGCACGCCTACCCCGGCGAGCAGCAGGAACCGGCGCTGTGCGGGGTCAGCATGACGCTGCGGGCCGGGGAGGTGGTGGCGGTGATCGGGCAGAACGGCAGCGGCAAGTCGACGCTGCTGAAGCTGCTGTCCGGCCTCTACCTGCCGCAGTCCGGCCGGATCTGCTGGGACGGCGTGCCGGTGCAGGAACTGGACGCGGACGGCATGTGGTCGCGGGTGGCCCGGGTGCCGCAGGAGTTCGCGCGCTGGCCGCTGGGGGCGGCCGAGAACGTCCACCTGGGGCACCTCACCGAGCAGGTGATGGCGGACGTGGAGCGGGCGGCCGCGCGGACGGGTTTCGACGAGATCGTGGCCCGGCTGCGGTCGGGCTGGCGCACGCTGCTGGCCCAGGGCTGGTGGGGCGGCGCCGAGTTGTCGGGCGGCGGCTGGCAGCGGGCGGCGGTGGCCCGGGCGCTGTACCGGACGGTGCGCAGCCCGGGGCTGCTGATCCTGGACGAGCCGACCTCGGACCTGGACCCGCGCGCCGAGCACCGCATCCTGCACGCGCTGCGCGCCCTCGCCCCGGGGCGGATCACGCTGCTGGTGACGCACAACATCGCCAACGCGGCGGTGGCGGACCGGGTGATCGTGATGGACCGGGGCCGGATCGTGCAGACCGGCACCTGGACGGAGCTGGCGGCGCGCCCGGACGGGCTGTTCCGTGAGCTGCTGGACCTCCAGCGGGACCGGACGGTCCCGGCGCAGCGGGTCTGACGTCCTCGGCCGGCGAGGGCCGGTGCTGACCGTCCTCCGTACCGTCGTCGTCACGGCGGTACGGAGGACGGGAGGCGCCCGCCGGACGCGCGGGGTCTCGTTGACGGCCCTGCGCCAGTGGGTCGGTGAGTCAGAGCGCCGGTGGGCCAGTGCGTCAGTGCGTGGTGCGGGCCGCGTCGCGCAGCCTGCGCCAGGTGCGGCTGACGGACGCCAGCCCGGCCCGCCCGGCGCCGGTCCCGCCGCCTTCCCAGGTCCGGGCCGCCTCGGCGAACGTCTCCGCGCGCTCCGCGTTCTCGGCCGCCGCCTCCGCCCGGGCCGCCCGTGCCTGCGCGGCCCGGGCGGCGAGCCGCAGGTCCTCCGGTTCGATCGTGTCGAGCCTCGTCCGGACGTGGTCGAGCAGCGCGGCGCAGGAGTCGTCGATCGCGGCCTCGCCCAGGGGGCGCGCCGGGAGGTCCAGCCCGTCCGTCAACCGCTGCTCCAGGGCGGCCCGCAGGTCCGGCACGGAGATGTCGCGGATCGTGAGGGACAGGTGGGCGGAGAGGCCGGCGGCGCCGACCGCGCGGTGCGCGAAGCCGCGCGGGACGTAGAGCACGCTGCCGGGTTCGAGGACGCTGTGCAGGAGCCGCGGGGAGTGCTCGTCGTCGGGGAGTTCTCCCGGCGTCCAATCCGCTGCGGTCGGCGCGTCGTGGACGTACCAGGTCTTGTGTCCGGCCGCCTGGAGGACGAACACGTCGGCGTCGTCGCGGTGCACCGCGAGGCCCTGGCCGCCGGCGGGCGTGACGAAGAAGAACGCCTCCACCCGCCGGTCGAGCTCTTCGGACAGCCGCGCCACGAGCTCGCCCGTCGGGCGGTGCCACTGGTCGACGCAGCGCAGCAGCAGCGTCGCCCCGACGCCCAGGAGCGCGAGGACCTTCGCGCGGTCGGCGAAGCCGTGGTACGCGGTGCCGTTGACCGTGCGTGACGTGGTGTAGGCCTCGGGCGGGACGGTCACCTTGGTGGAGCGGACCATCTCCAGGTAGGGGGTGCGCAGCAGCCCCGTGTCGAAGGCGGCGTCCAACGCGTCCAGGTCGAACGGCGAGGCGAGTCTCTCCGGCGTGAAGACCGCGGGCTTGCGCTGCCACTGGTGGCCGGTGAAGCTCCGGACGTCGCCGACCCAGTCGGCCAGCGTGGGCGATTCCATGGTGTGTCCCGTGGTGTCAGGGTGTTCGGGGCTCGCGGGTCAGGCCCTGGCCGCGGCGTCGAACCGTACGGAGAGCAGGGAGCGCAGGGGGACGTGCGTCTCCTGCTGCGGGCCGCGAATGGCGAGCCGGTGGTCGAAGGCGACGTTCAGCAGGCGTTCGGCCAGGGGTACGACCAGGTGCTTGGCCCAGCAGCGGGCCCCGTCGAAGCCGAACGGCATGAACCCGGGCGTCCTCTCCGGGTCCGCCACCCCGGCCCACCGTTCGGGCCGGAACTCCAGCGGGTCGGACCAGTGCTCCGGGTGGCGGTGCATCAGGAGCGGGAAGAGCGCGACGCGGTCCTCGGGGCGGATCTCGGGGTGCAGTCCGGTGTAGGCGTGGCCGTCGTTGCGGAACAGCATCCACGCGGGCGGGAGCAGCCGCAGGGTCTCCCACAGGACCTCGGTGAGGTGGGCGCGGGCGCCCTCCCGCTCCCGGTCCGGCCCCATGAGCCACAGGGCGTTGCCGGCCAGTGCGGCCACCCCGTCGCAGAGGGTGGCCGTCGACCGCCGGTACAGCGCGATGGCCTGCCTCCGCTCCCGGGTGTCGGAGGCGTCGCGGATCTGCCCGGCCAGCGCGGTGCTCCTGCCCTCGGCGGCGGATCCCGGCCAGACGGTGACGGCGCGGTCGACGATCCGGGAGAGCCGGTCGGAGCGGGTGACGCCGCGTTTCGACAGGAGGGAGACCGGCAGCGGGTCGGACGCGAAGAGCCATCGGCGCAGGTAGGAGGTGGCCGCGTAGGGCCAGGCGCCGGACAGCCCGCGTGCCGGGGGCGGCGGGGTCCTGATGCCCGCCATGACGTCCTGACCCAGCGCGCGGATCGTCCGGGTCGCGCTGTCGTGGTGGATGTCCGCTCCCGCGGCGGGCTTGTAGACCGAGCGCTCCGCCGACCGCACGGGGCGCGCCGCGACGATTTCGGCCATCAGCTCGCTGTCGGAGACGCCGACCGTGCGGGCGTCGATCCGGAATACCTTTTCTTCCCTGGTCAGCAGGTCCTGGATCTTCGGGGCGTAAACAATGGAATGGCTGCGCCCGGCTGTCGGCGCCATTTCTTCCATGAGAATCCCGCCTCCAATGAAATGGCGATGGAATGGATTCCCCCGGCGGGCGGAGAACTCCGGGCAGGCGGGGGAACTCCGGGCAGGTGAAAGGGTGGGGCGCTCTGCAGCGCCGGCGGGGGCCGCGGCCCGGCCGTGGCCCGGCCACGGCCCCCGTTGGTGACAATGCGTCAGATGACGTGCGCGATCCACGAGTGGTCGGCGAGGTCCTCGTCACGCTTGAACTTCTTCACGATAGCCTTGATCATCTTCATGGGTACTCTCCATTCCCGGGATGGCAGGCACGGTGGAGCAAGGATGCCCGCGGCTTGGCGGAAATTCGGTATTCCGATCGGAACCCCGAACCGACTTTCATCTAACTCCGGACCTTAACCGAAAGCTAGGGCTCCTGACACTCTTTTGACAAAGGATGACCTCCTCGCCGGTCCGGATTGTGCGGCGCATTAGATGGCCGATCGTTATAACTTCCCGAGGCGTGCGGTGGGGGACCATATCGGTATGGAGCTGAGGATTGAGGCCACCGACCTGCCGGGGCGTGAGTGTGCCGCCGCGCCGGGCTTCCCGGGCTACCGGGACCTGTACGTCGCCGTCCAACGCCGGGGCCGCCCGGCCGAGTTGCTCGACCTGTTCCCGGGGGATGCGCCGCGCGCCCACTGGTCGCTGGAGTGCGAGGCGAGGCCGGAACCCG
This sequence comes from Kitasatospora sp. NPDC058492, assembly GCF_042720685.1. NCBI lineage: Bacteria > Bacillati > Actinomycetota > Actinomycetes > Kitasatosporales > Streptomycetaceae > Kitasatospora > Kitasatospora sp. NPDC058492. The sequence goes on from NZ_JBHXMU010000005.1 coordinate 41,347, forward strand.
GAGGTGCGGACCTCGCCGGAGGTGTGGACCTCACCGGCCGGTACGTGCAGGGCGGTCCCGGCGCCCGGTTCGTCTACCTGAACTGGGTGACCGGGAACGGCGACGGCTGGGCGCTGTTCCGCCGGGCCAAGCTGCTGCTGGCGGCGGTCGACCGGGAGGTCGTCGAGGCGGCGGTGGAGCGCGGCGTCCTGGTGGCCCGGCTGCGCCTGACGGACGCCAAGGGCCGTCCGCTGTGCGCCGCCGTCCGCCCGCCCGTGGTGACCTGGTCGGCGGAGGGCTGAGTGCGAGGGGCCCGAACGCGCGAGGAGGGCCCCGCCGCACGCGGGGCCCTCCTCGATGTTCGGTATGCGCAGGTCAGTTGTACGTGGTGGTGACGGTCACGCCGCCGAAGCCCTGCTGGGCGTAGAGGCTGAAGTACACCCAGCCGGACGGCGGGTTGGTGATGGTGAGGGTCTCGCCGTTGCCGGCGTTGGTGGACTTGGCCAGGTTCGACCCGGTGGTGGCCCACGCACCCCCGTTGTAGTAGAGGTCGGCGTTGCCGGTGCCGCCGCTGGTGGTGATGGTCAGCTGCTTCACGCCGGCGGGCAGGTTGAGGAAGTTGTAGCTGTAGTTGCCGGTGGTGGCGGCGACGCCGTCGCGGCGGCAGTTCTTGTCGTACTGCCGGGTGTCGCCGGCGGTGCACAGCGGGGCCTGGCTGGTGGGCAGGCTGCCGCAGTTGTCGGCGCCGCAGGCCTTGAGCCAGGTGGCGAAGTCGGCGTCGTAGCGGGTGCCGATGGTGGTCTTGAGCAGGGTGCGGGCGCCGTTCCAGTCGCCGACGCGGTACTTGGCGAGGAGCGCGTCGACGTCCTGCGGGTGCGACTGGAGCATGTAGCGCACGGCCAGGTAGCCCCAGTTGTAGACCTTGGTGGAGTCGGAGTTGTCGTAGGTGTTGTCGAAGAGGGTGCTCAGCGCGTAGGTGCCCTTGCCGGCCTGGGCGACGGCGGCGTCGTAGTGGACGCCCCGGTAGCTGTACGAGATGTACTCGGCGAGGCCCTCGACCCACCAGACGGTCGGGGTGGTCATGCCGGCGTCGAAGTCGCCGTAGAAGTCGTAGCGGCCGTCGAGGTAGTGGGTGTACTCGTGGTTGAGGTTCCAGATCTGGAAGGCGGGGCGCAGCCAGTCGGCCTCGTGCGCGATGAAGCGGGCCTGGTTGCCGGCCTTGGCCGGGTCGCCCTCCTCGTACATGCCGCCGTTGTCGACGGCGATGTCGTACATCTTCCAGGCGTAGAGGCTGTAGTTGTAGTAGTCGTCGAAGACGACGACCTCAAGGCTGGTGTTGTTGTCGTTGGCGACCGGGCCGTTGTCCTTGACCACCTGGTGGAAGAACTGGTCCTCGTTGATCAGGCTGGTGCAGGTGTCGGCGAGCTGCTGCGCGGTCATGTCCTGGGCGCGGATGCGCAGGTTGGCGTTGCAGGTGTGGTCGACGGTGAGCACGAGCGGGACGAGCCGGGCGGCCAGGTCGCAGGTGCCGTAGTAGGCGCAGTTGCCGGTGTCCTTCTTCTCCGCGAACCAGACCAGGTTCATGGTGAGCGGGGCGGTGGCGCCGACCAGCGGGTAGCGGTTGACCAGGTCCTTGACGATCGGCCGGCCCTGGGCCTTGGTGGCGTCGTTGGCGACCAGGTTGCCGATCTGGATGCCGATCGAGGTGACCAGGTCGGAGCCGTTCAGCTGGGAGCTGTTGCGGGTGACGAAGGACGCCATGGTGGTGGCGAAGGAGGGGTCGGCCTGGAGGGCCGCGGTGAAGGCGGGGAGGTCGAAGCCGCGCTCGATGACGGTCTTGGTGTTGGCGACGGCGGTGGCCATCGAGCCGGTCCAGGCGCCGGTGTAGTCGGCGAGCAGGCGCTTGACGACGCCGGTGTAGCGGGCGTTCTCCTGGGCGCTGTCGATCAGGGTGACGGCCTCGGCGAGGGTCGCGCCGTTGGCCTCGGTGACGTCCTTGCTGTGCGGGGCGGCGAAGAAGCCGTCGAGGGCGCCGCGGATGGCGGTCTGCAGGGTGGTGCCGTACGGGCCGACCACGTCAGGGTTGTACCACTGCACGTAGTAGCCGGCGCGCAGGAACAGGACCAGCTGGCCGGCGGAGGTGGAGTCGTCGCCGGGGTAGGTGGCGGAGACGTCCCGCAGGGCATTGGCGACGGTGGCCATCTGGGCCTCGTTGAACGCGGCCTTGGCGTCGTTGCCGGTCAGGGTGAACAGCGTGTTGACGCAGTCGAGGCCAACGGCCTCGACCCGCTGGACGAGCGCGGCCCCGGTGTTGCCGGTGAAGGCGGAGACGTCGCAGGCGGGGGCGGCCGCGAGCTGCTTGGCGGCCTTGGCGGCCTTGGTGTCGACGCCGGCCCCGGTGGTGCTGGCCGCCGTCGGGGCGGTCGCCTTGGCCTGCTCGTCGGCGGCCAGCGGGCGGGCGTCCTTCGGGGTGTCGGGGGACTTGGGCACGGGCACGGAGCGCGGTGCGGCCGCCTTGCCGGTGGGGGTGGTCGAGGCGTGGGCCGCAGGGGCGTCGGCGGCGTGGGCCTGGGGTGCGAAGAGACCGAGTGCGAGGAAGAAGGCGACGCCGAGCGCAGGGAGTCTGCGCGCGCCGGCCTTCGCTATCCGGGAGGGACGCATCTGTGGGGGCCTCCGGGGCCGTTGAGGGTTGCCGTGTGGTTGGGGGCACACGGTTCCTGATGTGTGACATGTAAAATGTCACACCTGTTGCGGCCGGGGGAAGGCTTGGGAACGGATTCGCGTCGGGCGAGATCGAACCGTTGTCAGGCCGGCACGCCGCGTCGGGCCGGCGCACCCCGCCACGTCGGCGCGCCGCGTCAGGCCGGCGCACCCCGTCAGGTCGGCCCGACGGCGGATCAACCCGCCGTCAGGCCAACCCGCCGTCAGGCCGCGGCAGTCCGCGCCAACGGCGTCAACGCCGCGAACTCCAGCGGCGCCGACGGATCCACCGACAGCTCCGCCGGAGCCGGCTCGGCGCCGGAGCGGACCAGCAGATCGCCGATCGCCGCCACCATCGCCCCGTTGTCCGTGCAGAGCCTCAGCGGCGGCACCCGCAGCGCGATCCCGGCCGCCGCGCAGCGCTCCTCGGCCAGCGACCGCACCCGGGAGTTGGCCGCGACCCCGCCGACCACCACCAGGGTGCCGATCCCGTGATCGGTGCAGGCCCGCACCGCCTTGCGGGTCAGCACGTCGGCGATCGCCTCCTGCAACCCGGCCGCCGCGTCCGGCACGTACGGGTCCGAGCCGCCCGCCCGTTGCGCCTCCACCCAGCGGGCGGCCGCCGTCTTGAGCCCGGAGAACGAGAACGCGTACGGGTCGTCCCGCGGTCCGGTCAGCGGCCGCGGCAGGCGGACGGCCGTCGGGTCGCCGTCCCGGGCCGCCCGGTCGATCGCCGGACCGCCGGGGTAGGGGAGGCCGAGGATCCGGGCGACCTTGTCGAAGCACTCGCCGGCCGCGTCGTCCAGGGTGTCGCCGAGGTGGACGATCGGGTCGCGGGCGAGGTCGCGCACCAGCAGCAGCGAGGTGTGCCCGCCCGAGACGATCAGCACCACGCAGGGGTTCGGCAGCGGCCCGCCGTCCAGCGTCGCGGCGGCGACGTGCCCGGCCAGGTGGTGCACCCCGTACAGCGGGACGCCGAGCGAGAACGCGTAGCCCTTGGCCGCGGCCACCCCGACCTGGAGCGCCCCGGCCAGCCCCGGGCCGGTCGTCACCGCGACGGCGCCGATGTCAGCGAGCGTCAGCCCGGCCCGCGCCAGCGCCTCGCCGACCACCGGCGCCATCGCGTGGACGTGCGCCCGGGCGGCGATCTCCGGCACCACCCCGCCGAAGCGGGCGTGCTCGTCCATCGACGACGCCACCGCCTGCCCGAGCAGTACGCCGTCCCGGACCAGACCCGCGCCGGTCTCGTCGCAGGAGGACTCGATCCCCAGCACCACCGGTGACCCTGTCACAGTCACTCACCCTCATCACTCATTACATGCACTCGCGACCATTGTGCCCGACGAGACGTGAGGAATAAGCAGGAGCCCATGCTTCGTTCCTGCAACTCATACGCAATAGTGTTGTCCCGGCACGATCATCACTGTTCATCGAAAGGGGCTGTGTCCCAGCATGGGCACCTACTCGCTTCCCGACCTGCCGTACGACTACTCCGCGCTTGAGCGGGCGATGTCCCCCGAGATCCTCGAACTGCACCACTCCAAGCACCACGCCGCCTACGTCAAGGGTGCGAACGACACCCTGGACCAGCTGGCCGAGGCGCGCGACAAGGAGCAGTTCGGCGGCCTGGTCGGCCTGCAGAAGACCTTCGCCTTCCACCTGTCCGGCCACGTGCTGCACTCGCTGTTCTGGCAGAACCTCTCCCCGGAGGGCGGCGACCGCCCCGAGGGCGAGCTGGCCGACGCCATCACCGAGCACTTCGGCAGCTTCGAGGCCTTCCGCAAGCAGCTCACCACCGCCACCACCGGCGTGCAGGGCTCCGGCTGGGGCATCCTCTCCTGGGAGCCCCTCGGCAAGCGCCTGATCGTCGAGCAGGTCTACGACCACCACGGCAACGTCGGCCAGGGCACCACCCCGCTGCTCGCCTTCGACGCCTGGGAGCACGCCTACTACCTGCAGTACCGCAACGTCCGCCCCGACTACGTCGAGAAGCTCTGGGACGTCGTCAACTGGCAGGACGTCTCGACCCGCTTCGCGGCCGCCAAGACCGTCTGACGCGCACTAGGTGAACGGCCCCGGACCGGTCGGGCGGTCCGGGGCCTTCCTTGTGTCAGGAGAGCTGCAACAACGCCTTCCGGTGCCGCCAGGCGAGCCGCAGGAGCGCCGCGCCGGCGGGCTGCATCGGCTCGGTGGCGGTGAGGCGATCCACCTGCTCGGCCGTGAACGGGATGCCGGCCGACCGCCCCGTCGCGTCCTCCAGCCCGACGCGGTGGCCCTCGTCGTTGGCGGAGACGATGCGCCGGAACGTCTCGTCGAACAGGTCGGCGTCGAACACGGCCACGGTCAGCATGTCGGTGACGAACGTCAGCGGATCCATCCCGAGGCCCAGCCAGAACACCCGCAGGCGGCCGTCCGCGCGCGCCGCGGTGAGCGACTTGTCCAGCGGCCAGGCGGCGTAGTCGATCGGCGCCCTGTCGCTCCCGTAGTCCTCGGTGCCGCCGAGCAACTCCTCGCTCAGCTCCCGCAGGATCGCCCGCCAAAGGTCGAAGTCGTTCCCCTCGTTCCACGGCGCATCGTGCGAGGCCTGGAACATCCCGACCGGCATCACCTGGAAGAGACCCCCGCCGCTGGCGACCTTCTCGGGGTCACGCCAGTGCAACACGAACTCCGCTTCGCCGGTCCTGCGATCGTGCCGGATGGTCAGCGTGCTGATGGCCGCCATGACCGGCCGGCGCGCGAGGACGGTCGGATCGCCGATGGCGGCCCGGAAGGGCGTGGCGGCCTCGCCCGCCAGGACCGCCGCAGCGTACTCGTGCGCGACGGCCTCACAGATGTTGATCACGTCGAAGTACCGGCCACGGCCGAACGTCAGCGTCGGATCGCCCGCAGACGTCCCGACATCAAGCAGGCGGTAGCAGCTTCGATCCTCGAACAGCCTGGGCCTGGCGAGCTCCCCAACAGCGTCGGCATAGCGGCGATGGGCGGTTCCATCAACCCGGTACGGGCGGATGCGGTCGAGCTCCGGCTCGCCGCCGTCCAGCTCGGCCTCCGGCGCGTCCGGCACCCACCGCAGCCGGACGCGCTCCAGCGGCACCGGCTGGTCCGGAATCCAGTGCCGGCGAGCCAGCAACGGAGTCCCCGGGACCAGCCGTTCGGGATCACTCCCGGCAAGGAGCCGATTGGTCAACTCGAAGCGGTGATCGTTGAGGAAGCCCCGCACCCATCGCCAGTGCTCCCGACTGTCGGACGGGCCCGGTTGGTCGTCTGCCACGGTTCACCCTAACGCCGCGGCTCGCTCGTCGAGTTCCCCGGCACCGGCCACGTCGCGGAGGCGGTAGAGGCGGGCCCGGAGGTCGCGGACGGCGTCCTGGACCTTGACCGAGCGGATGCCGTCCGCGCAGTCGAGGAAGTCGTTCCAGGATGCGAGGGCGCCGTCGACGTCGTCCTGCCGGAGACGGACGGTGCCGAGGTCGGCGAGGACGATCGCCCGGGTGCGGCGGCGGTCGAGGCCGTGGATGTCGAGCGCGTGGTGGAGGTGTTCCTGCGCGCTGCTGTAGTCGCCGAGTCGGGCGAGGACCATGCCGGACTCGTGAGCCCACCGGCCGATGCTGTAGTGCGAGGCCCACGACTCGCCGGGCGCGCCGGTGGCCCGTTCGATCGCGCTCTGGGACGCGGCGAGCGAGCTGGTCGCGGTGCGCCGGTCGCCGTCGAGGGCTGCGGCGTTGGCCAGGGTGGCCTGGTAGTAGGCGAGCGCTCGGGAGTCATCGAGGTGTTTGGCCTGGTCGACGCACTCTTCCGCTATCCGCACGGCGGTGGGCCTGAAACCCAGGTCGATGGCCTGGACGGCCAGACCGCGCAGGGCGGTGGCGGCCAACTCGGCGTCGCCGGCCTCGGAAGCGAGCCGGAAGGAATGCGCGTAGTACTGCTGGGCGGCGTCCTGGTTCCCCTCGTCCTGGGCCATCCACCCGGCCAGGTGAACGAGTTGGGAGGTCGCCGCGAACAGCTCCCGGCCGACGGCTTCACTCCACGTCCCGTCCAGCCAGGGCGCGACGTCGTCGTGCAGGTAGCGGACGGCGAGATGGCGGGCATGGCCGCCACCGAGCTCGGCGGCCGCGTCGCCCAGCGACTTCGTCATCTGACGGATCGCTGCGACCTCGCCCCGGCCGACCTTCACCTTCTCATCAGTCTTCAGCCGTGTCCGCCGAAGGATGGCGTCTGGATCAGGCAGGCCCAACGCCGCAAGCGCGTATGCGCTGGAGGCGGACACGAATCTCCGGCGATCCACCACGTCCCTCCGGCTCAGCTCGATGACGGAATCCACGGTATCGCCAGTTCTGATCTCGTCCTGGCCAGTTGGCGGGCTGCTAACCGTTTCTGCCAGATCGATACCCAGAACCGAGATCAGGTGCGGCATCCAGTATTTCGGGACGCGTCCGCCGCGCTCCCAGCGAGATACCTGGCCCCGGTCTGGCCCTGCGCCCCCTTTGCCTTCGGTCTCGCCGAGTTCGCGACCAAGCCTGGGCTGTGACCAGCCCTTGTTCTCCCGTGCGGTCCTGATCAGGCCTGCGACCGTTACAGATCCCCTTGACACGGTGCCCTCCGTTGGGTCGACACCCGGCCCACATCGGCCGACATCTGGCCGACATCTGGCCCACATCCTGGCACCTTATCCGTTTGCGTACACGGCTGTTGACTTAGCGTCAGCCGTTCGGGCAGCGACGATAGCTCTCCCCGGGCGGCAGGCCCAACCCGTAGGCGCCTCTGGAAGGCGCCGCGACCTGCAATGGAGACACAGTGACCACCGTCGACACCGAGACGATCACGGTCGAGCTGCCCGAGGCGTTCGACCCGCGCTGGAACCGCCTGCCCGGCATCACCGTGGACGGTAAGAAGATCACCCTCGACCCGAAGAAGTACTTCTTCCGGTTCGAGGCCAGCTCCTGGCTCGTCATCGACTGGCAGACCGTGCAGGACGGCCTGCTGGGCGTGGAGGAGACCGAGGAAGCCAGCGTCGAGCAGATGGCGCTGGAGTTCATCAAGACCCACGGCCACTCGACCCGCGACGCGGGCGAGGTCCTGGCCGTCGCCCACCAGGTGTACTCGTACCTGTTCCGCGATGAGCACCTGGCCACCCTGGGCCTGCCGGACGTGACCGCCGAGCACCTGAAGATGCTTCGTGAGGCCGCCACGTTCATGGCCCTGAACAAGGTCGAGCTGAATGGGCACATCTCCAACGTCGGCCCGTGCTGGTTCTTCCCCTCCGCCACCGGGGTCGTCTTCGACCTCTCCGAGGAGGAAGGTCAGATGCTGGACGAGGTCTACCACGGCGGCTGGTTCAACGAGCACCGCCGGATCGAGGGCATCAAGGCTCACGCCGCGCTCGGCGGCCGGCTGGTGCATGGCTGCCAGTCCGTTCCCGACCAGTCCGGCGGTGTCGTCGCCCCGTACGGCGCTTCCATGGCCCGCTTCCGCGAAGAGCTCGCCGGCATGAAGACCGAGTGGATCGAGCAGGTCGACTCCTACCGCGTGACCAGGTCCTGATCCTCGGGTGAGCACCGGTCCGGGGCGGCAAGCGCGCTGCCGCCCCGGACCCCCACCCTGCCCGAGCAGCCCGAACGAACGGAACAGTTTCCCGTGAACACCATGCTCGTCACCGCCATCCTGGCCGACATCTGCTCCAGCACCGGCCACACCCAACCCGTCCGCGAGAAGGTGAGGGTGTGGGGCATGTCCGGCGTCGAACGTCTGCGCTTCGACAACGGCTGCACCGCGATCTACAAGTACGCGGTCGAGCCATTCGATGGCGAGGCCCAAATCCTCCGCGCGGCCAGCCGCGCCGGTATCCCGGTGCCGCAGGTCATCGGCTCCATCGTCCGTGAGGGCACGCTCGGCATGATGATCGAGGACCTGGGCGAACCGATCCGTGAAGCGGGCGACACAGATGGTGTTGTCGCTGCCGTCGCCTTGCACGCCACTCCCACCGCCGGGTCATTGCCGGTGATGGATGAGGCCGCGCTCGCCGCCCTCCCGGAACTGATGCTGGGCCACCTCAGCCGCCTGCGCGAGGCGGGCCGCTGGACCGCGGACACCGCGGACATCGCCGCGATGCTGGAAGCCCTCGCGGCGTCGGCGAGCAAGCGTGCGAGCGGTGCCGAGATTGCCCCGTTCGGCTGGGTGCATTCGGAGTTCCACCCGACCAGCCTCCATCTGGGAGAAGACGGCTGGTGCCTGCTCGACTTCGCCCGCGCGTTCACCGGCCCCGGCCTGCTTGACCTCGCCTCCTGGCACGGCACACTCGATGACTCGGACCCCGTCCGGCTTCGGAACTTCATCGAGGCCTACGTCGCTACCGGCGGTGCGAAGGACGCACTCGCCGAACGCGGCGGTCTGACCGCCGAGCATTGGGCACTTGGTTGGCACCGCGTTTGGGCCGTGGAGTGGTTCATGGAGCAGGCCATCAAGTGGATCAACGACCCGTCGAGTGATCCGCTGTACACCGAGGTCGTACGCCGACACCTGGCCACCGCGATCCGACTTCTGGAGGCGTGACGGTGGACGTCTGGGACGCCCACGCGGCCCAGCGTTTTGCCGACGAACCGGCGGGGCCGCTGGCGCCACCTCGCCGGATGGAGTGGACCCAACGGCCGGGGATCGGCCCGGGCGCCGAACTCCTGGGCGAGAACCTGGCCGGGCGTCGGATCGTTGAACTGGGTTGCGGCCCAGGCCGCAACACCGCCCATCTGGCCCACAACGGGGCCCACGCCATCGGGATCGACAGCTCGCGTGGCCAGATCCACCGGGCAACGGCCCACTACGGTCACACCGGTGCCGAGTTCGTCTGCTCCACCGCGAGCGCCTACCTGAGCCGTGAACGCGACAAGCCGTACGCCATCGCGTCCGTCTTCGGCGCAATCGGCCTGACCGAGCCGTCCAAGCTCCTCTATGCGTGCTCCCGCCGCCTCGACTGCAATGGCGTACTCGCCTTCTCCGTCCCACACCCGCAGCGGACCGGCGTCGTCCCGGCCGACCCCCGCACCCGAGACAGAGTGATCCTGCCCGGTGGCGCCCAGGCCGTGGTGGAGCGCTGGGACATTGACCCGGCTGCCTGGGTTCGGGCTCTCAACCGCGCAGGCCTGCTGGTCACCAGCGTGCACGACCTCTTCGCGCCGACCGACGTCCGCTGGCCGACCACCCTCTTGATCGCCGCACGGAAGCCCTGACATCCGCCCACAACAGGAGTCACCAATGGACAACCGCCTGTTCCTGCTGCTGGACATCGACGGCGTCTTCGTCCCGTTCCCTGCCGCCGACCTCAGCATCCCGGCCACCCACATTCGTCACCAGGTCCGCACCGGTGCCGTTGCCGAGCCGTTCTGGGTCTGGCTCAACCCGGAGCACGGCACACTGATCACGGACGCCATCAACACCGGCCTCGTGCAGCCGGTGTGGTGCACGAGCTGGCGCCTCGACGCCCGCCGCATCATCGCACCGCTGTTGGACCTGCCCGACTTCGACCACATCGAGCTGCCCAACCTGCCGATCACCACCAGCCACCCCGACGGCTACCTGTGGAAGCGCAACCATGTCGCCGACTGGCTCTCAGGCGCCCCTGCCGTGTGGATCGACGACGACTTCACCCCGCTCGATCACCAGTGGGCCGCCGACCGAACCTCCTTCGGCAACCCGACCCTGCTGATCCAGCCCGACCCACGCGTCGGCATCCAGAGCCAACACGTCATGAACGCTCTGGAATGGGCTGCGGCTCTTGACGCGGCCAGGAAGGCAGCCTGATGTCGGGCCAGTATCATCGCCGGCCCGCTATCGGCTCGGCCTTCTTGTTCCCCGGCTCGGGTGGAGGGTGTTCGTGGTGGTCAGTTCGCTGAGGAGTACTCGCTTTCCGGTTCCGCTGGAGTGGGGCGTGCCGCCAGGGGTCGACGCCGTGCCGGGGGCGCGGCGGTTGGTGGTGGACATCGTGCGGGAATGGGGGGTTCCACTCTCGGAAGGCGCGCTTCAGGAAGTGGAGTTGTGCGCGAGCGAGGTAATTGCCAATGCGCTCGTGCATACAAAGGAGCGCTGCGCCGTGACCGTTCGGTGGTGCGCCGGGCGCTTGCGGGTTGAGGTTGCAGACGGGTGCTCGGGGCTTCCCCGGCGGGAACGCGGCGACGAATCGACGGGCGGGCGTGGCCTCTTGCTCGTCGAAGCCCTGGCGCACGCATGGGGCTGGTACCCGGCAGGGGTAGGCAAGGTGGTCTGGTTCGAGTACCTGGAAGCCGCCGAAGCGCCGTGCCCCACGCATGGGTGGGGCACGGCGCTGGACCTCCATGCTCTGCGAGAGGTGGCGTAGTGGCAACCTTCGCGCGCCTGGTGTGGTGGGCGCTCTTCTCGGCCGCCGTGGTGGCAGGGTTCGCGGCTGGTTGTGATCGTTGGGGAGAGGTGTTGGAGAAGGCCTCGCGGATGAGGCGGGTGCGCTGGCGAACCTCAACTACTGGGCGTACTGGGTCGGCGAGGTCCCGTACCTCGAACTCTCCGACGACTTCATCGCCGCCCGGTCGCCGGGTCCGTGGCCCGGCGACAAGCTCCTCGCGCACCTCGTTCAGGGGCTCGGCCCGCAGTGCGGGTACGCCGAGTTGAACATCCACAGTGTGTGGTCACTGCTCCAGGTCCGGCCGGATCTGCTGCGCTCCGGAACTGCGGCCCGCGCCCTGCGCGAACGGCTCCCGGTGCTGTTGGATGGTCGGGAGCTGTCGCGGCGCGGGCGACGCGAACTCGACAGCATCCGCTACGCGATCCGCCTTGTCGAGGCGTGAGAGGAGCCAGACAGTGACAGACGACCTGACGCCGGTGGCGAGGTTCCTGTTCGAAGCCGGGACGCTCAAGCAGACCAAGCGCACGGGCTGGTGGATGGCCGGCGTCCGCGATCCCGAATCGGTCGCCGAACACTCCTGGCGAACCGCGTTGATCGCTTCGATCATTGCCAAGCTCGAAGGCGCGGACCCGGCGCAGGCCGCCTTCCTCGCGGTCTGGCACGACTCCCAGGAGACGCGCACCGGGGACGTCAACCATCTGGGGAAGAAGTACGCGCCCGGCGCCGATCCGGCGGCGGTGACGGCCGACCAGGTCGGCGGCATGCCGGAGATCCTCGCCTCGACCATCCGGGATCTCGTCGCGGAGTACGAAGCGAAGGACTCTCCGGAGGCGGTCTGCGCGCGGGATGCCGACAAGCTGGAGTGCCTGATCCAGGGAGTCGAGTACAAGGCGCAGGGCTACGCGAACGCTCAGCGCTGGATCGACAACAGCCGTGGCCGTCTCACCACGAAGACCGCCAACGCACTCGCCGACGCCGTCCTGGCAACCGACTCCCTCGACTGGCTCCGTGCTGCCCTCGGCGAGAGGCCGAGCTGACGCGGGTCGTGGATCGCGCCTTGAAGGCGGCACCTTGCCGGTGTCGGTCTCAAAGCGGCAGTTCGATGTGATGGTGGACGACGCCGCGCACGAGATCATCCGGGGCCTGGGCTTCACCCCTCGCATCACGTTCGAGAAGCGGTGCCGCAACTACGGCTTCCAGCGCGACGGAAGGCACCTGCTCGCCACACTCGTTCGCGTTCCCGAGTTGGACGACGCCACGTTCATCGAGGTCGAGACGACGGCCGCCACGGAGGCCGACCTCACGCCGGCCCTCGCCCTTGTCCGTGCGGTGCTGGCCGAACTCGGCATCAGGGAAGTCGACTTGACCACTGAGCTGTACACCGACGCGGTCGCGGCGGCGCGACCGGCCTGACTGGTAGGCCTCATTCCGCATTCACCGGCGCGCTCCCTGCGGCCACAGCACCTCAACCGGCACGCCGCGCCGGCGGGCGTAGGCGACCACGTCCGCCGTCCCGCCGTAGCCGCGGGCCGGCAGGCCGTCCCAGACGGCTAGGAGTTTGTCGACCTGGGCTACCAGGACCTCGCTCCCCGCCATGTGGGCGGCTTCGTCGGACTCCACCCGGCCTGTTCGGTGAACGGCGTTGGCACTGCTCAACAGCCGGTCGTAGACGGGGTGATGCCAGTCCGGCAGCCCGTCCCGGTATTGATCCGCCGGAATGACGGCCTCCAGCCGGGCCCCCCGTTCGAGCGCGATCTCCGCCAGCCACGCGTCCGGCCCGTCCGCGATGCAGGACACGACCGTGAGCCCAGTCGGGTCCTCGCCCGCGAGAGCGTCTTCGAGTAGCCGTCGAACCTGCTCCTCCACTCCGGCCGCCAGCCCCCGGTGCCCCGTGATTCCGATCCGCAGACCGCTCCGGTCGGCCTTCACGGCGTAGTGCCCTTGCCGGAGGTTTCATCCAGGAACGTCACCTCGAACGATTCGAGGTGCTGCGCGCGTTCGGCCAGGAATCGGCGGACGTGAGGTTGCCGTTCGTGCTCCTCGAAGGCCGTACGGTCCGCGTACAACTCATAGAAGACCCGGACGTGTGGCTCGCCCGGCACGGTGTGAGTGACGTAGAGGAGTGTGCCCGGTTCCTGGGCGCGGATTTCTTCGAGGGCCGCAGCTGCCAGCTGGTCGAAGGCGCGGGCTGCTGTGGCGTCGTGGGTGATGAAGCGGACGACCAGACCGAATCCCACGGGTCACGCGGCCTTCTGGCCGGCGACCTCGCGGGTGCGCTGGTGGAGCTGGCGGACCGTACGGTTGGTGGCTCGTGCCGGGAGGCCCTTGCCCAGAGCCTGGAAGTGCTCGTCGCCACGGACGGAGCTGATCGTGACGTAGTCGTCCAGGAACGCGTTCCAGGTGGCGCAGGCGGCCTCGACGTGCCCGAGTTCCATCTGGCGGCGGGCCAGCAGGCCGTTGCCGTGTACGCGGCCCTGTTTCTCGTTGGCGGGGCGGGCTCGGTTGGAGAGTTGAAGTTCCTTGATTGCCCCTGAGAGGTCGCCGAGTTCGTACAGCACGTGCGAGACGTGGAAGTGGTAGGCGGCCTGGTCGTAGCCGCCGACGGAGTCGTTGCGGCCCTCGGCCTGGGTCAGCGCGGTTTCGGTCTCGGCAAGCCGCGCGAATGCCTGCCGCTGGTCCTTCACCATGGCGGCGCCGTGCGCCTGTTGGCCGGCGAGGAAGGCCCGCAGTCGCGGGCCGGAGGCCGGAGCCGCTTCGGCGGCCGAGTCGGCCAGTTCCAGCGCCTTCGGGCCGTATCCGAGATTGGACGCCTGGAGCGCCATGCCCCGTAGGGTGCGGCAGTACGTCACGTGGTCCTGGGCCTCGCGTGCGAGCTTGAGGGCCTGGACGTAGTACTTCTGGCCGAGACCGTGGGCAGTCTCGTACATCGCCATCCACCCGGTGAGGTAGGTGAGATCGGCGGCGGCCGACAGCAGCCCGGCCTTCACTTCCGTGGTGCCGGATGCCTGGAGCCAGGGTCCGACCGAGTTGACCAGGAAGGCCGCCGCCATCGGGCGGGCGTGGGCGGCGCCGAGCTCGTCGAGGATATCGGCGATCCGGTCCGTCATTCTCCGAACGGTCTCGACCTCGCCCTGGCCGACCCGCACGGTACGGCCCGCAGCGGCATGGTTCATCCGGTCAGCGGTGTCGTCGAAGACCGGCAGTGTCAGGGCGAGCGAGTAGAGCCCGGAGGCGAGTACACCACGGCGTGAGGGATCCATGTCGGCTTTGCCGATCGACATCAGATCGGACAGGACCCCCTGGCTGCCCGCCTGCTCGGCGCCGCGCCCGAAGCCCGTCTCCTCGGGTGTCACCGGTCGTCCGAGCCGACGTGAGAACGTCTCGCGGACAATCTCCTGTGCGTCTGCCCGGGGCTGAGTGCCCGAGAGCCAGTGCGAGATCGCCGACTTGTCATAGGTCAGCTGGTGCCCCGCCTCGGCTCCGACGCGATTCACGGCTCGGGCGAGCTGGCCGTTGCCCCACCCCGCCTGCTGCATGAGTGTCGCGAGCGCGGTGTTGGGTGTGCGCGGTCGGTGGGTCATCGCGATCCCGTCCTCTGTTCAACCGGTTCAACGCCTGGACCAGCTTCGCCTGTTCTCCCTTCTTGTGTACCCGCGTTGACTTGGCGTCAGCCATTTGGACGGTGGGTGTGGACCCGAACGATCCGGCATGGCTGCAGAATTGTCGCTATGTGACCGAATGGATTCCCAGTGATCGTCAGTCCGCTCAACACCGCTCGATTCCCGGTTCCGCTGGAGTGGGGCGTGCCGCCGGGGGCCGACGCCGTGCCGGCGGCCCGGCGGTTGGTGGGGGCGATCGTGCGGGAGTGGGGTGTGCCGCTGTCGGCGGACGGGCTTCAGGAGGTGGAGCTGTGCGCCAGCGAGGTGATCGCCAATGCGCTCGTGCACACCAGGGAGCGCTGCGCCGTGACCGTCCGGTGGGTGCCGGGCGGGTGCGGGTGGAGGTCGCCGATCGGTGCCCGGAGCTCCCGAAGCGCGAGCGTGACGCCGGATCGACCAGCGGGCGTGGCCTCCTGCTCGTCGAAGCGCTGGCGCACGCATGGGGCTGGCGCCCGGCGGGGGTGGGCAAGGTGGTCTGGTTCGAGTACCTGGAAGTCGCCGAAGTGCCGTGCCCCACGCATGGATGGGGCACGGCGCTGGACCTTCACGCTCTGCGAGAGGTGGCGTAGTGGCGACCGTCGGGCGCCTCGCGACTGTGACGGATTGTTGACTGACAGTAAGGAATTGGCTTGTGCGTCGGTGTCTCGGCTGCTGCCGAGACTGAGCCAGGACACGTTGGCTGGGACTTGGTCACGGTTGTTGGAACCGGAGTGCCCCAGCGCTGGAATCGCTCTTGGGGCTACTACTCCAGCTGTAGTTCGTGAGGCGTGTGTGACTGAAGGCGTGAAATGGGTTGATCATTCCCAGCCGTGCTCGGCGTAGGTCCGGTTGTCCCACTCCGGGTGCTCTGTGGTGTAGGTGCCCCAGCCCATGCGCTGGTAGTACAACGTCATCGCGTCGAAGTAGCTCGCGGCCTCAACGGTCCACACGAGCCGGGCACCTTCGGACAAGAGCGCACGAGCCCCGTCTCCGCGCGGTCCGGCCAGGCAGAACATCTTTCCCTCCTCGCCTTCGTCCCACAGCTCGTGAAGCATTGGCTCAGGATAGGTCCCAAGCGGCGCGGTGTGACTACAACGGCTGAACCGCTGTCGTCCCCGCCGCTCCAGTTGTCCTGCGTACGCGCTCGCTCGGTTCCAAGCCCCTCAGCGGAGCGGCCACGGACGCCGCGAGCCCGGGTAGTTCGGAACTGGTTCCAACAAACCTGTCCCACCGGGTCGAAACGGCCAGGTCACCACACCGTGTCAGTTTCACCTACCGTGTCCCGGCTCAGAGACACCGACGTCAGGCCCTGTCCTGGCAGTTGTGCCCGACTGGCTCAGAGGGTGTCGGTGGTGGTCAGTCGACTGAGAAATGCGTCGGGGTGGGGTGAGCCGCCCGAGCATCCTCGGCAACTGATTTTGATCGGTTGTCAGGTGATGCCGGTGGATCGAGTGGCGGTCCTGGGGTCGTGCCCGTGTGGGTGCGTCAAATGTGGTGGCGGCCCGGTGCCGGGGGTGGTCATTCTGGGTGGATGGGTGATCGTGCGAATTTTGTCGTTGTCCGCGAGAGCGGTGAGTTCGAGCTGTACCTGTCGCGGTTCGGGGCGATAGGAATCGACCTCGACCTCCTGGCCGGGCCGGCGGAGGCGCTTTCGATGGTCCGGCACCTGAGGGCGGTCGACTGGTGGCTGGATGATGTGCACTGCCAGGGTGCGGCACTGATCGACCTCGGCCGGAAGGTGCTGATGCTGTTCGCCTGGGAAGGGCCGAGCGCCGAGATGCGTCACAGGGCGGCCACTCTGGAACTGTTGCGGGAGGCATGGGTGGGGTGGGACGTCCGGTGGATGTACGACGGCCCTGCCGAGCTGCGGACGTACCTGGGGCTGGACCCCGAACACGTCCGCGCTCGTGGGCGCGGGCATGCGGTGGGGCCGCTGCTCGAACCGGGCGACGAGGAGCTGGCTGACCCCGAGTCGATGGTTGCGGTGGTGACGGTCGGGGCGGTCGGGGCGGAGCACTGCTACGTGCTGGCGAACGTCAACGACCATCCGGTCCGGGAGGGGGCTGCGCTGCTCGACCGACTGGCGGGCGGCCCCGAGCACGGGGTCTGCGAGGCGTCGGCCGATGCCGGCATCCACGTCGATCCGCTGCGTCGGCGGGTGGGCTGGTGGGTGCTCGGGGCGTCGGCGGAGGCGTACGAGATGCCGCAGCGGTGGCCTGGTTGGACGGTGGAGTTCTGGCAGGACCGCTGGGAGGAGCATGTACTCGCGGCGCCCGGACGTTTCTCGCCGCCGCCGGTCGACCGGGCGAGGGCGCTGGCGGACGTACGGGCCGCGGCCGAACGCCGTCGAGAGGCATGAACCCGCCCGGCGCCCGCCGGGTCGGCCTGGCCGACCCCACCCCGCGAACCGTGCCGGCAGGCACTGACGTGCATACTTGCCGGACGATCAGTAGGACGTAGAGGTGATGACGCGGTGAAACTGGCTGAAGCGCTCGCGCAGCGCGCGGCTGCGGTGCGGCGGGTGGAGCAGTTGCGGGCGCGCGTCGTCGGCAGTGCCCGCTACCAGGAGGGCGAGGAGCCGGCCGAGAGCGCGGCGGAGGTCCTGGCCCAGGCCGGAGAGGTGCTGGACGAGCTGGAGCGGCTGATCCGTCAGATCAACCGGACCAACTCCACCGCGCTCATCGAGGGCGGCGGCACGCTGACCGATGCCCTCGCCCGCCGGGACGTCCTGCGGCTGCGCCACTCGGTGATCACCGCGGCCGCCGACGCCGCCTCCGGGCGCGACCAGCGCGGAGTCGTACGGCAGTTGCGGTCCGAACTCAGGATCCTCGCCGCCCTGCCGGTCGCCGAGCTCCGCGCCCAGGCGGACGCCCTGGCGAAGGAGATCCGCGAGGTGGACACCCTGATCCAGCGCACCAACTGGGAGATCGACCTGATCGAGGACTGACCCCACCAGCTGGGTGTGGGAAGCAGGTAGTCGCCACGGAGGCGTGCACACACCGCGGGCCGGCGGTTCATCCGGCCCTTGGCGCGTGAAGAGCAACGCAGGGGGTTCGATTCCTCATCAAACAATGCAGCTCAGCATCGCGTACAGGTGACAGAGCACACTGTACAGCTCACCACCACGTGCAGATCCGGGCGACGAGGGCGGGAACGGGGCGCCCCACACCCGGTGCGAGGGCCGTGCACACCAGCACGGCCCTCGCACCTTTTCCACCCCGGGGCCGCTCAAGAAGCGCCTCCCGTCAGGGCGCACCGAAGAAGCCGAAGAAGGCGTCCAGGATCTGCTGCGCGGCCAGCCCCGCCGGCATGGTGCCGGCGCGGACCTGGGCCTCCAACTCGACCGAGAGCCGCAGCACTTCGGGGTGTTCGTGCAGCCGCGCGTAGAGCTGGTCGTGGACCATCGTCCAGGTCCATTCGACCTGCTGTTCCCGCCGTTTCGCGGCCAGTGCGCCGGTGGCGTCGAGGACCTTGCGGTGTTGCTGGAGCCGTTCCCACAGCACGTCGAGTCCGGCGCCGTCGCGGCCGCTGCAGGTCAGCACGGGCGGCGTCCACGCCGCGTCGGGGGCCTGCAACAGCCGTAGGGCGCCGGCGAGTTCGCGGGCGGCGGCGCGGGCGTCGGGTTCGTGCGGGCCGTCGGCCTTGTTGACGGCGATGACGTCGGCCAGCTCCAGGACGCCCTTCTTGATGCCCTGCAACTGGTCGCCGGTGCGGGCGAGGCTGAGCAGCAGGAAGGTGTCGACCATCCCGGCGACGGCGGTCTCGGACTGGCCGACTCCCACCGTCTCGATCAGGACCACGTCGTAGCCGGCGGCCTCCATCACCACCATGGACTCCCGGGTGGCCTTGGCGACGCCGCCCAGTGTCCCGGAGGTGGGCGAGGGGCGGACGAAGGCGTGCGGGTCGACGGCGAGGCGTTCCATCCGGGTCTTGTCGCCGAGGATGGAGCCGCCGGTGCGGCTGGACGTGGGGTCGACGGCGAGTACGGCGACCCGGTGGCCGAGCCCCGTGAGCATGGTGCCGAAGGAGTCGATGAAGGTCGACTTGCCGACACCGGGCACGCCGGTGATGCCCACCCGGACCGCGCCGCCCGCGTGCGGCAGCAGCCGTTGGAGCAACTGCTGCGCGAGCGCGCGGTGGTCGGGCCGGGTGGACTCGACGAGGGTGACGGCGCGCGCGATCCAGGCGCGCGAGCCGTCGAGGACACCCGTCACATAGCTGTCGAGGTCGATCGTCCGCGGAGGCATACGATCAAAATCTCACAGCTCGTGGCCGAGGTCGGCCGCCAGGGAGGTGAGCAGGTCGTAGGCGGCGTCCGGGATGACGGTGCCCGGCGGGAAGACCGCCGCCGCCCCCGCCTCGTACAGCGCGTCGAAGTCCTGCGGGGGGATCACCCCGCCGACCACGATGGTGATGTCCTCCCGGCCGGCCTCGGCGAGTGCGGTGCGCAGCGCGGGGACCAGGGTGAGGTGCCCGGCGGCGAGCGAGGAGACGCCGACGATGTGCACGTCCGCCTCGACGGCCTGGCGGGCGACCTCGTCGGGGGTCTGGAAGAGCGGGCCGACGTCCACGGTGAAGCCGAGGTCGGCGAAGGCGGTGGCGATCACCTTCTGGCCGCGGTCGTGGCCGTCCTGGCCCATCTTGGCGACCAGGATGCGCGGGCGCCGGCCTTCGGCCCGTTCGAACCGCTCGACCAGGTCGCGGGTGCGCTGGAGGGAGGCCGAGGGGCCCGCTTCGTCTCGGTACACACCGGAGATGGTACGGATCTGGCCGCTGTGCCGGCCGTACACCTTCTCCAGGGCGTCCGAGATCTCGCCGACGGTGGCCTTCGCCCGGGCCGCGTTGACGGCCAGGTGCAGCAGGTTGCCGTCGAGCGAGCCGCCGCGCTGCGGGCCGGCCTCGGCGGCCCGGGTGAGCGCGTTCAGCGCGTCCTGGCAGGCCGCCTCGTCGCGCTCCTCCCGGAGCCGGCGCAGCTTTTCGAGCTGGCGGGCGCGCACCGAGGAGTTGTCGACCTTGAGCACGTCGATCTGCTCGTCGCTGTCCACCCGGTACTTGTTGACGCCGATGACCGGCTGGCGGCCGGAGTCGATCCGGGCCTGGGTGCGGGCGGCGGCCTCCTCGACGCGCATCTTCGGGATGCCCGCGTCGATGGCCTTGGCCATGCCGCCGGCCGCCTCGACCTCCTGGATGTGCTGCCAGGCGCGGCGCGCCAGGTCGTGGGTGAGCTTCTCGACGTAGGCGGAGCCGCCCCACGGGTCGATGACCCGGCAGGTGCCGGACTCCTGCTGGAGCAGCAGCTGGGTGTTGCGGGCGATCCGGGCGGAGAAGTCGGTGGGCAGCGCCAGCGCCTCGTCGAGCGCGTTGGTGTGCAGCGACTGGGTGTGGCCCTGGGTGGCGGCCATCGCCTCCACGCAGGTACGGGTCACGTTGTTGAACACGTCCTGGGCGGTGAGCGACCAGCCGGAGGTCTGCGAATGGGTGCGCAGCGACAGCGACTTGGCGTTCTTCGGGTCGAACTGCTTGACCAGCTTGGCCCACAGCAGCCGGGCCGCGCGCAGCTTGGCGACCTCCATGAAGAAGTTCATGCCGATCGCCCAGAAGAACGACAGCCGCGGCGCGAAGGCGTCCACGTCCAGGCCCACGTCCAGGCCCGCGCGCAGGTACTCCACCCCGTCGGCCAGGGTGTAGGCCAGCTCCAGGTCGGCGGTGGCCCCGGCCTCCTGGATGTGGTAGCCGGAGATGGAGATGGAGTTGTACCGGGGCATCTTCTGCGAGGTGTACGCGAAGATGTCCGAGATGATCCGCATCGACGGCTGCGGCGGGTAGATGTAGGTGTTGCGGACCATGAACTCCTTGAGGATGTCGTTCTGGATGGTCCCCGCCAGCTTCTCGGGCGCCACCCCCTGCTCCTCGGCGGCCACGATGTACAGGGCCAGGACGGGCAGGACGGCGCCGTTCATGGTCATCGACACCGACATCTTGTCCAGCGGGATGCCGTCGAAGAGTTGGCGCATGTCGTAGATCGAGTCGATCGCCACGCCCGCCATGCCGACGTCGCCGGTGACGCGCGGGTGGTCGCTGTCGTAGCCGCGGTGGGTCGGCAGGTCGAAGGCGACCGAGAGGCCCTTCTGGCCGGCTGCCAGGTTGCGGCGGTAGAAGGCGTTGGACTCCTCGGCGGTGGAGAAGCCCGCGTACTGGCGGACGGTCCACGGCTGGTTGACGTACATGGTCGGGTACGGCCCGCGCAGGTACGGGGCGATGCCCGGGTAGGTCTCCAGGAAGTCCAGGCCGGCCAGGTCCGCCGTGGTGTACAGCGGCTTGACGCCGATGCCCTCGGGGGTGTCCCAGACCAGCTCGTCGACGTCCTTGCCGGTGGACTGCCGCCAGGCGGCCCGCCACTGGCCGTCGGTGACGTCCCCGGAGGGATCCCCGTTCAGCCCGATTCCGGTGAAGTCGGGGATCATCGTGCCACTCCGATCTGGTCGAGCAGGGAGGTGAGGACGGCGATGGCGTCCCCGCCCGCGTGGATGAACTCGTCTACTCCTGCCGGGACTTCGCCGAGTCGACCGGCCAGCAGCACCCGTCGGGCTCCGGCCGCCTTCAGCGCGCCGGCGACGGCCTCGGCGTGCTCGCCGTACTGCGCGTCGCTGGAGCACAGGCAGGCGGCGGTGGCGCCGGAGGCGGTGAAGGCCTCGGCGAAGGCGGCCGGGTCGACGGACTCCAGCGAGGTCGTCGCGATGCCGCCGGCCTGGAACAGGTTGGCGGCGAAGGTGGTGCGCGCGGTGTGCGCGGAGGCGGTGCCGATCGAGGCCAGGAACAGCTTCGGCCGCTCGCCGGTGGCCGCGAGCTGCGCGTCCGAGCGGTCGCGCAGCGCCTCGTACGCCTCGGCGCGGCGCACCTGCGGCAGCCCGCCGCCCGGTGCGGCCGGGGCCGGTTCGCGGACCAGCGGCTGCTCGTCCAGGTGCGGGAACTCGCTGACACCGGTGACGGGTTCGCGCCGCTTGGCGAGCTTGACGGAGCGCTCCGCCCAGGTCGCGGCGATCCGCTCGCGGACCGTCCCGTCGGTGAGCGCCGTCTGCTGGCCGCCGGCCCGCTCGATCTCCTGGAACCAGGCCCAGGCGGCCGCCGCCAGCTCCTCGCCCAGCTGCTCGACGTACCAGGAGCCGCCGGCCGGGTCGATCACCCGGGCGAGGTGGGACTCCTCCAGCAGGATCGACTGGGTGTTGCGGGCGATCCGGCGGGCGAAGGCGTCCGGCAGGCCGAGGGCGCTGTCGAAGGGCAGCACGGTGACGGCGTCGGCGCCGCCCACGCCGGCGGCGAGGCAGGCGACGGTGGTGCGCAGCATGTTCACCCACGGGTCGCGGGCGGTCATCATCACCCGGGAGGTGACCGCGTGCTGGCGCTGCGCCGAGGCCGCCGCGGAGGCCCCCGACACCTCGGCGACGCGGGACCAGAGGCGGCGCGCGGCACGGAACTTGGCGATGGTGAGGAACTGGTCGGCGTCGGCCGCGTAGCGGAATTCCAGCTGGCCGAGCGCGGCGTCCACCGACAGCCCGGCGGCGGTGAGCGCCCGCAGGTAGGCGACGCCGGTGGCGAGCGAGCAGCCCAGCTCCTGGGCGGGCGAGGCGCCGGCCTCGTGGTAGGGCAGGGCGTCCACGGTCAGCGCCCGGACGCCGGGGTACTCGGCGGCGCAGCGGGCGGCCAGCGCGGTGGCCTCGGCGAGCAGCGCGGTGGTGCGTCCGGTCTCGCCGGTGCGGGCCTGGAGGCCCAGCGGGTCGGCGCCGAGGTTGCCGGCGGCGGCGCCGGGGGAGACCTCGCGCTCCTCGTACAGGGCGAACAACTGCTCGGCGGCGGCGGTGAATTCGGGCCCGGCGTCGAGTGCCACGGCGGCCAGGTCGAGGTACACGCCGGTCAGCGTCTCGGGCAGGGCCGTGACGGGCAGGCCCGCGCCGCCGAGCTCCAGCCAGAGCGAGCCGACGCCGTTCTCCAGGTCGGCCAGGACCGCCTCGTTGGTGCGCCGGCGGTCCGGGTCGGCGTGCCGCTGGCGGACGTCCCAGCCGGCGACGGCCGCGCCCTGCGGCCGGCCGCCGCGGACGAACGGGGGGAAGCCGGGGTAGCCGGCTTCGGCCGGGGCGTCCTCGGCGGTGTACAGCGGGCGGGCGCGCAGCCCGTCCGGGAGTTCGGTGGTGAGCGCCCGCTCGGCGGCGGCGCCGTCCGCGGGCTGCGCGCCGGACTTGCGCAGCACGCCCTCGACGAGCTGCTGCCACTGCTCGCGGTGTGCGGCCGGGAATTCGGCGGCGAGGGGGAGCCCTTCGGGCAGGACGTTCATGACCGCAGGTTAGCGCTCGTTCGCAGGCCCGCAGGAGGGGCGGCCCGTGTGACCTTTCCCTCGATTTGGCACGTTCTCAGCACTCCGGGCGGCGAGGAGTGCCGCGGACGGTGGCACCCGAGGTCAACGCCGGTGCCGGGGGCCACGATCGATCGCCCGGAACGGCCCGGAACAGGGGGATTGCGGAACCCCTCCACTCATCTATTAAGTTACTTCGAAGAAGGTGGGCGGGGACCGAACCCCCGTAGGTCCTCGCCCGCCTTCGCCGTCCCCTGCCGTCCCCCGAAGGAGAGCCCCCCGCCATGGGAAAGCGTCGCAAGCCCAGCCCCCCGAGCCGGGCCCGCATGGCGGTCCTCACCACGGCCATGGCCGGCGGCGCCGTCCTCGCCTCCGGCACCGCCCACGCCGAGCCCGCCCCCAACCTGGCCTCCGTCAAGGAGCAGGTGGACAAGCTCAACGAGGAGGCCGAGCAGGCCGTCGAGCAGTTCAACGGCTTCCAGGAGAAGCAGCAGAAGCTCCAGGGCGACGCCAGCAAGATCCAGGAGAAGGTCGCCCGCGGGCAGGAGGCGATGAACGAACTGCGCTCCCAGCTCGGCGCGGTGGCCGCCGACCAGTACCGCACCAACGGCATCGACCCGTCCTTCCAGCTGATGCTCGACTCCGACCCGGCCGCCTACCTGGAGCGCGCCTCGGTCCAGAACCACCTCGCCGACTCCCAGATATCCCTGCTCAAGCAGGCCCAGAACGAGCAGCGCAAGCTCGACCAGGACCGCGCCGAGGCCACCGCCACCCTGGCCCAGCTCGACTCCGTCGGCACCGAGCTGGGGGAGAAGAAGAAGCAGATCCAGGTCAAGCTCGCCCAGGCGCAGGGCATGCTCAACAAGCTGAGCGCCGAGGACCGCGCCAAGATCAACGCCCAGCAGAACGCCGAGAAGGCCAAGGCCGAGGCCCAGGCGGCGGCCGCCGCCGACCGGGCCTCCCGCTCCTCGGAGCGCCCGAACATGAACACCCCGGCGCCGCCCGCCAGCGGTCGCGCCGCCGCCGTCCTCCAGTTCGCCTACGCCCAGCTCGGCAAGCCCTACGGCTGGGGCGCGACCGGCCCCAACAGCTTCGACTGCTCCGGCCTCACCGGCGGCGCCTACCGCGCGGGCAACGTCAAGCTGCCCCGGATGTCCCAGGACCAGTGGAACACCGGCTCCCGCGTCCAGCGCGCCGACCTCCAGCCCGGCGACCTGGTCTTCTTCTACCCCGACATCCACCACGTGGGCATCTACATCGGCGACGGCAAGATGATCCACGCCCCGCGCACCGGCAAGAACGTCGAGGTCCTCCCGATCAGTGCCATGCCGTACGTGGGCGCCGTCCGCCCGTAGCCGTAGCCGTAGCCGTAGGCCGTGGCTGCAGCTGTGTGCTGTGCCCGGCAGTCCGGCAGTCCGGCAGTCCGGCAGCCCGCTCCCGCCTCGGCGGGGGCGGGCCTTCGCGTTCTCCGGGGCCGCCATCTGGACATACTTGCCTCCGCAGTCTCCCCACACCTGCAGGGTCGTCACGGAGAGAGAGCACCATGGTTGACACGCCCGCGCCCACCACCCGCGAGGAGAACCCGTGAGCCTGCCCGAGACCGTCCAGCTGGCCCCCGCTTCGGCCGACTACGCCTACACCTTCGGCGGGCGCGCACCGCTCGTCACCGTGCAGCCCGGCACCATCGTCGAACTGACCACCGAGGACTGCTTCGGCGGCAAGGTGCGCGGCACCGGCGACCTGCCCAGCCAGGTGTGCGTCTTCCCCTACCTCAACCCGGTCACCGGGCCGATCGCGGTGGCGGGCGCGGAGCCCGGCGACGTCCTCGCGGTGCACTTCGTGGAGATCACCCCGGCCCGCGACTACGGCGTCTCCAGCACCTTCCCGCACTTCGGCGCGCTGACCGCGACCCACAGCACGGCGATGCTGCACCCGCCGCTGGAGGAGCGGGTCTGGGTCTACGACCTGGACCTCAAGGCGGGCGTCTGCCGATTCCGGGCCCGCAACAGCGACTTCACGGTGGACCTCCCGCTCGACCCGATGCACGGCACCGTCGGGGTCGCCCCGGCGGCCGGCGAGGTGCTGGCCTCGATCACGCCGGGCGCGCACGGCGGCAACCTGGACACCCCCGAGATGAGGGCCGGCACCACCGCCTACTTCGGGGTCAACGTCCCGGGCGGGCTGCTCGCCATCGGCGACGGCCACGCGCGCCAGGGGGAGGGGGAGGTGTGCGGGACGGCGGTGGAGGCGGCCATGCGCACCACCGTGATCGTCGACCTGGTCAAGGGCGGCGGACCGGCCTGGCCCCGGCTGGAGGACGACCGCTTCCTGATCAGCACCGGCTCCGCCCGCCCCCTGGAGGACGCGTTCCGGATCAGCCAGCACGACCTGGTCGGCTGGACCGGGCACCTGCTCGGCCTGGACCAGCTCGACGCCTACCAACTGGTCAGCCAGGCCGGGCTGGCGCCGGCCGCCAACGTCTGCGACACCAACTACACGATGGTCGCCAAGCTGCCGAAGAGCCTGCTCGGGCGGGTCCGCGCCTACGACGGCCTGCACGACCGCCTGCGCGAGACCGCCGAGGCGTACCTGCGGCACCGGTAGGGTCGGTCCGGGATCGTGACCGGGGGGCGGCGGGCGCCCTACGGGTGCGGCGCGCAGGCCAGCAGGTACGGCAGCAGCGGGAGCGCCGACACCGCCATCCAGAAGGCCAGTTGGCGCCCGCGCCGACCGTGCCCCGGGCGGGCCAGTCGGCGGACCCGGGCCAGCACCCCGGTGGCGGCCACCGCCAGCGCCCCGCCCGACGCGGGGCCCAGTGACCCGCCCGGCGGGATGCCGTGCGCCCCGCCCGGCACGATGCCGGGCGCGGCGCCCGTCGGGGCCCCGGACGTCGCCAGGGCGCAGAGCGCGGAGGCGAGTTCGCTGCGCGAAACCCGCGCCAGCGCGGCGTCGTCGGCCGCCATCTCCAGCAGCAGCCCCACCTCCGCCCGCCCTCGCCGGGCCAGCGGCAGCGGGCCGAACAGCAGGGCGAAGGTGTCCGCCGGCAGCCGGAACAGGTGGTGGCGGCCGCGGATGTGTCCGTGCTCGTGCGCCACCGCCGCGGCCAACTGCCGTTCGTCCAGCAGCCGCAGCGCCCCGCGCGACAGGACCACCCGGGAGCTGCGGCCGGGCAGGCAGTAGACGGTCGGGTGGGCGTGCTCCAGGATCAGGGCGCCCCAGCGCCCGTCCCGGACGGCGACCAGGTCCAGCATCGCCCGGTGCCGCCGGCGCGCCCGTCCGGCCCGGACGCCGACGGCCGTCACCACCGTGGCGATCGCGGCCCCGGCGGCGGCCAGCAGCCACCAGTCGTGGGTGTGCGGGGCGGTGGGCCCGACCGGCTCCGGGTGCGGGAACAGCCCGACCAGCCCGGCCGGCTCGTGGGCGAACGGTTCCACCGCGTGGTGCGCCGCCAGCAGCAGAGCGACCAGGAAGGAGGCCATCAGGGCCAGCCAGAGCGCGGCGCCCGCCGCCGGGCGCGCCTGCAACCGGGCCGAGCCGGCCAGCCGGCGCGGCAGCAGGACCCCGGTCACGGCCAGGTGGAGGCCGAGCAGCGCGAGGGTCACTCGGCGTCCCGGGCCTTCACCTGCTCCAGCGCCGCCAGCAGCGCGGACGCCTCGTCGCTGCTCATCCCGTCGACGAAGTGCAGCAGCGCACCCGCCCGGTCCGGCGTGGTCTCCAGCGCCTGGCGCATCAGCTGCGCGGTGTACGCCTCCCGGGTGCAGGTCGGCTCGTACGCCCAGGCCCGGCCCACCTTGTCCCGGCGCAGCCAGCCCTTGGTGTGCAGGATGTCGGCCACCGTGGTGACGGTGGTGTACGCGACCGGCCGCTGACGCTGGAGGTCGTCCACCACCTCGCGTACGGTGGCGGGCCGGCCCCAGGACCACAGCCGGTCCATGATCTCGGCCTCCAGGTCGCCGAACCCGCGCAGCACCGCCGTTCTCTCCCTCGCCGACCCGCCGGCGCCCTTCGCCCGCTAGAACCCGCCCATGGTACGGCCCTCTCGCGCGTGGGTCGCCCGCGCACGCCGAAGCCCGCCCCCCATTTCGGAGGGCGGGCTTCGGCGTGCGCCGGGGGTCAGGACAGCCGCCGCCCCATCGGGATGCGGGAGCGGGTCAGCAGGGCGGCGAGCAGCCCCGCCAGCACCGGGAGCACCAGGACGACCAGCAGCAGCTGGTCCCAGGGGGCGGTGATCAGGGCCGGGTGGCCGCCGAACCCGCTAGCCCGGGACTTCAGCAGGCCCACCGCGGGGACGAAGCCGTTGACCGCCCCGAGCAGCGCCCCGAGCAGGGCGATCATCGCGCACTGCAGCCCCGCCATGGTGCGGCGGATCCGCGGCGGTGCGCCGACGGCGGCCAGGGTGGCCTGGTCCTGGCGGGAGTCGGCGGCGGCCAGACCGGTGGCGATGCCGGCGGCGCCGAGGACGACCAGCCCGGCGAAGCCGCTGAGCGCCAGGGTGAGGGCGTCGCCGCGGGGCTGGAAGCCGCGCTCGACCTCCAGCTGGGCGGCCCGGTCGAGTCGGACGACGGCGGCCTCGGCGCGCTGCTGGGCCTTGCGGTCGGGCGGGGTGGCGGGCACCCAGATCGCGCCGGTGGGCCTCGCGGTGAGCCCGGGCAGGAGCTTGGGCAGCGCCGAGGGCAGGATCAGGCCCTGGGCGAAGCGGGCGGCGTTGGGGTTCTCGACCAGGACGGCGTCGGCCGGGATTTCCTGGAGGTCGGGCTTGGGGACCTCGCCGGGCTGGAGCGGCGCTCCGGAGCTGCCGCGCAGTTGGAGCACCGCCCGGCCGTCGCCGGCGAGGAAGGCGCGGTCGAAGACCAGGATCTTCCCGGCGGCCAGGGCCTGTTCGGCGGCCGGGTCGTGGATGCCGAACTGGGTGCGGAGCATGGCGGCGTCCCCGGCGGCCAGGTGCGGCGGGCCGGACGCGGTGCGCCAGTTCACGGTGCCCTTGAGCTGGACGGTGCTGGAGCAGTTGGCACAGAACTGGTACACCGCCTCGCCGAGGTCGGCGCGCGGCCCCAGGTCGGTCAGCTGCTTGCCCACCTCGGCGCGCAGGCCGTCGAGTTGCGGTCCGTCGGCGGTGGAGAGGAGCTGCACGGCGCCGTACGGGGCCTGCGGCCGGTAGTCGCGGCGGTTCTCGGCGTCGGTGCTGGTGCTGTAGACGCCGATGGCGACGGCCCCGGCCACGGCGGCCATCACGGCGGCGACGGCCGGCGCGGTGCGCGAGCGGTGCCGGGCGGAGTCGCGCAGGGCGAGTCGGGGGCCGAGCGGCAGCCGCTTGGCGAGCCGGCCGAGCAGGGCGACGAGTGCGGGGGTGCAGGCGAGCAGGCCGAGTTCGGCGATGACGGAGCCGCCGAGCACGGTCAGCGTGCGGGTGTCGTAGGTGCTGACGACGGGCACGCCGCCGTGTTGCACCGCGCTCGCGCCGTACAGGGCCAGGGCGGCGCCGGCGGCGAGCAGCAGCACACCGAGCACGGTGACCCAGCGGTTCGGGGCCTGGACGGTGTCCCGGCCGGTGAGTCCGGCGGTGACGCTGCTGCGGGCGGCCTGCCGGGCGGGCAGTGCGGCCGCGAGGAGCGCCGTGAGCAGGCCGATCCCGCCGATCGCGAGCAGGTCCAGTGGCGGCAGGGCGAAGTGCCCGAAGCGGGCGCCGCCGGCCCGTTCGATCCACGGGCGCAGCCCGGCGACGAGGCCGCCGCCGAGGACCACGCCGACCACGGCCCCGGCCGTGCCGAGGACGAGGGCGCCGCCGAGCACCACCGCGCCGACGTGCGTCCGCCGGCCGCCGGCGGCGCCGAGCAGCGCGAGCTGGCGGCGGGAGCGGCGGGCGCCGACCGCGAAGGCGGGGCCGGCGAGCAGGGCGACCTCCAGCAGGCCCATGCCGGTGACGGTGGCCACCACGACCTTGGTGTTGTCGTCGGCGGAGGGGCCGAAGGAGCGGTAGGCGTCCCGGTAGTAGGGGACGGCAGCGCGCGGCGGCGGGGCGAGCGCGACCGAGCGGGCGGTGAGGGTGTAGCCGTGGGCGTTGAACTCCTGGACCTTGGCCCAGTCGAGGGCGGCCCCGGCGGGGAGCCGGACCAGCCAGGCGCCGCGTTCGGGCTCCGGCGCTGCCGCGGCCGGGCTGCCGGGAGGCGTGGCGGCGGCGAGCTGGCTCAGCAACGCGCCCGGCTGGGCGACGAGTTCGACCCGGCGGAGGTCGTCCGGGTGCTCGACGACGCCGGTGATGGTGAAGGTGGTCCGCTCCAGGCCGGGAAAGGTGGTGGTGCCGCCGACGGCCAGTCCGGAGTTGTCGAGGAAGGCCCGGGTGGCGGCCAGTTCGCGCGGGCCGCCCGGGGCGTGGCCGTCGACCAGGTCGAGCCGGCCGTGCCAGAGCGGGTCGGCGAGGTCGGCCTCGGTGGTGAGGGTGCGGACCAGGCCTTCGGGGGAGGTGGCGCCGGTCTCCGGGCCCTGCCGGGCGGAGGTGAGCACGCTGCCCGGCGGCAGGAGTCCGGTGACCAGGGCGACGGGGTCGGTGCCGGCGGCCTTCTGCTGCTCGGCCGTGGGCGGCTGCCCGGGGCGGGGCTGGACCGCGAAGGCGCCGTCCTCGGCGACCGGGGCCTGCTCGACGGTCCGGCCGGGGGCGAGCGACGTGACCAGGGCGTCCGCCCCGCCCAGCACCCGTTCGACCCGTTCGGCCGGGGTGAGCTGCCCGCTGCGGTGGACGACGTCGGCGCCGGTGACGCCGAGGACGGGCAGCGCGATCATGGCGACGATCAGGGCGCTGCGGCCCTTGGCGCGCAGCGCGTCGCGGCGGGCGATGCGCAGGGCGACCTTCCAGGCGCCGAGTCTCATCGGGTCACCTCGCCGAAGCCGCCGGCCGCGTGGCCGAAGTCGCCGGACGCGTGCCCGGCTCCGTCGGCCGGAGCACTGAGCGGCTCGGTGGTCAGTCGGCGCTTGCCGGTGCGCCGCCCGTGGCTCTCGGAGGCGACCGCGCCGTCCTTCAGGTGGACCACCCGGTCCGCCCAACTGGCGTGCGCCGCCTCGTGGGTGACCATCATCGCGGCGGCCCCGGCGTCGCAGCGGGCGCGCAGCACGGCGAGCACGGCCTCGCCGGTGGCGGAGTCGAGGGCGCCGGTCGGTTCGTCGGCGAGGACGAGCCGGCGCTCGCCGATCAGCGCGCGGGCGATGGCGACGCGCTGCTGCTGGCCGCCGGACATGTCGTCGGGGAAGCGGTCGGCGAGTTCCCCGATGCCGAGTTCCTCCAGGGCGGCGAGCGCCTCGCGGCGGGCGGTGCGTCCGGAGACTCCGTCGAGTTCGCGGGGGAGCGAGATGTTCTCGGCGGCGGTGAGGGCGGGGATCAGGTTGTAGTCCTGGAAGACGTACCCGATGGAGCGCCGCCGAAGGTCGGCGAGCCGGCCGCGGCTGAGGCCGCCGAGGGCCACGCCCTCGACCAGGATCTCGCCCTCGCTGGGCGTGTCGAGTCCGCCGGCCAGGGTCAGCAGGGTGGACTTCCCGGAGCCGGACGGGCCCATGACGGCGACGAACTCGCCGGGGTGGACGGCCAGTTCGACGCCGCGCAGGGCGTGTACCTCGGCGGCGCCCCGCCCGTGCACCCGGGTGACGTTGGCCAGGTGCAGGACGGGTGCGGATCGGGTCGGATCGCTGTGGGACACACTTCCCCCTCGTGAGCTGTTGAGCTGCATATGTCGGTGAACTATATATGCCGGATGGGGGTGCACGTCGAGGGGTGGGTTTGGTCAAGCTTCTACAAAGCTGTCGAAGTTCGGTCGAAACGCCGCTATCCGGGTGAAGGGGAGGGTCTATGCTTGACGAGGTTTGCAAGGCACCTCGTTCGGTGAGGCGTCTTCACGGACACAGGCCACTGACCCGACGACGTCGAGAGACGCCCAGGTTCAGGACAGGTCTTCCCGAGTTAAGGGTTGACCCCAAGTGGCTTCCGGCCCGACCGGGCTGGACACGCCGTGGAGTGCCAAAGCTCTGACGAGTTGGGGTGTGCCGGTCCCGTGGGGCCGGTCCGCTCCTTGCCGTGTCGCGATGCGGTGCACAGACGGTGCACCCCCGACCGGGAGGAGGCGAGAGACATGGACTGCGATAGTCCGGGCCATAGTCGCCCCTGCCCCCGCATGCTCTCGATCACCTCTGGCACGCGGTAACAACCTTCCCTGCGCTCGTTCACCTGACGCTGCGTCATGCGCTCAACCGCGCCCCGACGCACGACGTCTGACGCTCCGTCATGCCCTCACGGCCGCCGCCGCTCAGCGCCGCCGTGCGGTCCGGCGGCGTGCGCTCGCAGGGAGGATCGCTGCTGCGTGCCCCCTGTCGCCCCCTCAAGGAAGGGGGCAGGGAGGCCCTGCCATGACCAACGTGATGCTGGACCCGAAGGTCCCCACCACCACCCGTACCGCCGTGCTCGACGACGCCCACGTCGGCGACATCAGGGGTGCGCTCGGCACCATCCGGCTCGACGACACCACCCCGCGCCACGGCCTGTCCGCGCGGCTCAAGACCCTGCTGGCGATCGTGGGCCCCGGCCTGATCGTGATGGTCGGCGACAACGACGCGGGCGCCTTCTCGACGTACGGGCAGGCGGGGCAGAACTACGGCACGCAGCTGCTGTGGACGCTGCTGATGCTGGTCCCGGTGCTGTACGTGAACCAGGAGATGGTGCTGCGCCTGGGCGCCGTCACCGGTGTCGGCCACGCCCGGCTCATCCTGGAGCGCTTCGGCAAGTTCTGGGGCGCGTTCAGTGTCATCGACCTGTTCCTGCTGAACGCGCTGACGCTGGTCACCGAGTTCATCGGCGTCACCCTGGCCGCCGGGTACCTGGGCCTGCCGAAGGTCGCCTCGGTGGTGCTGGCCGCCGTGATCATCATCGCCTCGGCGTTCACCGGCTCGTTCCGGCGTTTCGAGCGCGTCGCCGTCACGCTGTGCGTGGGTTCGCTGCTGCTGGTGCCGATCTACTTCATGGTCCACCCGAAGACCTCGCAGATGGCACACGACTTCACGGTGCCGAGCATGCCGGGCGGCTCGGGCCAGCTGGCGGCCGTGATGCTGGTGATCGTCTCCATCGTGGGCACCACCGTCGCCCCGTGGCAGCTGTTCTTCCAGCAGTCGTACGTCATCGACAAGCGGATCACGCCGCGTTTCATGAAGTACGAGAAGGTCGACCTGTGGATCGGGATCGCCATCGTCATCATCGGCGCCGCCGCGATGATGGGCTTCACCGCCGCGGCCTTCGCCGGCACCGACGGCTTCGGCCAGTTCTCCGATGCGGGCGCCGTCGCCAAGGGCCTTGAGGACAAGGCCGGGCACGTGGTGGGTGTGCTGTTCGCCATCGCGCTGCTGGACGCCTCGATCATCGGCGCCTTCGCCGTGTCGCTGTCCACCGCCTACGCGATCGGCGACGTGTTCGGCATCAGGCACTCGCTGCACCGGGGCGTCAAGGGCGCCAAGGGCTTCTACGCGATCTACGCCGGCCTGGTGGTCGCGGCGGCCGCGATCACGCTGCTGTCCACCGGCTACACCCAGGGCCTGATGACGCAGTTCGTCCAGGTGCTGGCCGGTGTGCTGCTGCCCTCGGCGACGGTGTTCCTGCTGCTGCTGTGCAACGACAAGGCCGTCCTGGGGCCCTGGGTCAACGGGCCCAAGACCAACGCCTTCACCTCCGCCGTGGTCGGCGTCCTGGTGATGCTGTCGCTGATCCTGACCGCCGCCGTGGTCTGGCCCGACATCAGCTCGCAGGCGATCCTGTGGATCATGGCCGGCTGCGGCGTGGCCGGCGTCCTGGTCGCCGGGTACTTCTTCACCTTCGGCCGCCGGGGGACCAAGGAGGACCCCGTCGACCGCACCGGCCGCGAGGAATGGCGGATGCCCCCGCTGGAGACCCTCGGCAAGCCGGTCATGTCCACCGCCCGCAAGGTCGGCATGGGCGCCCTGCGCGCCTACCTCCTGGTCGCGATGGTGATGGTCATCATCAAGATCGTCCAGACCGCGCTCAACCACTGAGCCGCAGACCGCAGCCCGGACGGACGGGTGGTGGGCAGCGGCCCGTCACCCGTCCGTCCGTCTCCCTGCTCTTCCAGCTCTCCCCGCTCTCCCAGCTCTCCCAGTGAAGGAGGTGCCGTCGTGCACACCCTGACCACCGCCGACTTCCTCGTCCGGCTCGCCACCGGGGTCGCCTGCGGCGCGCTCATCGGCGTCGAACGCCAGTGGCGGGCCAGGATGGCCGGCCTGCGCACCAACGCCCTGGTCGCCGCCGGCGCCACCCTGTTCGTGCTGTACAGCGAGGCCGTCGGCGACGCCGCCAGCCCCACCCGGGTCGCCTCCTACGTCGTCTCCGGCATCGGCTTCCTCGGCGGTGGCGTCATTCTGCGCGACGGCGCCGGCGTCCGCGGCCTCAACACCGCCGCCACGCTGTGGTGTTCGGCCGCCGTCGGGGTGCTCGCCGCCGCCGGGAAGCTCGAATTCGCCGTCCTCGGCACGCTCGGCGTCCTCGCCGTCCACCTGATCCTGCGCCCGGCCGGCCGGATGCTCGACCGGGCCCCGCAGTCCGGCAGCGACCCCGACTCCACCGTCCGCGCCACCGTCCACCTGGAATGCGAGCGCAAGGCCGAGACCCACATCCGGGCCCTGCTGCTCCAGGCCCTGTCCGCCTCCGGCCTCGCCCCCACCGGCCTGCGCGCCCGCCGCACCGACAGCGGCGACGCCACCAGCCTGCGCGCCACCGTGGCCATCACCGGGCAGGTCGCCCCGGCCCTCGAACAGGTCGTCAGCCGGCTCTCCCTCGAACCCGGCGTCCGCGACCTGCACTGGCACCTCGACGACGAACCCGACGACCCGAGCCGCCCGGCGCTCGCCTAGGGCGCGGCCCGGGGGAGGTAGAACGGAGGCACCGTCACGAGGCCGACCAGGAGGTCCCGATGTTCACCCCCGACCCCAGGCACGGGCCGCTGGTGCCGATGCTGCTGGTGCTCACCGTCGTCACCGGACTGGTGGACGCCGTCAGCTACCTCCGGCTCGGCCACGTCTTCGTCGCCAACATGACCGGCAACGTGGTCTTCCTCGGCTTCGCCCTGGCCGGTGCCGCCGGACTCTCCGCCACCGCCTCGCTGAGCGCCCTCGCCGCGTTCGTACTCGGCGCCCTGGTCGGCGGCCACCTCGCCCGACGGCTGCCCGACCACCGCGGGCGGCTGCTGACCACGGCGGTGGTCGCCCAGACGGTGTTCGTCGCCGCGAGCATCGCCCTGGCCACCGTGGCCGGCTACACCTCCGACCCGGCCCGCTACGGCCTCATCGGACTGCTGGCCTTCGCCATGGGCGGCCAGAACGCGGTGGTCCGCTCCCTCAAGGTCCCCGACCTGACCACCACGGTGCTCACCATGACCATCACGGCCCTCGCCGCCGACCGCACCGGCCCCCGCCGGCTGGCCTCCGCCGTCTGGATGTTCGTCGGCGCCCTCGTCGGCGCCCTCCTCATCCGCCAGGCCGACGTCCCCATCGCCCTGACCCTCGCCCTGGCCCTCCTCGTCGCCGTCGCGGCCCTCACCCACCGGGCCGCCGGAGCCCACCCCGCCCCGGACTGGACCCACCCGCTCTGACCTGGCGCCGCGTCCCGCTGCTCGCCGGTTCCCGCTCGTCCACAGGGGTCAGTCGTCCTGGCGGTGGCCGGCGCGGCCGCTCCAGAGGGGTTCGAGGCGGGCCCAGCCCTGGGTCCAGGCCTCGTCGGCGCGGCGGTCGAGGACGTGCAGGCGAAGGCGCAGGGCGAGGGTGAGCAGGGCCAGGAGGGCGAGGAGGGCGCCGGCGCCGGTGCAGACGGCGGAGACGGCGACGGTGGCGCGGTTGGTCGGGGGCGAGGAGAGGGCGCCGGCGGGGTCGACCCAGACGGGGACGACGGTGCCGGTGACGGCCGTACGGGGGGCCTGGACGGTGCCGGTGTGCGGCTGGCCGTCGGGGTAGGTCCAGGAGGCCTCGGCGTCGACGCGGGTGCTGTAGCCGGCGCCGAAGCGTCCTCCGGCGCCGGTGCCCGTGCCGGAGCCGTGGTCGGGGAGGGTGAGCACCACGGCGTCGACCTTGTGGAGGCGCAGGCGGTCGCTGTCGGCCTGGGGTGCGGTGGCGTGGTAGGCGAGCAGGGAGCTGCCGGTGGCGAAGGCGAGGGCGAGCAGGGCCCCGAAGGCGCTCAGCAGCCAGGCGCGGGCGCGGGCCCGGTCGACGGGCCGGACCAGCGGTTCGTGCCGGGCACCGAAGGCCCGCCGCAGCCGGCGGCCGGTTCGCGGCGGGCGCGACGAGGGCCGGGCGGGGCGGGGTGTGCTGGACACGTCGACGGCTCCTCAGGGGGGTTGGGGCGGCGCGGTGGTGAGGTCGTGAGGCTTCGTCACCCAATTTCCACCCGGTGGCCGCCCGCGCACAAGAGTCGTGCGGGCTCGTACCACCGGGACCTGCGGACGGCGCCGCCGCGCGCCGGTCGCGTTCCGGGTCGCGCCCGGGTGCGCGGCCTCCCGGCGCCCCTTCGCGCACCCGGGACGTTCGGCCCTCGGCAGCGGCCGGGCGGGCGGGCAGGCTGGGGTCCGGCCGCATCCTTCGTGTCAGGGGACGGCTTGGCCCGGTTGACCGTGGGGGTGTCGGGCCGTGGTGCGGTGCAGGGGGTGAGCGTGGGGCTGCCTCCTGCCCGCCCGCACCCGGGTGACGGTGTTTCCGCCCGGGTTCTGACGGGGTTTCCGCAGGCAGGGGCCGTATTCTCGCCAGCTATACACTCAGAGTATACGCGTGGGGTATGGTCTCCCCCATGAGTGTTCCTTTGACCCTGCTGGGGCTGCTGGAGCGGGAGCCGAGCCATGGCTACGACCTCAAGCGCGACTACGACTCCCTCTTCGGCCGCGGCAAACCCCTCCCGTACGGACAGGTGTACGCGACCCTCGGCCGGCTGGCCCGGGACGGCAAGGTGGTCGCGGGCGAGGCGGAGCCCGGCGACGGACCCGAACGCAAGCGCTACGTGATCACCGACGCGGGGGTGACGGAGTTCGAGACCTGGCTCCGGGATCCGGTCGCGCCCGAACCCAACCTGCAGAGCGTGCTGTTCACCAAGGTGGTGCTGGCCCTGATGCTGGGCCGTGACGCCGAGGAGTACCTGGACACCCAGCGCGCCGCCCACCTGCGCCGGATGCGCGAACTCACCGAACTGCGCCGCACCGGCGCCCTGGTGGACGCCCTGCTCGCCGACCACGGCCTGTTCCACCTGGACGCCGACCTGCGCTGGATCGACCTCACCACCGCCCGCCTGGACGCGCTGGCCGAGGCGGTGCGCTCATGACCGCCGTGATCGAGGCCCGCGACGTCGCCCTGTCCTTCGGTGAAACCCCCGCCCTGCGCGGGGCGAGCCTGTCCGTCGAGGCCGGCGAGGTGCTCGCCGTCATGGGCCCGAGCGGCTCGGGAAAGTCGACGTTACTGCACTGCCTGGCCGGCATCCTGGTGCCCGACGCGGGCGAGGTGCTGTTCAACGGGCAGCGCCTGGACACCCTGAACGAGGCGGGGCGCAGCGCCCTGCGCCGCGACAAGTTCGGCTTCGTGTTCCAGTTCGGCCAGCTCGTCCCGGAGTTGACGGCGGAGGAGAACGTGGCGCTGCCGCTGCTGCTGAACGGCGTGCGCCGCGCGGACGCTCTCGCGCAGGCCCGGCCGTGGTTCGCCCGGCTCGGCCTGGACGGCATGGAGCGGCGCCGCTCCGGCGAACTGTCCGGTGGTCAGGCGCAGCGCGTGGCGCTGGCCCGGGGCCTGGTGGCCCGGCCGCAGGTGCTGTTCGCCGACGAGCCGACCGGCGCGCTGGACTCGCTGACCGGCGAGCAGGTGATGGAACTGATGGTCGGCTCGGCCCGGGAGCAGGGCACCACCGTCATCCTGGTCACCCACGAGCCGCGGGTCGCCGCCTACGCCGACCGCGAGGCGATCGTCCGCGACGGCCAGGCCCGCACGCTCTCCGCCGGGGCCGGGGCCGGGGCCGGGTCGGTGGCCTCGTGATCCGGTTCTCGCTCCGGCTGGCGGTCAGCGGCGGCCGGGAGGCGCTCGCCCGGCTGCTGATGATCGCGGCGGCGGTGGCGATCGGGGTCGGGCTGCTGCTGTCCACGCTCGCCAGCATGAACGCGATCGACCGCGCCAACCAGCGCCAGGTCTGGCTCGACTCCGGGGCCCGGAGCCGGACCGAGAGCGCGCAGGTCGACCCGCTGTGGTGGCAGCCCCACAACGACTACTACGACGGCTCGGAGATCCGCGAGATCGACGTCGCCGCGACCGGGCCGACCTCGCCCGTCCCGCCGGGACTCGACCGGGTGCCGGCCCCCGGCGAGTACTACGCCTCCCCGGCGCTGGCCGCGCTGCTGCGCACCGTCCCGGCCGTCGAGCTGGGCGATCGCTTCCCGGGCCGGATGGCCGGCACCCTGAACGACTCGGCGATGCCCTCTCCGGACACGCTGGCCGTGGTCGTCGGCCGGACGGTCGGCGAGGTCCAGGCCGCGCCCCGCGCCGTCGCCGTCACCGCCATCGCCACCACCCGGCCCGAGTGCGGGAACGGCGACTGCTTGAGCCGGGGCATCCGGGGTGACGCGATGACGCTCATCCTGTCGGTGGTGGGCGGTGCGATGATCTTCCCGGTGCTGATCTTCATCGGCACCGCGACCCGCCTGTCCGCCGCCACCCGCGAGCAGCGGTTCGCCGCGATGCGACTGGTCGGTGCCACCCCGCGGCAGATCTCGGTGATCGCCGCGGTCGAGTCCACCGTCGCCGCGGTGGCCGGTACGGCCGCCGGCTTCGGCCTCTACCTGGCGCTGCGCCCGCTGGTGGCCGACGTGCCCTTCACCGGCGGCCGCTTCCACCTCGACGACCTGAGCCTGACCGGCCTCCAGGTGCTGGGCACCGTCCTGGCCGTGCCGCTGGCCTCGGCGGTGGCGGCCCGGTTCGCGCTGCGCCGGGTCACCGTCTCCCCGTTGGGCGTCAGCCGCCGGGTCACCCCGCGGCCGCCCCGGGCCTGGCGGCTGGTCCCGCTGCTGGCCGGGCTCGCGGAGCTGCTGTACTTCCTCGGCCGCCGCCCGGCCACCGGGAACGGACAGGCGGCGGCCTACCTGCCCGGGTTCCTGCTGGTGATGCTCGGCCTGGTGATCGCCGGGCCGTGGCTGACCATGGTCGCCGCCCGTGCGGTCGCCCGCCGCACCAGCCGTCCGGCCACGCTGATCGCGGTGCGCCGGCTCGCGGACGACCCGAAGGCCGGATTCCGCGCGGTCAGCGGCCTGATCCTGGCGCTGTTCGTCACCACGTCGACGGTCTGCGTCATCGGCACGATCAACGCCAACCGCGGCTCGCTGGATGGCGACCAGTCGTCCCGCGCGTCCGTGGTGCAGGGCGACTACCGGGACGGCAGGCAACTGACGGACGCGGTGCCGGACCAGGTCCTGGCGCAGGCGCGGGCCGTGCCGGGCCTGCGGGGTCTCGCGGTGCTCCACACCAACCCGGCCGGCCTCGGAAAGATCCCGGTGAGCCCGCGCCCGGACGCCCCGCTCCTCACCCCCGGCCTGGTGTCCTGCGCGGACCTCGCCGAGGTCCCGGTGGTCGGCCACTGCGCGGCCGGGGCGAGCGTGGCGGCCGTCCCGTCGCGCGAGTTCCTCAACCTCACCTCGCGCCCGGACGCCGAGTGGCCCGCCGTCCCGGTCTCCGCGGAGGAGGTCGCGAAGCTCCCGGTCCAACTGCTCTACGCCACGACCGACGGATCGACGGCGGCGAAGGAGCAGGTCCGGACGGTGTTCACCGAGGCGTGGCCCGACCACGACGCGCACACGGTCGGCGACTGGGCCACCGAAGGCCAGCAACGGCTCGCCGGCTGGCGGCAGTTGGCGAACGTGGTGCTGCTGACCACACTCCCGATCGCCGGGTGCAGCCTCGCGGTCAGCGTGGTGGCCGGACTCTCCGACCGCAGGCGGCCGTTCGCGATGCTGCGGCTCACCGGCTCGCCGCTGCGCCTGCTCCAGCGGGTGATCGCGCTGGAGAGCGTGCTGCCGCTGCTGTCGGTGGCGGTGATCTCGATCGGCGCGGCCCTCGCCGCCTCGGCCCTGTTCCTCAGCTCCCAGATGGACTACCACCTGGTGTCGCCGGGCGCGGTGTACTTCGGCTTCGTCGCCCTCGGTGTGGTGGCCTCGGTCGGGATCATCGCCTCGACGCTGCCG
The DNA here is from genome assembly GCF_042720685.1 of Kitasatospora sp. NPDC058492. NCBI lineage: Bacteria > Bacillati > Actinomycetota > Actinomycetes > Kitasatosporales > Streptomycetaceae > Kitasatospora > Kitasatospora sp. NPDC058492. The sequence continues at coordinate 80,608 of NZ_JBHXMU010000005.1, forward strand.
CTGCTGAAGCGGATCACCGGCCCCGAGGCCGCCCGCAACGGCTGACGGACCGTCGCCGTTCGGGCGAGCTGGACCGTCGGCGCCCGGGCGAGCCGGACCGTCGGCGCCCGGGCGAGCTGGACCGCCGCCGCCCGGGTGGGCTGGACCGCCGCCGCCCGGGCGAGCTGGACCGCCGCCGCCCGGGCGTACCCCGTTGCCCTCAGCGGGTGACGGGGTACCCGGTCGTTCCGGCCCGGACCGCCGACGGCCGTTGCGGCAGCCAGCTGCCGAGGACCAGCGAGGACGGGTAGAACATCGGCTCCGGCAGCGCGTCCAGCGCGACGCGCTCCCAGCCGCCGCAGGCGTGCGGCTCGGTGACGACCGCCTCGGCCAGGCTCGGCGGCGCCAGCACGGCGGCGGTCAGCCGGGGCCGGCCGAGCTCGTGGTCGAGCAGGAGGGCGAGCACCCGCATCTGCTCGGCGGGCAGCACGATGCCGGTCTCCTCGGCGAGTTCGCGGGCCGCGGTCTGCTCGAAGGACTCACCGGGATCGACCTTTCCGCCGGGCAGGCTCCAGGTGGGCGGCTCGCCGGCGGTGGTGCGCCGGCCGATCAGCACCCGGCCGTCCCCGGTGGGCACGATGATTCCTGCGCCGAGCAGCGGTGCGGTGGTCAATTCGCCATCTCCTTCGCGGGGATCCTCGCGGGGACCGGGGTTACCAGTTGGAGCGCTCGTAGTCCTTCAGGAAGCAGCCGTACAGGTCCTCGCCGAGCTCGCCGCGGACGATCGGGTCGTACACCCGGGCCGCGCCGTCGACCAGGTCGAGCGGGGCGTGGAAGCCCTCGTCGGCCAGCCGCATCTTGTCCGGGTGCGGCCGCTCGTCGGTGATCCAGCCGGTGTCGACGGCGGTCATCAGGATGCCGTCGGTCTCGAACATCTCGTGCGCGCTGGTGCGGGTGAGCATGTTGAGCGCGGCCTTGGCCATGTTGGTGTGCGGGTGGCCGGCGCCCTTGTAGCCGCGCTGGAACACGCCCTCCATCGCGGAGACGTTGACCACGTACTTGCGGCGGGAGGCGGAGGCGGCCATCGCCGGGCGCAGCTGGCTGATCAGGATGAACGGCGCGGTGGAGTTGCAGAGTTGGACCTCCAGCAGCTCGACCGGGCCGACCTCCTGGACGGTCTGCACCCAGCTGTTGGTGGGCGCGAGGTCGGGCACCAGCCCGCCGGCGTCGATCGCGGTGCCGGCCTCGATCCGGGCGGGCGTGGCGGAGCCGGTGACGAGCGCGAGCGAGGTGACGTCCTCGGCGGCCATCCGCTGCGCGTCGCCGCTCGCCTGGTGGGGGAGGGCGGGAAGGTCGACGCTGCCGCTGCCGAAGCGGCCGATGGTGGTGGCCTGCGGCAGCTCGCCGGCCGGCAGCGGCGCGGACTCGGCGGCGAGCAGCTCGCGGTAGGACTCCGGCGGGCGGCGCACGGTCTGCGCGGCGTTGTTGATCAGGATGTCCAGCGGGCCGTCGGCGGCGACCTCGTCGGCGAGCGCCATGACCTGGGCCGGGTCGCGCAGGTCGATGCCGATGACCTTGAGGCGGTGGATCCACTCGGCGCTGTCCGGCATCGCGGTGAAGCGGCGGATGGCGTCGTTGGGGAAGCGCGTGGTGATGGTGGTGTGGGCGCCGTCGCGCAGCAGCATCAGCGCGATGTACATGCCGATCTTGGCCCGGCCGCCGGTGAGCAGCGCGCGCTTGCCGGTGAGGTCGGCTCGGGCGTCCCGGTGGGACCGGTTCTTGACGGCGCAGTCCTGGCAGAGGTTGTGGTAGAACGCGTCGACCTCGACGTACCGCTGCTTGCACGTGTAGCAGGAGCGGGGCCGCTCCAGGATGCCGGCGATCTCGGTGCTGGTGACGGTGGTCAGGCCGAAGGCGCCGGCGGTCTCGTCGTCGATCCGGGTGGGGGCGCCGGTGGCGGTGCGCGCGGTGACCTCGCGGTCGTTGGCGGTCTTGCGGGCCCGGGTCTCCTGGCGGCGGCGCTGCTTGAGGGTCCGGAATATGCCGCCGACGGCCTGGCGCACGGTGATCGCGTCCGGGTGGTCGACGTGCAGCTGGTCGAGCTCGGCGAGCACGTCCAGGCAGAGCCGCAGCCGCTCGGGGTCGAGGCCGGGACCGTAGTCGATCTCCTCCCCGGTGTCCGTGCCGCTCTGGTCCTGCTTGATGTCCACGCCCGCCGTCATTGCCTGTCGCCGCTTCCCGCTCGCCTCGCCGTTACCGCGTGAATGCTACGGGAGCGGCCCAGGCCGGGGCGAAAACCGTCGGCCTTGGATGATCGTCCAAGTCTACGCGCGAAGCATTGATCATGGTTTGTACACAGTGCCAGCAATGGGCCTCGAACTGGCTTTTGATCCCACCGTCCCGGAGAATCGAATGCTGGGTGCCGGGCGCCCGAGTGCGCCCGGCGGCAGTGCCGCAACCGCACCCGAGGTGTAATTTCTCCCAGCCAGAGAGCCCCCTTCATGCGCTTCCTGAACGACCTCAAGCCCTCGTACGACCTCACGTACGACGACGTCTTCATGGTCCCCAGCCGTTCCGCCGTGGGCTCCCGGCAGGCGGTCGACCTCTCCTCGGACGACGGCACCGGCACCACCATCCCGCTGGTCGTCGCCAACATGACCGCCATCGCGGGCCGCCGGATGGCCGAGACCGTCGCCCGCCGCGGCGGCCTGGTCGCCATCCCGCAGGACATCCCCACCGAGGTCATCGCCGAGGTCGTCTCCTGGGTCAAGCAGCGCCACCTGGTGCACGACACCCCGATCACCCTCGCCCCCGGCGCCACCGTCGCCGAGGCGCTGTCGCTGCTGCCCAAGCGCGCGCACGGCGCCCTCGTGGTCGTCGAGGACGGCAAGCCGGTCGGCGTCGTCACCGACTCCGACTGCCAGGGCGTGGACCGCTTCACCAGCCTCGCCGACGTGATGTCCCGCGACCTGCTGCTCCTGGACGAGGGCATCGACCCGCGCACCGCCTTCGACAAGCTCACCGAGGCGCACCGCAAGCTCGCCCCGGTCGTCGACGCCGAGGGCCGGCTCGTCGGCATCCTCACCCGCAAGGGCGCGCTGCGCGCCACCCTGTACACCCCGGCCGTGGACGCCGCCGGCAAGCTGCGGATCGCCGCCACCGTCGGCATCAACGGCGACGTGGCCGGCAAGGCCAAGGCCCTGATCGACGCCGGCGCCGACGTGCTGGTCGTGGACACCGCGCACGGCCACCAGGAATCGATGATCAGCGCGCTGCGCGCGGTGCGCGGCCTCGACCCGCGGATCCCGATCGTGGCCGGCAACGTGGTCTCCGCCGCCGGTGTCCGCGACCTGGTCGAGGCGGGCGCCGACATCCTCAAGGTCGGCGTCGGCCCCGGCGCCATGTGCACCACCCGGATGATGACCGGCGTCGGCCGCCCGCAGTTCTCCGCCGTGCTGGAGTGCGCCGCCGAGGCACGCCGGCTCGGCAAGCACGTGTGGGCCGACGGCGGCGTCCGCCACCCGCGCGACGTCGCGATGGCACTGGCCGCCGGCGCCTCCAACGTGATGATCGGCTCCTGGTTCGCCGGCACCTACGAGTCCCCGGGCGACCTGCAGGCCGCCGCCGACGGCCGCCAGTACAAGGAGAGCTTCGGCATGGCCTCGGCCCGTGCGGTCAGCAACCGCACCTCCCAGGACTCCTCGTACGACCGGGCCCGCAAGGCGCTGTTCGAGGAGGGCATTTCGCACTCCCGGATGTTCGTCGACCCGGCCCGCCCGGGCGTCGAGGACCTGATCGACTCGATCGTGGCCGGTGTGCGCAGCTCCTGCACCTACGCGGGCGCCAACACCCTGGAGGAGTTCCAGGAGAAGGCGATCGTCGGCATCCAGAGCGCGGCCGGCTACGCCGAGGGCAAGCCGCTGCACTCCAGCTGGGCCTGATCGGGCCGGGCCCGAGCGCCCGCTCCTTCACCGGCCGGCCGGTTCCTCGCCTCGGGGAGCCGGCCGGCCGCCGTGCGGGGCGCGTCCGGTGCCTTGCGGGGTACGTCCGGCGCCGTGCCTGGGGCGTCGGGCGCCGTGCCCGGTGCGTGCAGTGCCTTGCCTGGTGTGTCCGGTGCGGCCGGTGCGTCCGCCGCCGTGCCCGGTGCGTCCGCCGTGCGTGGTGCGCCGCAGGCTGCGTCCCGCGCGGGGTGCGGGCCGAGCGGGAGCAGCAGGGCGTGGCCGAGCAGGCCGGCCGAGCAGTCCAGGGCGGCGGCGAAGGCCCGCGCGGCGGTCGGCACCGCGCGCAGCTCCCAGAGCGCCTGGACAGCGGACCACGCCCCCTCGCGGGCGGCCTCCACCGACCAGACGCCGAGCAGGTGGGTGAGCGGCTCGGCGCGCTCCAGCACGTCCGGGCCGGGCATCAGCTGCTCCCGGACGGCCGTCTCCACCTCCGCCAGCAGGCCGTTGATCCGGTGGTAGTCCGCCGCGAGCCCGGCCGGCTCGCAGCCCCGCCGCAGGCAGGTGTCCACGACGGCGAGCGGCAGGTCGTGCTGGATGTGGGCGTTCATCCCGGCCAACGCGAACTGCAGCGGGTGCACCCCCGGGTGGGCGCGCAGCGCGAACAGCGGCCGCCAGCAGGCGGGCGGCTCCTGCCCGGCCGCGTCGGCGGCCACGGCCAGCAGGTAGCGCCCGGCGAACACCGTGTCCAGTTCGGCCATCGCCGCCGGATCGGCGAAGTACGAGCCGCCGAGCCGGTCGCGGACGGCCTCCGTGACGGTGAGGTAGAGCCGGTTGAAGACCGCCACCCCGTCCGCCGGGGGCAGACCCGCCCCGATCTCCCGCAGCCGACCGACCACCTCCTCGACCGTGACCGGCGCCGTGACGTGAGCCGTGACCGGCGCCGTGACAGGAGTCGCGACAGGCGCTGTGACCGTATTCGCGGCCAGCACCGCGACCGGCGTGCCGTCCGCCGCCATCGTCGTACCGGGCATGCGCCACCCTTCGATGTCGATCGTGCACTGATCGCATCATCGTGGCAGCGCGGACGGCAGCCCGGTGCGTGCGGCACGCGGCGCGCGGGGGAGACCAGGTGATCAGCCCAGGTCGTACTCCAGGACGTAGGTGTGAGTGCCGGCCTCGTCGACGGCCAGGCGGAACTCGCCGGTGAGCCCGGCCAGCTCGCCCGACCCGGTGCCCGGCACCACGCGTATGGTCGTCCCGCCGGTGTCCCATGCCGCGTGCTGGAGCACGAACGAGCCCCTCCGCCCGTCCAGTTCGCCCGTCACGTGCTCCACCGCGACGTACGACGCCGGGCCGCCCGAGGGGCCCGCGACGGAGAGCATCCGCACCTCGCTGGTGCCGCTCAGCCCGCCCGTGAAGTTCTTGGAGATCCGGACCCGCCCGAAGGCCGCACCCTCGCGCTCCTCCGTCTCCACCGGTTCGAAGCTGGTCAGCTCGAACGACCCGCTGGCCTTGGACCCCATGCTGCTCTCCTCCCGACGATCGTTACCCGGCCGGCCCCTCACCGACCGTGTGCGAAGCCTTGCACACGGCTCTGACAATCGGCCGGGCCGTCACTGCTCCCGCCGACCTGCCGACCCGCCCGCCCGTCCGCTCGTCAGTGCTCCCAGCGGAGCGCCAGCAGCGCCGCGTCGTCCGTCAGCCCGGCGTCGCCGACCCAGCCGTCGACGTCCGCGAGCAGGTCCTCCAGCAGGTCCGCCGGGCTCCCCGCGGGCAGCTCCGGCAGCCGCTCCTCCAGCGGGTAGAACCGCCCCTCGGCGTTGCGGGCCTCGGTGATGCCGTCGGTGTACAGGAGCAGCAGGTCCCCCGGCAGCGGCTCGAAGCGGCCCGTCGGATAGCCGTCACTGGTCAGCCCCAGCAGCCCGAGCGGCGGCGCGGCGTACGGCGGCGTCAGCGCGTGCACCCGGCCCGCGCGGCGCAGCAGCGGGGGCGGGTGCCCGCAGTTGACCACGCCGACCGGCCCCCGCTCCGCGGGCACGGTCAGCAGCAGCGCGGTGGCGAAGCGCCCCTCGCCCGGTCGGGCGGCGAGCGCCGCGTCCAGCCGCTCGGCCAGCCGCCCGAGATCGGGCTCCGTCCGGGCCGCCTCGCGGAACACCCCCAGCACGTCCGCCGCCGTCTCCACCGCCGGCAGCCCGTGCCCCTGCACGTCCCCGAGCAGGATCCGGGCGCCGTAGCGGGTGTCGACCACCGCGTACAGGTCCCCGCCGATGCGTGCCTCGGCCGCCGCCGCGACGTAGCGCACCGCGGTGCGCAGCCGCCCGATCCGTTCCGGCGGCGGGCGCAGCAGGGCCCGCTGCGCCGCCTCGGCGACCGTCCGGACGTGGAACAGCTCCCGCTCCCGGGCCGAGACCAGGACGACGTTGGCGGCGCTGGCCAGGGTCGCCGCGAGCACCGTGATCAGCGCGGTGATGTGCACCTCGGCCGGCAGTTCGGTGTTGGTGGTCTCCAGCAGCCCGACCGCCACGACGGCGATGCCCCCGGCGGCCAGCGGCACCCGGGCGCTGCGGGTGGTCGCCCCGGCCAGGACCGGCGCGACGGCCAGTACGGGGGAGAGGGTCGTCCCCGGCCCGGTCACCAGGTCGGCCACCACGGCGGCGACCAGCAGCCCGAAGGCGCCGACCAGCAGCATCCGGGTGCGCCGCGGCAGGTGCAGCGGCGGCACACCGCCCGGGCCGTCTGCGCTCACACGTCCTCCCGGCTGCTCCCGGCGGATTGGCGACCTACCGTCCACTGTGCTCCGCACTCCCCGTGAGCGGCACCTCGGGGACCTCGGCCGAGGCCGCCCCAGCGGGCGGACTACGCTGGCCGGGAGATGAGACGCAAGAGCCGCCGCCCGGCCTCCCCCCTCCCGCAGCGCCACGGTGTGGACCCGGTGCACCTGCGGCTGCCGCCCGAGGGCCCCTGGCCGACCGTCCGCGCCTACCTGGTCGAGCGGCTGCCGGCCGTGGCCGCCGCGCGGATCGACGCGGCGTTGAGCGGCCGCGAGATCGTCGGCGAGCACGGCCCGGTCGCCCCGGACGAGCCGTTCGGGCCCGGTGCGCACCTGTGGTTCTACCGGGACCTCCCCGAGGAGGTCCACGTCCCGTTCGAACTGGAGGTGCTGCACCGCGACGAACACCTGGTCGTCGTCGACAAGCCGCACTTCCTGGCCACCACCCCGCGCGGCCGGCACGTCGTCGAGACGGCGCTGTCCCGGCTGCGGCACAGTCTCGACCTGCCCGCCCTCAGCCCCGCGCACCGGCTCGACCGGCTCACCGCGGGCCTGGCCATGTTCGTGGTGCGGCCCGAGGAGCGCGGTGCCTACCAGACGCTGTTCAGCGACCGGCTGGTGCGCAAGGAGTACCAGGCGATCGCCCCGTACGACCCGGCGCTGGACCTGCCGCGCACCGTGCGCAGCCACATCCTCAAGGAGCGCGGGGTGATCGCGGCCCGGGAGCTCGACGCGCCGCCGAACAGCGAGAGCCGGATCGACCTGCTGGAACGCCGCGACGGCCTGGCCCGCTACCGGCTGCGGCCGCTGAGCGGGCGCACCCACCAGCTGCGGCTGCACATGTGCGGCCTCGGCGTGCCGATCCTCGGCGACCCGGTGTATCCGGTGGTGCTGCCCGAACCGGCCCCGGACGACTTCCGCCGCCCGCTCCAACTCCTCGCCTCGGTCGTCGAGTTCACCGACCCGCTGACCGGCCGGGAGCACCGCTTCGACACCCGTCGCACCCTCGCCGCCTGGACGGACCCGCAAGCCTGGGCCGCCGGCCCCGGTCCGGCGACCCAGGTGCCGTAGGCCCAACGGACGACCGGGTCCCGGTTCCGGTGGCCGATCCGCCGCCGCCCCCTGCGGGGCGAGGGTGGGGGCATGAACGCAGCACAGCACACCGCCCCCGCCCCCGTCGCCGTGGTCACCGGCGCCTCCCGGGGGCTCGGCCTGGCGCTCGCCCGGGCCCTCGCCGCCGACGGCTGGCAGCTGGTGATCAGCGCCCGCGGCGCGGCCGGACTCGCCGCCGCCGAGGCGGCCCTGGCCGCCGTCACCAAGGTCGTCGCCCTCCCCGGTTCCATCGTCGACGACGACCACCGCGCCCACCTGACCGCGGCCGCCGACGGGCTCGGCGGCGCGAGCCTGCTGGTCAACAACGCCGGTACGCTCAACGGCGCCACCGCGCCCGGCGCCGAACCGCTGCCCCGGCTGGCCGACTTCCCGCTGCCGGACCTGCTGGAGACCTTCGAGGTCAACGTGCTCGCCCCGATCGCCCTCACCCAGCTCGTCCTGCCGCAGCTGCGCGCCCACGCCGGGGCCGTGCTCAACATCAGTTCGGACGCCGCCGTCGTGCCCTATCTCGGCTGGGGCGGCTACGGCGCCAGCAAGGCGGCGCTCGACCTCGCCACCGCCGTACTCGCCCGCGAGGAGCCGGAGTTGCGGGTGTGGGCGGTGGACCCGGGAAGCATGCGCACCGGGATGTTGCAGGAGGCCAGCCCCGGTGAGGACATCTCCGGCGAGCCGCTGCCCGAGGAGGTGGTGCCGGTCCTGCTCGGACTGCTGCACGACCGCGCCCCTTCCGGCCGCTACCGCGCCGAGGACCTGAGGGCCGCGGCCCGGGGTGGGCGATGACCGGACTCGCGGACCTCGGCCTCGACGTCGCCGTGCCGCCCGAACTCTCCGCCCGGGCACCGGCGGAGGCGCGCGGCGGGGCGCGGGACGGCGTGCGGATGCTGGTCGGCCGGCGCGACCGGGGGAGCGTCGAGCACCACCGCTTCACCGAGCTGCCCGGGGTGCTGCGCGCGGGTGACCTGCTGGTGGTCAACAACTCGGCCACCCTGCCGGCCGCGCTGCCCGGCCGGCTGCCCGAGGGTACGGCGGTCGCGCTGCACCTTTCCTCCGCCCAGCCCGACCAACGTGGCTCCTACCTGGTGGAGTTGCGGCGGGTGGTGCCGGGGTCGGCGGCCGCCTGCTACCCGCCGGCCGACTCCCCGGCCCGCCCCGGTCTGCGGGTGGCGCTGCCCGCCGGCGGCGCGGCCGAGCTGGTCGCACCGTTCACCGCCCGGCTCTGGTACGCCCGACTCACCTTTCCAGCCGGGCTGTTGCCGTACCTGGAGGCGCACGGCAAGGCGATCCGGTACGGCTACGTGGACCGCGACTGGCCGATCGAGGCCTACCAGACGGTCTTCGCGGCCGTCCCCGGAAGCAGCGAGATGCCCAGCGCCGCAAGGCCGTTCAGCGCGGAGGTGGTGGCCCGGCTGGCGGGTCGCGGGGTGCTGGTCGCGCCGGTCACACTGCACACCGGGGTGGCCTCGCCGGAGGCGCGCGAGGCGCCGTACGCCGAGCGGTTCCACGTCCCGGCGGCCACCGCCCGCCTGGTCGGCCATGTGCGGGCCGGCGGCGGGCGGGTGATCGCCGTCGGCACCACGGTGGTGCGCGCCCTGGAGTCGGCCGCCGCGCCGGACGGCACCGTCCAGGAGGCGGACGGCTGGACGGAGTTGGTGATCACCCCGGAGCGCGGGGTGCGCGCGGTCGACGGCCTGCTCACCGGCTGGCACGAGCCCCGCGCCTCACACCTGCTGATGCTGGCCGCCGTCGCCGGGCGGCCCCTGCTCGCCGAGTGCTACCGGGCTGCCGTCCAGCACCGTTACCTCTGGCACGAGTTCGGCGACGTGAACCTGCTCCTGCCGGACTGAGCCCGCGGGCCGTGCCTCCCGGTCGTAGGCCGCGCCACCCGGTCGCGGGCCGGATCACTCGGACGGGCTGCCCGGGGGCAGTTCCAGCTCGAACCAGACCACCTTGCCGTCCCCGGTGCGGCGGCTGCCCCAGCGGTGCGCGAGCTCGTTGACCAGGTGGATGCCGCGCCCGCCCTCGTCCTCGGCGCGGGCGCGCCGGATCCGGGGCGTCTCGCTCTCCTGGTCGGCGACCTCGACGGTGAGCGCCCGGTTGCAGAACAGCCGCAGCTGGGTGGGGGATCCGGCGTGCACCAGGGCGTTGGTGATCAGCTCGCTGGTGAGCAGTTCGGCCCAGTCGGCGAGCGCTTCGAGGCCCCAGGCGGCCAGCGTCTCGCGGGTGAAGCGGCGCGAGTGGGCGACCATCGCGCGGTCGCCGGTGAGCGGCAGGCTGGCGATCCGGTCCGCGCCGACCGGCCGGACCTGCGCCATGATGACGGCGATGTCGTCCTCGCTGGTGGGGCCGGTGAGTTCGGCCAGGACGGCGTCGCAGGTCTGCTCCAGCGAGCGGCGCCGGTCGGCGACCGTCCGGCAGAGCAACTGCAGTCCCTCGTCGATGTCGTGGCCCCGGCGCTCGACCAGCCCGTCGGTGTAGAGCACCAGGATGGCCTCCTCGGGGAGGGTGAACTCCACGCTCTCGAACGGGACTCCGCCGACGCCGAGCGGTGCGCCGGGCGGCAGTTCGACCAGGTGCGCCCGCCCCTGCGGATCGGCGACGACGGGCGGCAGGTGGCCGGCGCAGGCGGCGGTGCAGTGGCGGTCCACCGGGTCGTACACCACGCAGACGCAGGTGGCGAACTGGCCCTCGCCGAGCGCGCTGGAGGCCTCGTCCAGCCGGTGCAGGACGCGCTCCGGGTCCAAGTCCAGGGTGATCAATGTTCGGGCGACGGTGCGCAGTTGGCCCATCGTCGCGGCGGCCCGGATGCCGTGGCCCATCACGTCGCCGACGATCAGCGCGACCCGCCCCGAGGAGAGCGGCACGACGTCGAACCAGTCGCCGCCGACCTCGCTGACCACGCTGCTGGGCAGGTAGCGGTAGGCGAGGTCCAGGCCGAGCGTGCGGTGGATCTCCTGCGGCAGCAGGCTGCGCTGGAGGGTGAGCGCGGTGTCCCGCTCGCGCCGGTAGAGCCGGGCGTTGTCGATCGCGAGGGCGGTGCGCGCGGCGAGTTCCTCGGCCAGCGAGCGGTCCTCCGGGCCGAACGGCTCCGGGTTGCGGGTGCGGACGAACTCCGCGCCGCCCAGTACGAGTCCGCGCGCCACCAGCGGCACCATCAGGTACGAGTGCACCCCGGCGGCCAGCCCCGGCTGGACCCGGTCGGGCGAGGCGGCGATCCGGCGCATCTCCTCCTCGGTCACCTCGGAGACCAGGATCGAGCGCCGGGTGCGCAGGCTCTGCGCGTACAACTGGGCGGACTGCGAGGTCTCGCCGACCTGGTCGGAGGCCGCCGTCATGGTGCCGTCCTGGGTCGCTTCGCCGACCGCCACCGCCCGCATCAGTATCGACTCGTTATCCGGGACGGGGCCGGGCTCCTCACCGCCGAGCACCGCGTCGCGCAGGTCCACGGTGACGAAGTCGGCGAAGCGCGGGATCACCACCTCCACCAACTCCTGGGCGGTGCGGTGCAGATCGAGGGTGGTGCCGATCCGGGTGCTGGCCTCGTTGAGCAGTGACAGCCGCTGCTGCGCGGCCCGGGCCGCGTCCAGCGCCCGCTGCCGGGCGGCGGCCGCGTCCCGCTCGCGGGTGAACAGCAGTGCGTTGTCGATCGACACGGCGGCCCGCACCGCCAACTCGCCGGCCAGCGCCATGTCGTCCTCCTCGTACGGGCGCTCCACCAGGGTGCGGTAGAAGCCCGCGACGCCGACCGCGGTGCCGCGCGCGATCAGCGGGACGACCATGAAGGAGTGGACGTTCTGCTCCCGCACCGCCGCGGCGCGCACCGGGTCGTCGGCGAACCAGGCCAGCCCCTCCGCGTCCATCCGCGGCACCAGGACCGGCTTGCGGTGTGCCAGGCTCCACGCGTACGGCGTGCCGGGTGCGAAGCGGTGCACCCCGCCGAGCCGGGCGACCGGCCGCAATGTCGAGCCGGGCACCGAGTGGAAGGCCATCCGCCGCAGCAGCGCCGAACCGTCCTCCGGGGCGCGGGCCTCGCGCTCGCCGCGGACCAGTTCCTCCAGCACCTCCACCACCACGGAGTCGGCCAGCCTGGGCGTCGCCACCTCGGCCAACTCCTGTGCGGTCTGGGCGAGATCGAGGGTGGTGCCGATCCGGGCGGAGGCCACGTTGACCAGCGCCAGCCGCTCCTGGGCGGCCTTCGCCTCGCGCAGCGCCTGCTGCCGGGCCAGGACGGTCTGGTGCTGGCGCAGGTACAGCCGGGCGTTGTCGATCGCGACGGCGGCCCGCGAGGCCAGCTCGTCGCCGAGGGTGATGTCGGCCTCGGCGAACGACTCCCGGTCGCCGCGCCGCGAGTACACCACCATGCCGAGCGTGGTGCCGCGCGCGACCAGCGGGGTGATCCGCACCGAGCGCGGCCGGTCGCCGAGGTAGGCCCGGCGGTGGCTCTCGGTGATGGCCTCGCTCAGCAGCGGCAGCTCCCAGGACGGCACCACCACCGTCCGCCCGGTGGCCAGCGCCCGGGCGTACGGCGAGTCCGGGGTCAGCTCGTACAGCGATTCCACCGGCAGTGACTCGGCCGGGTACAGCGGGTCGGTGGTGGCCAGGGCCAGTCGGCGGACCAGCTGCGGCGCGTCCGGGTCGGGCGGTTCGACGTTCCGCCCGGCCACCAGCACCTCCAGCGCGAACACCCCGCTGATGTCGGCGACCCTGGGCACCATCGTGTCGGCCAGCTCCCGGGCGGTCTGCCGCAGGTCGAGCGTGGTGCCGATGGAGGCGGTCGCGTCGACCAGCAGGGCCAGCCGCTCCTGGGCGCGCGCCGCCCGGGCCTCGGCGCGGAACCGCTCGGTGACGTCGATGACGGTGGAACTCACGCCGAGCACCCGGCCGCCGGGTTCCTCCAGCCGGAAGTACGAGGCGGACCACGCGTGGTCGCGCTGCGGGTCGCCCGGGGTGCGGCCGTGCGAGCGGGTGTCCACCACCGGTTCGCCGCTCTCCAGTACCCGCCGCATCACTGCCTCGGCCTCGGCGCCGTTGATCCCGGGCAGCACCTCGGTGAGCCGGTGGCCGAGCTGCTCCTCGACGGGCAGGCCGTTGGCCCGGGCCAGCGCCTCGTTCAGCCGGACGAACCGCAGCTCGGGGTCGAAGACGCCCATGCCCACGGGGGACTGGGTGAAGAAGCCGTCGAGCACCGCCAGGTCCGCCTGGATCCGGCGCAGCGTGGTCACGTCGGAGGCGACGGCCAGCACCAGCGTGCGGCCGTCCGGCCCGGTGATCGGATGGGTGCGGAACTCCAGGTTCACCAGGTGCCCGTCCCGGTGCCGGACCGGGAACACGCCGGACCAGGCCCGGCCGTTCAGGATCTGCTGGAACAGCTCCAGCACCTCGGGCCGCTGCTCCTCGGAGGTCAGCAACTTGGCGGCCCTGGCCCCGACCGCCTGCCCCGGGGAGTAGCCGAGCAGTGCCTCCGCGTCGCCGCTCCAGTGCAGGATCCGGCCGTCGGCCTCGATCAGCGCCGTCGCGATCGGCACCATCAGCAGGGCGTCCTGTTGCGGCTCGCCCTGGTGGTGTTCGTTGTCGTTCACCATGGCCAGAGAACCGTCCGGAGATCGTCCCCACCAGCCCTGCCATCTTCGCACGCGGCCCCGGCGGGCCGCTCACCGTAGCGGGCTCACCGGTGCGGCAGCGGGCGCTCCGGGAAGGGCTCGCCGGGCTTCGGCGCCCCGGACTTCGGCGGTGCGGGCGGCCAGGGCGAGCAGCGCGCCGACGAGGCACAGTGCGGCGGCGACCAGGACGGCCCGGTCGGTGCCCGCCGCCAGGGCGCGGGCGGCGGCCTCCCGGCCGGGGCCGCCCGGTCGGGCCGAGCCCGCGACGGCCACGGTGACCGCGACGCCGAGCGCCGAGCCCAGGTACCGGGAGGTGTTGTTGGCACCCGAGCCCATGGCCGCCCGGTGCGCCGGGACGCTGCTGACGGCCAGCCGGGCCAGCGCCGCGTTGAGCACCCCGCTGCCGACGCCCGCCACCGCCAGACCCGGCGCCAGCCGCAGCCAGCCGGAGCCGGGCGCCAGCCCGTACAGGCCCGCCTCGCCGAGGCCGCAGACCGCGAGTCCGACGGCGACCTGCGCGGTGGCCGACAGGTGCGCCGCCAGCCGCCGCGCCTGGAGCGCGGACAGCACCGACAGGCCCGACCAGAGCGCCAGCACCCCGCCCGCGGCCAGGCCGGACAGGCCCAGGACGCCCTGGAGCAGGGTCGGCAGGTAGCTCATGAAGCCGACCAGCGAGAGCCCGGTGAACAGCGCCCCGACGGTGGCGGCGACGAAGCCGGGGCTGCGGAACAGTGCGAGGTCCAGCATCGGCTCCCGGGTCTTCGCCTCGACCAGCCCGAACAGCGCCAGCAGCAGCACGCCGAGGGCCAGCAGCGCGACGACCACCGGCCGCCCCCAGCCGCCGCGCCCCTCGGCCAGCCCGGCGATCAGGCAGGACGTCCCGGCGGCCAGCGTCAGCACCCCGTACGGATCGAGGGCGCGTGGCCGTTCGGCCCGGGACTCGGTGAGGACGGTGGCCGCGTACGCCGCCACGGCGGCCGAGACGATCGCGATCCCGCCGCTGACCGCGCGCCAGCCGGCCCACTGCCCTACCAGCGCGCCGTACACCGGGCCGACGGCGATGCCGAGGCCGACGGCGGCGCCCCAGACCCCGAGGGCCCGGATCCGGCCCGGTCCGGGCGGGTGGGCGTGGCTGATCAGGCCGAGCGCGGGTGCCAGGACGGCGGCCGAGGCGACGCCGAGCAGCACCCGGGCGGCCAGGTAGACGGCGCCGCCGGGGGCCAGCGCGGCCAGCGCCTCGGCGGCCGCGAACAGCAGCACGCCGAAGGTGAAGACCCGCTTGCGGCCGTGGTCGTCGGCGGCGCTTCCGGCGGTGAGCAGCAGGGCGGAGATGCCGACCAGGGTGCCGGTGAGGATCCAGGTCCGGCCGGTGGCCCCGAGGTGCGCGGCCTGGGCGGTGGCGGCGAGCGAGGCGGTGGGGGCGGTGTAGGCGACGGTGACCAGCGCGGTCGCGGCCGCGGTGGCGGCCAGGGTGGCGCGGGGCCGGGCGGGCGCGGTGACGGGCACGGTGACGGGGGAGGAGCCGGGGGAGGAGCCGGGTGGTGCGGGGGACATGGGGTGTTCCCTCCGGAGCGCGGACCTTAGGTCTGGTGAATGAACCTTCGTCTCGGTCGGCACGCTACCACCATTGGTCTGTTCATTGAACCCTCTGTCCGGGTGGACTAGGCTGACCCGCATGGCGCTGGGAACCGACTACGAACAGCAGGACTGCGCACTGGCCCGCGCCCTTGAGGTGGTCGGCGAACGCTGGAGCCTGCTGATCCTCCGCGACGCCTTCTACGGAGTGCAGCGCTTCAACGACTTCCTCGCCCACCTCGGCATCCCCCGCGCCGTCCTCACCGCCCGCCTCAACGCCCTGGTCGCGGCCGGGGTGCTGCGCAAGGAGCCGTACCAGCAGGCGCCGCTGCGCCACGGCTACCTGCTCACCGGGACCGGCCTCGAACTGTGGGGGCCGCTCTACCAGTTGAGTCGCTGGGGTGGCCGCCACGCGACCGCGGGCGGCCCGCACCACCTGTTCGCGCACGCCGTCTGCGGCACCGACCTGGACGTCGTCGGCGTCTGCCCGCGGTGCGGCGGCGCACCCGTCCCGCCGGCCGGGATCGCGATGCGCCCCAACCCCGCCCGCGGCGGCACGCACCGGGACGACCCGGTCTCCCGCTCCCTGGTCCGCCCGCACCGGCTGCTCGAACCGATCGCCTCGGCGGCGGCCGCGTAGCGGTCGGCGGTCGGCGGTCGGCGGTCGGCGGTCGGCAAAAGGCGAACGGCAAAAGGCGAACGGCGAACGGCTGGCGACAGACGGCGGCGCGGCCGCCGGCAGGCTGCCGACGGCCGCGCCCACCACGTCCCGGTTACGGCTGGAACGTCACCTCCGGATCGGCGGCGGTCGGCCCGTCGAGGAGCGGCTGCTGCACGCCCTTCAGCTGGAGGTCGAAGAAGGCCGCCACGTACGAGCGGGTGAGCTCCACGCCCCGCTCGCCCGACATCGTGGTGCCGGGAGGCTGGGGCAGGTTGAGCTTCTCGAAGAACAGCGGGAAGTCGGTGAAGGTGCCGTGGTTGGAGCCGGCGAAGGTCAACCAGCGCTTCCAGCCGTCGAGGTGCGGCCAGCTCTCCGTCCAACTGCTGTCCTCGGCGCCGTCGGGCAGCGGGTGGCCGATCATCAGGAAGGGCTTGCCGCCGATCCCGGAGGCGGGGACGGTGACGTCCATGGTGCCGTCCAGGTCCACCCCGGCCCGGATCCGGTCGTCGGTGAGCAGGGACGGGACGGTCGAGGCGCCGCCGGCCGAGTGCCCGGCCATCCCGATCCGGTCGCGGTCGATCATGCGGGCGTAGCGCCACGCCGGGTGGGGGCGGGCGGTCAGCTGGTCGAGGACGAAGGAGACGTCCTTCGCCCGGCTGTTGTCCACGGCCGCCCAGGACTCCGGGGTCGTCAGCTTGTTGCACAGCAGGCACGGGAGGGTCTGCCCGTCGGGGAACGTCGTCCCGGTGTTCTCGTAGGTGTGGTCGACCAGCGCGACGACGTACCCGCGGCTGGTCAGGTCCTCGGCGAGGCTGCTCAGCGAGGCCCGCGGCATCGTGAAGCCCGGCGACAGCACCACCATCGGGAAGTGGCCGCCCTGCGGGCGCGCGTCGGACTTCGCCCAGGTCCGGGTGCCGGTGACCGCCTCGGTCGGGATGGTGTTGCCCGGGAGCTTCCCGTCCAGCAGCATCCGGGCGGCCGCAGGGGTCATGTACGGGGCCGTGCTGCCCGTCCCGGCCTTCGCGGGGTAGTACATCGACACCATCAGCTGGCGCGGACCGGCGGAGGGGACCCACGGATCCGGGCGGTCCTGGTCCACCAGGTGCAGGATCTCCTGCCCGACCGCGTACGGGCCGGTCGGGCGCGGCAGGTCGACGTGGACGGCGGCGGGGGCGGAGACGTTCGTCGGGGAGGCGGGAGCGGCCAGGGCCGGCACGGCGGCGGCGACGGACAGCGGCAGGGTGAGCAGCAGGGCCGCCGCGGCGGCGGTGGCGCGAAGTCGGTTCATGTGAGGGACGGTAGGTCGGGGGAGCGGAAGTTGACGTCCCCTCAGCGGCGTACAGATCCCTTCCGGGAGGTGCGGGCGGGGACCCTTAGGGGTCGGCCGGACGGACGCCGGCCGGACCGGACCGGGGGGGTCCTTTGAGGAGCCGAACTCGCCGCTGAGCAGCGAGTCCGGGAGTCCAGCCCCCGGGACCGTTCGCCGGTCAGAGGCTCCGGGCCCGGACCTCCTCGACGAAGGCCGCCGCCGCACCGGCGTTCGGCACCGGGAGGGTGAGCGGCAGGCCGGCCGAGTGCGTCCGGATCTCCAGCTCCCCGAGATCCGAGGCCCGCGCGGACTGCACCTCCGCCCACCGGAACGCCTCCGTCGCGGCGAGCGGATGCGGCGGCCGGTGCACCAGCCCGCCGGCCGTCAGCGTCAGCCGCCCCCGGGCGAACCGGACGCCGCCCTCCGTGCGCAGCGCCTCGTGCAGCGCGGCCCGGAGGGTCGGGCGGAGCCGCTCGTCGAGCTCCCGGAACAGCTCGTCCAGCCGCCGCAGCTGCGCCAGTGCCAGCGGTTCGTCCGCGCCGACCAGCCAGATCCGGCCCTGCTCGCCCACCCCGTGCCGCCCGCCGGGGGAGTACTCGGTGGCCTCCACCGCACTCCACGGCAGGGGCCGCTCCGCGCCGTCCGCCCCGACCAGCACCAGCCCGCGCTCGTGCACCCGGACGGCCCGCAGGCCCGGTGCCGGCCGCAGCCGCCCGTACCCGCTCGCGGCCGTGATCGCCGCCGCGGCCACCATGGGCGCGGGCCACCACTCCCCGCTCGCCAGCCAGGCCGCCCCGGCGACGGCGGCCGCCGCCGCGTCCAGCCAGGCCCGCGTCCGCCACGGCAGCGGCCGGAACCGCCGGTACACCCGCACCGCCCGGCCGAGCCGCCCGTCGCCGCCCGCGACCGACCGAGCCCGCGACAAGGGCCACACCACCGCCACCTCGGCCACCTCCCGCTGAGCGAACACCACAACCGGAACCACGACTGTCAGATCCTCAGCATCGACCGACCGCCGCGCCCTCGAACAGGGCCAATTCGTACCTCTTGGCCCTGAAACGAACTCACCCCATCCTCCACCTCACTCCGCCGACGGCCGCACCCGGTCCTCCACTCGACCCGGCCTGCCGCTCGATCGGACCCGCCGCCTCAGCTCGTCGTCGCGTACTCGTTCTGCAGCGTGCGCAGCAGGGCCGTCCCGGTCGGATCGGCGGAGCGGCGGGTGTTGACCAGCACCGCCACCCCCACCTGCTTCTCCGGATCGAAGGCCACGAAGGAGCGGAACCCGCCCGTGCCGCCGTTGTGCCAGATCTGCAGGTGGCCGCCCTGCTGGGTGTGCAGGCGGTGGCCGAGCCACCCCAGGTGCATCCAGGCGAACGGGTTGACCCGGTGCCGGGTCGCCCGGGTGAGGGTGATCGCGGGCGCCAGCGGCGCGTCCGGCTCGCGGTCGGCGGCCAGCTGGGCCCGCAGGAGTATCGCCAGGTCGGAGGCGGTCGACCGGAGCCCGCCCATACCGGGGACGTCCGCGAAGTCCCAGTACGGCACGGGCCGCCCGCCGGAGGTGTGCCCGTGCGCCAGCCGCCCGGACTGCTCCCGGCCCGAGCGCACGTGGGTGTCCACCAGCCCCAGCGGCTCGCATATCTCACGCGCCACCAGCTCCTCGTAGCCGGTGCCGGCCCGGTGGGCGAGGGCCAGGCCGAGCAGCCCGGCGCCGAGGTTGGAGTAGCGGAAGCCACGCCCGGGTCTGGCCCGCAGTCTCGTCCTGGCCAGCCCGGCGAGGACGTACTCGCTGCTGCAACGGGCGTACGGATCGGGCTTGTTGGGATTGAGCAGTGCCGTCGCCAGCAGGCCCCGGGGCAGCCGGGGCAGCCCGGAGGTGTGGGTGGCGAGGTGCCGCAGGGTGATCGGCTGCCCGCCCCTGGCCGGGACGGCGATACCGCCGGGCCGTACGTCGGCGAGCACGTCGGCGAGCGGTTCGTCGAGCCCGGTGGCGGCCCCGCCGGAGTCGGCGAGCACCAGCCGCGCGAGGACGAGCGAGGTGAACACCTTGGTGACGGAACCGACTTCGAACAGGGTGTGCGGCCCGGGCGCGGCGCCGCCCGGACCGGTCCGCCCGGCGCCGCGGATCTCCACGGCGCCGCCGGCCAGCCCGGCGACCACCGCACCGACGTGCTGGCCTGCGAGCCGGTCGGCGGTCTGTTGCACGAGGCCGGCGAGTTCGTTCATGCCTTGAGCGTAGGGCGTGTCTTCGAACCCCCGTCGTCCGCCGGAGCGACGATTTCAACCGCCCTCCGCTGCTCCCGCAGGAGGACGCCCCCCACATGGGTACGCCCCGCTACGCTCGGCAGCGTACGGGCACCACGGTGTGATGACCGGTCCGGGCGTAGCGGGGCGCGTGGTGGGGCGGGGGCGAGCCGTCAGCAGCTCAGGTTGCCCCCGGGGGCGGTGCCGAGGATCTGGACGAAGCTCTGGTACAGGCTGATCCGGTGCTGCATCTGGGCGGTGTTGTTGCCGTTGCACTCCAGCGAGCCGTTGATGCTGCGGATCGTCTCACCGAAGCCGTATCCGTTGACCATGGCGTTGTGCGCGGTCATGGTGCCCGGCCCGTTCTGGGTGTTCCAGTACCAGAGGCCGGTCTTCCAGGCCACCGCCGGGTCGGTCTGCACCAGGTTCGGATTGTTCAGCAGGTCGATGCCGAGCGCGTCGCCGGCGGCCTTGTAGTTGAAGTTCCAGCTCAGCTGGATCGGCCCGCGCCCGTAGTACGCGGCCTGCCCGGCCGGGCACCCGTACGGCTGCGAGGTGTCGCAGTAGTGCGGGTAGTTGGAGGTGTTCTGCTCGACCACGTACACCAGTCCGCCGGTCTCGTGGCTGACGTTGGCGAGGAACGCGGCGGCCTCCTGCCGGCGCACGGTGTCGCTGCCGGTGGCCGCGAAGCCGGGGTAGGCGCCGAGCGCGTCGAGCAGGCCCTGGTAGGTGTAGAAGGAGCTCCGGCCCGGGAACATCTGGTCGAACTGGGCCTGGCTGACCGGGAATCCGCCCGGGTTGGGCGGCTGGGTCGAGCCGCAGCCGTACGGCTCCCAGTACCAGGTGCTGATGACCGGGTCGTAGCCCGGGTTGTCGTGGGTGGCGCGGTAGTAGCCGCCGTTGGTGTACCGGACGATGTCGCCGGCGACGTAGGCGCGGCCGGCGACCCAGGCGGGGTAGTTGCAGGTGCCGGACGTCGGGGTCGGCGTCGGGTCGGTGGACCCGCCGCAGGAGCCCTGGTCGGCCCAGACCCCGGTGCCGCCGGTGCTCGGGGGCTCGTTCTGGGTCCACCACTTGGCATTCCAGTTGTGCCCGTTGTACGAGACGGCCGCGCCGCCGGTGTAGGCGGTGGCCGCGCTCCACGGCGTGCCGCAGGCGGCGGCGCTGGCGGAGGCGGGGAGGAGCACCGCGACCGCCAGCGCCGTGACCACGGCGGAGAGCAGCGCGAGCAGGCGTTTCATTGACACGTCATCACCCCTTGTGCGGTGGGGGCCGCACGTCGTCGTGACAGGGACTTGAGTGGGGCAGGGGAGCCGGGTCCCGTGCGGGGGTGCGCCAGGGGGGCGGCCGACCGGGGTGTGGGCCGGTGCGGGGCCGTGAAGGCGACTCAAGCGGAGTGTTCTATACCTGTCAAGAGAGTGGGTGAAACCGGCTCACAAATGCGGTGCGCACGCCCCCCGGCGCCCCTGCGAGCCCCATCGGCCCCCGACCCGCCCCCTTCAGCCCCCGAGCGCCGCCCGCAGCCGGGCCGCGACCTCCGCTGCCCCCGCCTCGTCCGGGTACTTCCCCCGCGGCCAGAAGAAGCCGCGCAGCCCGTCCTTCGGATTGCGCGGCACCACGTGGACGTGCAGATGCGGCACCGACTGGCTGATCCGGTTGTTCGCCGCCACAAAGCTGCCCGCGGCTCCCAGTCCGCGCTCCACCGCGGCGGCCACCCGCTGCACCTGGAGGAAGAACGGCCCCACCTCGGCGGCCGGCAGGTCCGCCAGGGTGCGGTGGTGGGCGCGCGGGACGACCAGCACGTGGCCGGGGAACAGCGGCCGCCGGTCCAGGAAGGCCACCGCCGCCTCGTCGTCCAGCACTCGGTGCGCGGGCTCCTCGCCCGCCACCACCGCACAGAAGGCGCAGTCCATCCGTCCATTCAATCCACCGGCGGCCGCCCCGGCACTTCCGCGATCGCGCGGTTGCGGGGCGTCACCCGTCCGGCCGCCGAGCAGGTGCGGCCGCCCGGTCGGGGGGCGCACGGTGCTGGAGGGGGTCGACCAGAGGCGCGCCGCGCGCCGTACGAGGAGGTGGCCCGATGGCGGGCAAGTTCGAGGTCTACGAGGACGCCGGCGGCAAGTACCGGTTCCGGCTCAAGGCGGGCAACGGCGAGATCGTCGCCACCGGCCAGGGCTACTCCAGCAAGGAGGCCGCCCACAAGGGCGTCGAGGCCGTCCAGCGGGCGGCCAGCGACGCTCCGGTGGTGGACGTGCCCAAGGCCGCCTGAGCACGCCGAGCGCCGAGCACCGAGCACCGAGCGCGCCACGCCCGCCCGCACCGTTCGTCACTCGTAGCGGTAGAGCAGCGCCTCCCGCTCGGTCTGCTCGATCATCTCGACGGTCAGCGACTCGTCCCGCAGGTGCGAGAGGGTGATCTCGGCCGAGGTCGGCTGCGCGTCCTTGGCCGGCCAGTTCTCCGGCTTCCACGCCGAGCCGCGCAGGAAGGCCTTCGGGCAGTGCGCGTACACCTCCTCGACGGCCACCACGATCGCGCTGCGCGGGGGCTTGCCGACGGCGGTCAGCTGCCGCAGCAGCTCCGGGTCGGTGGAGATGCAGGCCCGCCCGTTGACCCGCAGCGTGGTGTCCCGGCCCGGGACCACGAAGAGCAGCCCGACCCGGCCGTTCTCCAGGATGTTGTGCAGGGTGTCCAACCGCTTGTTGCCGGTGGCGTCCGGGATGGCCAGGGTGTGCTCGTCGAGGACGGAGACCACCCCGGCCGGCCCGCCGCGCGGGGAGACGTCGCAGCGCCCGGCGGCGTCCGAGCTCGCCACGAACACCAGCGAGGAGCAGGCGATCAGCCGCCGCGCGACCTCGTGCAGGTGGTCGACCTGCTTGCGGCGCGCGTGCTCGCCGGGCTGCTCGTAGATCTCGCGCAGCTGCGCCTGGTCGGTCAGCGCCCCTGTGCTGAGGGCGGCGAACAGGCTGCCCGGCATGTCCGGAGCGGTGGTTGACGCAATGACAGATTCCGGTGTGCTGGTCATACCGGAAATCTAGCCGAGCCCCTTCCCGGAGCGCCCGGCCGCCGGGCGGTGCACCCCTCGGTAAAGCTTCCCCGCCACCCCTCCCCACCAGCGGTTTTACGCTGATAATGGGGCCAGGCGCTCCGCTCGGAGGTGGTGGTCGTGATCGTGAGGATCTGGGCCGGGCAGGTCCTGGCCGGTCGCATCGAGGAATTCTGTGTGCTGCTGACAACCCAGGTGATCCCGCAGCTCGGGCGGACCGACGGTTGCCTGGGCGGCGAACTGCTGCGCTCGGTGACCGAGGACGGACACCGGGTGCTCGTGGTGAGCCGCTGGCGCGACGAGGCGGCCCTGCGCGGGTACGCGGGGCCGATGTGGCGGATCCGGCCGGTCTGGTCGGAGGGCGAGCTGTGCTACCTCGCGCACCCGCCGGTGGTCACCCACTTCACGTCGATCGCCGCACCCGCCACGCTCTGACCGCACCCGCCGCGCTCCGGCCGTACCCACTACCCTCCGTACGTGCCTGCCACCCTCCGTAGGCGACCGCCACGTTGTGGGCGTCACCTACCACCCGGCCGCACATTCCCCGCATCCGCGTGAAACAGGCCACAGCGGAAGGCTCTCCCTGGCCTTGCGCGCGTCGTGGCAGAATGACCCCAACAGCAGTGACGTTCAGCGCACTCCGGGGTCGGTGAAAATCCGAACCGGCGGTTACAGTCCGCGACCCGTCCGCAGCCAGCGGCCGGTTGACCAGGTGAAATTCCTGGACCGACGGTTAAAGTCCGGATGGGAGGCGTGCGCGGGCGGACGAAGAGCAGTATCCGTGGTCCCCCGGTGGACCACGGCCAGGTGAACGGCGGGAGAGGTGTCTCCCGGGCCGGGCGAGCGATCTCCCGGCGGCCTCGGCATCCCGGCGACGGGTCGTGCCGTCGGCTCGCGCGCCGTTGCCCGTCCGTGTCATCTCCCATGCCGCCCCGGAGTCCGCGCCCCCAAGCGCGAGGAGAACCCGGGTGTTCACCGGCATCATCGAAGAGCTCGGCGAGGTCGTGTCGATCGAGGAGATCGGCGACTCCTCGCGAATCCGCCTGCGCGGCCCGGTGGTCTGTACGGGTGCGCGGCACGGCGACTCCATCGCGGTCAACGGCGTCTGCCTGACCGTCGTCGACAGCCCGGACCAACTGGCGGCCGATACGGGCGAGTTCAGCGCCGACGTGATGGCCGAGACGCTGCACCGCTCCAGCCTCGGCGAGTTGAAGCCCGGCTCCCGGGTCAACCTGGAGCGCGCCATGGCGCTCGGCGACCGGCTCGGCGGCCACCTCGTCCAGGGCCATGTCGACGCCACCGGCACGCTGTTGGGCCGCGAGCCCGGCGAGCGCGACGCGGCCGGCGACCTGCGCTGGGAGGTGCTGCGCTTCTCGCTGCCCGGCACCATCTCCCGCTACCTGGTGGAGAAGGGCTCGATCACGGTCGACGGCGTCAGCCTCACCGTGGTGGAGGCCGCCCGGGACAGCTTCACCGTCAGCCTCATCCCCACGACCCTCGCGCTGACCTCGCTCGGCGCCAAGGCCGTCGGCGAGAGCGTCAACCTCGAAGTGGACGTGCTCGCCAAGTACGTCGAGCGACTGCTCGACTCCCGCACCCTTCCCCCGACGATCGCCGGAGAGTCCAAGTGAACTGGCTCAGCGGAGAAGCGTTCACCGTCTTCGGCGAGCACGTGAAGTGGGCCGACATGCTCGGCAACCTGCTCGGCCTGGCCGGGCTGGCCTTCGGCTGGCGCCGCTCGGTCTGGAGTTGGCCGCTCCAACTCCTGTCCGGCGCCGTGCTGATCGCCGCCTACCTCGGGGGCCACGTCCCCGGCCTGATCGGCAAGCAGCTGATCGTGCTCGTCACCGCCGCCTGGGGCTGGGCCCAGTGGCGGCGGGGCCGCCGGGACACCGGCACGATCGCCGTCCGCTTCGCCACCTGGCCGGAGCGGGCCGCCCTGGTGGTCGGCACCGCGGCCGGCACCGTCGCGCTGGCCTGGCTGTTCACGGCCCACCCCAGCCTGTCCTGGAGCCCCTGGTCGGACGCCTACATCTTCGTCGGCACGCTGGCCGCGATGGTCGCCCAGGCCCGTGGCTGGCTGGAGTTCTGGTTCGCCTGGATCGCCGTCGACGTGGTCGGCGTCCCGCTCGCCTTCAACAACGGCTACCCCTTCTCCGGCCTCACCTACTCGATCTACTTCGTCCTGGTGCTGCTCGGCCTGCGCTCGTGGTGGCTGAGCAGCCGTGAGCCGCGCGTCAACTCCGCCAACGTCCCGCAGGGAGCCACGGTATGACCGAGAACCACACCGCCGACCGCGACCGCGAGGTGGCACCCGAGCTCGTCCTCGACCCGGTCGAGCGCGCGATCGCCGACATCGCCCTCGGCCGCGCCGTGATCGTGGTCGACGACGAGGACCGCGAGAACGAGGGCGACATCGTCTTCGCCGCCTCCGCCGCCACCCCGGAGCTGATGGCTTTCACCATCCGCTACAGCTCCGGCGTGATCTGCGCCCCGCTGACCGGCGAGGAACTGGACCGGCTCAAGCTGCCGCCGATGACCCAGGTCAACGAGGACCGCAAGGGCACCGCGTACACCGTCTCGGTGGACGCCCGGGAGGGGGTCGACACCGGCATCTCCGCCGCCGACCGCGCCCGCACCGTCCGGCTGCTGTCCTCGCCCGGCACCGAGCCCGGCGACCTCACCCGCCCCGGGCACGTGTTCCCGCTGCGCGCGGTCGAGGGCGGCGTGCTGGTGCGCCCCGGCCACACCGAGGCCGCCGTCGACCTGGCCCGGCTCGCCGGGCTGCCGCCGGCCGGTGCGATCGCCGAGGTGGTCAACGACGACGGCACCATGGCCCGGCTGCCCGAGCTGGTCGCCTTCGCCCGCGAGCACGGCCTCGCGATCATCTCCATCGAGGACCTGATCGCCTACCGCCGCCGCACCGAGCTGCACGTCGACCGGGCCGCCGTGACCGCCCTGCCCACCGCACACGGCGAGTTCACCGCCGTCGGCTACCAGGGCACCATCGACGGCGTCGAGCACATCGCGCTGGTGGCCGGCGGCCTCGGCGCCGACGGCCGGCTGCCCGAGGGCGAGGACGTCGTGGTCCGGGTCCACTCCGAGTGCCTGACCGGCGACGTCTTCGGCTCGCTGCGCTGCGACTGCGGCCCCCAGTTGGAGGCCTCGCTGCACAAGGTCGCCGAGTCCGGCCGCGGCGTGGTGCTCTACCTGCGCGGCCACGAGGGCCGGGGGATCGGCCTGGCCCACAAGCTGCGCGCCTACGAACTCCAGGAGCAGGGGCGCGACACCGTCGACGCCAACCTCGACCTCGGCCTGCCGGCCGACGCCCGCGACTACAGCATCGCGGCGCAGATGCTGGTGGACCTCGGCGTCCGCTCGCTCATCCTGCTCACCAACAACCCGGAGAAGCTCACCGCGCTCACCGAGCACGGCCTCAAGGTCAAGGGGCGCGAAGCGGTCGAGATCGCGCCGGGTGAGCACAACCTGCGCTACCTGCGCACCAAGCGTGACCGGATGGGCCACGACCTGCCCGGCCTCGACTCCTGAACCCACCCCGCGCCCCACGCACCACACCCCACACCCCACGCACCCCATGACGACGGACAGGAAGAACGAGCATGAGCGGCCACGGAGCCCCCGAGCTGACCATCGACGGCGCCGCCGACCTCAAGGTCGCCGTCGTCGCCGCCCAGTGGCACGACGTTGTGATGAACGGCCTGCTGGACGGCGCCCACCGGGCGCTCAAGGAACTGGGCGTCACCGAGCCGACCGTGCTGCGCGTCCCCGGCACCTTCGAGCTGCCGGTCGCCGCCAAGCGCCTCGCCGACCACGGCTACGACGCGGTCGTCGCCCTCGGCGTGGTGATCCGCGGCGGCACCCCGCACTTCGACTACGTCTGCCAGGCGGCCACCGCCGGCCTCACCCAGGTGAGCGTCGACACCGGCGTCCCGGTCGGCTTCGGCGTGCTGACCTGCGACAACGAGGAGCAGGCGCTCGACCGCGCCGGCCTGCCCGGCTCCGCGGAGGACAAGGGCCACGAGGCGGTCACCGCCGCCGTCGCGACCGCCGCGGTGCTGCGCGCCGCGCTCTGAGCGCACCGCCCCGACCCGGACCGTGGACGTCCAACGGACTGTCCACGGTCCGGGACCGTTTACCGCCGGTCAGCCCGCACGCCGTAAGGTGAGTCCCATCATGGCTTCGAAGACATTCGAGGAGCTCTTCGCCGAGCTCCAGCAGAAGGCCGCCACCGGCGACCCCTCGTCCTCCCGTACCGCGCAGCTCGCCCAGCAGGGCGTCCATGCGATCGGCAAGAAGGTCGTCGAGGAGGCCGCCGAAGTCTGGATGGCCGCCGAGTTCCAGACGGACGAGCAGACCGCCGAGGAGATCTCACAGCTCCTGTACCACGTTCAGGTGATGATGATCGCCCGCGGGCTGACGCTCGACGACGTCTACAAGTACCTCTAAACCCGAACCGCACGCCCCTCCCCACAGGTAAGGAACCAACCTCCCATGCTGCGCATCGCCGTCCCCAACAAGGGTTCGCTCTCGGGTCCCGCGGCGGAGATGCTCCATGAGGCCGGCTACCGCCAGCGGAAGGACCCCAAGGAGCTCGTCCTCGTCGACCCGAACAACGAGGTCGAGTTCTTCTTCCTGCGCCCGCGCGACATCGCCGTCTACGTCGGCTCCGGCCGCCTGGACGTCGGCATCACCGGCCGTGACCTGCTGCTGGACTCGCACTCCAACGCCGAGGAGGTGCTCGCGCTCGGCTTCGCCGCGTCGACCTTCCGCTTCGCCCGCCCCGAAGGCGTCGCCGTCGAGGACGTCAAGGGCCTGGAGGGCCTGCGGATCGCGACCTCCTACACCGGCCTGGTCGAGCAGCACCTCGCCGACCACGGCGTGAAGGCGACCGTCACCAAGCTGGACGGCGCGGTGGAGACCGCAGTGCAGCTGGGCGTCGCCGACGTGATCGCCGACGTGGTGGAGACCGGCACCAGCCTGCGCAACGCCGGCCTGGAGGTGTTCGGCGAGCCGATCCTGATCTCGGACGCCGTGGTGATCCGCCCCAAGGGCGCGGGCGAGGACACCCGGGTGGACCAGTTCCTGCGCCGCCTCCAGGGTGTGCTGGTGGCCCGCCGCTACGTGCTGATGGACTACGACATCCGCGCCGAGAAGGTCGGCGCCGCCGTGGCGCTCACCCCCGGCCTGGAGTCGCCGACCGTCTCCCCGCTGCACACCGAGGGCTGGGTGGCGGTGCGCTCGATGGTGCTCCGCAAGGAGGCCCAGCAGATCATGGACGACCTGTGGGCCATCGGCGCCCGGGCCATCCTGGTCACCAACATCCACGCCTGCCGCCTCTGACCGGCGCGGCGGCGACCTCGCCCGCCGTGGTGCGGGTAAGGAACGGTTGAATGG
Organism: Kitasatospora sp. NPDC058492; assembly: GCF_042720685.1. Taxonomy (NCBI): domain Bacteria; kingdom Bacillati; phylum Actinomycetota; class Actinomycetes; order Kitasatosporales; family Streptomycetaceae; genus Kitasatospora; species Kitasatospora sp. NPDC058492. Next base: position 108,255 of record NZ_JBHXMU010000005.1, read on the forward strand.
GGCGGGGACGCTGACCGGCGTCCCCGCCCTTCGTCTGGATCCGTCCGTTGCCCGGAACCGTCGTTCCCGGGAACGACCGTTCCCCCGAACCACCCCACCGGAGACCCCACGTGTCCACGCCGCCCGTCGAGTTCCCCGTCACCTGGGCGCCGCGCCGCACCCGCGCCGTGCTGCTGCCGGTCTGCGCGCTGCTGGTGGTGCTGTTCGCCGTGATGGCCGTGGTGCTCCCGGAGAACTGGCAGCTCAACGACCGGATCATGATGGCGGGCAGCGGCGTGCTGTTCGCGTGCGTGGGCCTGATGCTGGCCCGCCCCCGGGTGAGCGCCGACGCGCAGGGCGTGACGGTGGTCAACTTCGTCCGCAGCCGCCGGCTCACCTGGGCCGAGATCGTCCGGGTCAACTTCCGCCAGGGCGACCCGTGGGCCACCCTCGACCTGGCCGACGGCACCTCGCTCGCCGCGGTCGGCATCCAGTCCGGCGTCGGCAAGGACCAGGCGATCGCGCAGGCCCGTGCCCTGCGCGACCTGGTCGAGCACCACGCCAGGGCCTGAGCCCCGCGCCACCGCCGCCGCCGGTCGGCGCCCGCCCGTTCACACCGGCACCGCCCGTCCGCCGACGCCCCGCCGACACCCCTCCCGACACCCCGCCGGGCCCCGCCGGGCCTGCGAATCCTCGGCCCGGCGGGTCCGAACACTCTTCCTACCATCGTCCGGCTATGGTCTACGCTGGTAAAAGCAGGGCAAAACTTCCGTCCTGCCCGAAAGACGACTTGAGGAGTGACTTCCCCCCTCGATGGACGATCCGTCCGGTAGTATCTGCGCCGCCCACCTTCCTGTCAGCGGAAGGCAGGCGGCACTGTGATCACCGCCTGGCTGCTGTTGCTCGCAGCCCTCCTGCTGATCCTCGCCAACGGCCTGTTCGTGGCCGCCGAGTTCGCCTTCGTGACCGTCGAGCGCGGGGCGGTCGAACGCTCCGCCGGGGCCGGCGACGCCAAGTCCGCCCGCGTCTCCCGGGCCCTGCGGCACCTCTCGTTCGAACTCTCCGGCGCCCAGCTCGGCATCACCGTCACCTCGCTGGTGGTCGGCATGCTCGCCGAGCCGGCGCTGTCCACCCTGCTCAGCCCCGTCATGACCGGGATCGGCGTGCCCGAGTCGGCCGCCCGCGGCGTCGCCGTGGTCGTCGGCATGGTGCTCGCCACCGTGGTGCAGATGGTGATCGGCGAGCTGGTCCCGAAGAACTGGGCGATCTCCCGCCCGCTCCAGGTGGCCCGCGCGGTCGCCGCCCCGCACATGGCCTTCTCCTTCGCCTGCCGCCCGCTGATCAGCTTCCTCAACGGGGCGGCCGACCGGACGGTCCGCGCCTTCGGCGTCGAGCCGCAGGAGGAGCTGGACCACGCCCGGACCCCGGCCGAACTGGTCTCGCTGGCCCGCCACTCGGCCAAGGCCGGCGCGATAGACGAGGAGTCGGCGACCCTGTTCGTCCGCACCCTGGGCCTGGGCGAGCTGACCGCCGAGTCCGTGATGACCCCGCGGATCGACGTCGCCTCCCTCCAGAGCGACGCCACCGCCTCCGACGTGATCAACCTGACCCGGGCCACCGGCCTGTCCCGCTTCCCGGTCTACACCCACAGCCTGGACGAGGTCACCGGCATCGTGACCCTCAAGGACGCCCTCGCCGTCCCGGCCGCCCGGCGCGGCCTGGTCCGGGTGGGCGAGCTCACCTCGCCGCCGCTGCTGGTGCCCGAGACCCTGCCCGCCGAGCGGCTGCTCGACCAGCTGCGCCGCCTCCAGCCGATGGCCATCGTGGTCGACGAGTACGGCGGCACCGCCGGCGTCGTCACCGTCGAGGACATCGTCGAGGAGATCGTCGGTGAGGTGCAGGACGAGCACGACCCCGCCGACCGCCCCGAGCTGCTCCCGCTGCCCCCGGTGAACGGCCTGCCGGCCTGGGAGGCCGAGGGCCGCGCCCGGATCGACCAGCTGGAGGCGATCGGCCTGATCGCCCCGGACGGCCCGTACGAGACGCTGGCCGGCCTGGTCTCCGACCTGCTCGGCAAGCTGCCCGAGGTCGGCGAGCAGGCGGAGCTGCCGGGCTGGCGCTTCACCGTGACGGGTGTCGACCGGCACCGCACCAGCCAGGTCCGGGTCGAGCGCACCAGCGCGCCGGCCTCGTTCGGAGACGACCAGGAGAACGCCCGATGACCGCGCTCCAACTGGCCGTCGCCGTCCTGCTCCTGCTCGGGAACGCCTTCTTCGTCGGCGCCGAGTTCGCCGTCGTCTCGGTGCGCCGCAGCCAGATCGAGCCGCTCGCCGAGGCCGGCCACAAGCGTGCCCGCACCGTGCTGCACGCGCTGTCCAACGTGTCCGCGATGCTGGCCGCCGCCCAGCTCGGCATCACCGTCTGCTCGCTGGGCCTCGGCGCCCTGGCCGAGCCGACCATCGCCAGTCTGCTGGAGGGCCCGTTCCACGCGATCGGCGTCCCGTCCGGTCTGATGCACCCGCTCTCGTACGGCATCTCGCTGGCCGTCGTGGTCTTCCTGCACATGGTGATCGGCGAGATGGTGCCCAAGAACATGGCCATGGCGGGCCCGGAGAAGGCCGCGCTCTGGCTCGGCCCGCCGCTGGACCGGCTGGCCCGCTGGCTGGCCCCGGTGATCAGCCTGCTGAACGCCATCGCCAACGGTGTGCTGCGGCTGTTCCGGGTCGAGTCCAAGGACGAGGTCGAGTCGGTGTTCACTACCGAGCAGCTGATGTACCTGCTGGTCGACTCCCGGGACGCCGGCCTGCTCGACGAGGGCCGCCAGGAGCGTCTGGAGGACGCCCTGGAGCTGGGCCACCGCCCGGTCACCGAGGTGCTGCTCAAGCCCGAGCAGCTCGTCACCGTGGACACCAAGGTGACCGCCGCGGAGGTCGAGGAGCTCGCCCTGCGCACCGGCTTCTCGCGCTTCCCGGTCACCGACGGCGACCCGGCCGGCCACGGCTACCTGGGCTACCTGCACCTCAAGGACATCCTCGACGTGGAGGACCCGTCCGCGCCCGTCCCGGCCCGGCTGTGGCGTCCGATCACGGTGCTGCGCGGCAGCCTCCCGCTGGACGACGCGCTCGGTGCGATGCGCCGGGCGACCTGCCACCTGGCCGCCGTGCTGGACCAGGACGGCCGCACGCTCGGTGTGGTCATGCTGGAGGACGTGCTGGAGGAGCTGGTCGGCGAGATGCACGACCCGGACCACCGCTCCGCCGCCTGAGGTTGCCCCTTTCGCTGACGGCGTGTCCGCTGCGGGCGATTCTGCTCTCAGCGTGCAGCCGTTCCCATGCCGGCCACCCTGGGCGCAGGGTGGTCGGCATGAGGCTTCTCCTGCTGGGTGGAACGAATTTCGTCGGACGGGTCGTCGCCGAGGAGGCGCTGTCCAGGGGATGGGAGGTGACGGCCCTCAACCGCGGTACGCAGCCCGCGCCCGCGGGCGTGACCGCGCTGCTGGGCGACCGCACCGCCGAGGGCGGGCTGGCGACGCTGGCCACGGGGGAGTGGGACGCGGTGGTGGACACCTGGTCCGGAGCCCCGACGGCGGTGCGCGACAGCGCCCGCCTGCTGGCCGGCCGGGTCGGCCACTACGGGTACGTCTCCAGCCGGTCGGTGTACGACTACCCGCTGGCGCGCGGGGCGGACGAGTCGGCGAAGGTGGTCGGGTCGTCCCCGGACGCCGAGGGCCAGGTGCCCTACGCCGAGGCCAAGCGCGGCGCCGAACTGGCCCTGGAGGCGGAGTTCGGTGGGCGCGCCCTGCTCGCCCGGGCCGGGCTGATCCTCGGCCCGCACGAGAACATCGGCCGGCTGCCCTGGTGGCTGAACCGGATCGCCCGGGGCGGCCCGGTGCTCGCCCCCGGCCCGTACGACCTGCCGCTGCAGTACATCGACGTCCGCGACCTCGCGAGCTGGCTGCTGGACGCGGCGGCGGCCCGGCTCGGCGGCGCGTGCAACGTGGTCAGCCCGGCGGGCCACACCACGATGGGCGAGCTGCTGGAGGCCTGCGTGCGGGTCACCGGCTCGGACGCGGACCTGCGCTGGACCGACCCCGAGCGCATCCTGGCGGCCGGCGTCGAGCCCTGGACGGAGCTGCCGATCTGGCTGGCGCCCGGCGAGCTGAACGACTTCCTGCACGGCGCGTCCGTGGACCGGGCGGTCGCCGCCGGGCTGCGCTGCCGGCCGGTGGGCGAGACGGTCGAGGACACCTGGACCTGGCTGCGGTCGATCGGCGGCGTCGCCCCGCAGCGCGCCGACCGGCCGAAGGTCGGCCTCGACCCCGAGCGCGAGGCCGAGCTGCTCCGGGGCTGAGCCCGGCGCGATCCCGGCGTGATCCCGGGGAGCTGGTCTCAGCCGCGGCCGTCGATCAGCTCCCCGTAGGCCTGGACGAGGTCGGGCAGGCGCAGGGTCGCCAGGTCCTCCCGGCCCGGCGGCTCGCGCAGCAGCGAGAGCCGCAGGTCCCGGTAGGCGCAGGACTTCTCGTACAGGGTGCGGATGAACCGGCCGTTCCCGAGTTCGTCGATCCAGCCCTCGCGGACCACGTGGGTGCAGATGCTGGCCAGTTCCTCGGCCGCGTCCTCGTCCCAGCCGTCGCCGTCCCGGCCGGCCAGCGCGGCGCCGATCGCGGTCAGCTCGTTCGGGCGGTAGCTGGGGAAGTCGACCCGGGTGGTGAAGCGGGAGTTGAGGCCGGGGTTGGTGGCGAGCAGCCGGTTCATGCCCTCGGGATAGCCGGCCAGGATCACCACCAGGCGGTCGCGGTTGTCCTCGGCGCGTTTCAGCAGCACCTGGAGGGCCTCGTCGCCGTAGGCGTCGCCCTTGGTGTAGCCGGAGTTGGAGAGGCTGTACGCCTCGTCGATGAACAGCACGCCGTCCAGTGCCGAGTCGATCAGCTCGTTCGCCTTGACCGCGGTCTGGCCGAGGAACTCGCCGACCAGGTCGGCCCGTTGGGCCTCCACGAGGTGGTCGCCGGAGAGCAGTCCGAGGGCGTGGAAGACCCGGCCGAGGATCCGGGCCACGGTGGTCTTGCCGGTGCCGGAGGGGCCGGAGAAGACGAAGTGGCGCTTGGGCGGCTGGACCGGCAGGCCCTGCGCGGCCCGGAGTCTGGACATCCGCAGCTGCGCCGACAGCGCCCGCACCTGGCGCTTGACCGGCTCCAGGCCCACCATCAGCGAGAGTTCCGCCAGCGCCGCGTCCAACTCGCGCTCGTCGTCGACCGGTTGGGCGGCGGGCAGCGGCGCGGTGCGGGGCTGGGCCTCGGCGCGGACCGGCGCCGGCAGCGGGGCGGCGGAGCCGGCCGGCGAACCCGACCGCTCGCCGGCCGCCTGCGGCGCCGGGCCGGCCGTGGAGCCGTCGCCCGGGCCGGGCCCCGTGAGGAACCCGACCCCCTCGACGAATCCGACCCCGCCGGTGTACCCGGCGCCCTCGGTGAACCCGGCGCTCTCGGTGAACCCGGGGGCCGCGTCGCCGAAGCCCCCCGCCGTGGCGTACCCGTTCCCGTCCTGGAAGTCCGCCTCGTCCGCCTCGTCCATCTCGTCCGGCTCGGTGTCCTCGTACCCGGCCGCCCGCCCGCCCGCCGGCAGGCCGCCGTCCAGCAGGGCGTCCGGCAGGTCGTCCGCCAACCCGTCCTCCGCCGCGATCGCGGCCAGCCGCGCGGCGGTGTCCATGAACACCGGATCGGCCCGGTGCACCGCCCGGTAGAGCGGCAGCGCGGCCGCACTGCGCCCGGCCCCCTCGTACGCCCGGGCCAGCCAGTACCGCAGCTCCTTGCGCTGGGGCTGCTCGGAGCGGCAGCGGGCCAGCGAGGCGGCCAGCGGCGCCTGCGCCTGGGCGCACATGTCCAGCCGGACCCGCGCCATGCCGGCGAACAGCCCGGCCTCGATGCCGAGCAGCGGGTCGTCCAGCAGCCGGTCGGTGTCCCGGATCAGCTGCTCCCAGTCCTTGAGCAGATAGGACCGGCAGGCGTACAGGAACTGGGCGGACGGGTCCTCGCTGGGCGCCGGGCACTGCTCCAGCGCCCGGTCCAGCTCGGCCAGGTGGCGGCCGTCCAGCCAGTGCGAGGCGTGCGCCAGCGCCAGGTCGCGGGCGTCCTCCAGGACGGGCTGCACCCACCAGCCCAGCCAGTACCAGGAACTGAGCGGGCGGCGGTGGCGCCGCCGCTGCTCGCCGAACCGCTTCTGGTTGCGGTACATGGCCAGCAGCGCCGCCGAGGTGTCGCTGCGCAGCGCGTGCAGGCCGAGCCAGGCGTCGGCCATGCCCGGGTCCAGCCGGACGGCCGCGCGGAACTCCTCCTCGGCACGGGCGTACGCGCCCGCCGTGTACGCGTCCATGGCACGCAGCCACGCGCGTTCGGCGAGCCGGTCCGGGCCGCCCGCGTTGCTGTCCGAACTGTCCACCGTCGTCACTCACGCCCCCCGCGGCTTGGCCCGGGGCTCGGTGGCAGGTCGCCTGCGTGCAGCCGGGCCGGTGGTCGAAAGCCCCCGGGCGCATCTGCGCCTGCGAGGAATCGTACCGGCGTGGCGCTGATCCGGAAGGGCGCCCACGGAGTCAAATGCGATCGTGTGAGCGGTCGTTGAGCGGGTGGGGGCCTGGACCGGCGGCGGGGGAGCGCGATTCGGAAAGGACCGGACGGCGCCCCCGGCTCACGGGGGAACAAGTCGGGGACGCCGGGTCCGAGGCGGCCGGAACATCCCGTTCCGGCGGCTGAGGAGAACCTAAATCCTGGTGACAGTGCAGGTCAAGGGCTTGTTGAAGGTTCACCCACGGTGCCCGGCGTGATTCGTCCGGTCACCCCGTCGACTCGCGTCCCGGCGAACGGACGGCTCGGATCCGCGGCGAAATGCGTCGATTCGGCCCGCGCCCAGCCGGCCCAGAACTCGGCCAGATCCGGCCCGTCCCGCTGCTCGCCGCGCCGCCGGGCCGAGGCGGCGTCCAACTCCAGCCAGATCACCCGGGCCAGCCACGGCCGCACCGCCCGCCGCCCGGCGCCGACGCCCTCCACCAGCACCACCGGGGCGACCGGCACCGCGGCCGTGCCCGCGAAGCGGCGCAGCGTCCAGTCGTACACCCGGTACGCACCGTCCCGGCCGGCTGCCAGCGGCTCCAGCACCTGTTCGCGCAGCCGCCCGGTCCAGCCGAAGGGCTCGGCGTGGGTGGCCAGGTCGTCGAGGTGGACCACCGGCGCCCCGCCGAGCGCCGCCGCCAGCCGCCCGGCGAAGGTCGTCTTGCCCGAGCCCGCGTGCCCGTCCACCGCGACCAGCCGCACCGGCCCGCAGGAGGGCGGCAGCGCGCGCAGCTCCGCCGCGAGCGAGGCCACCGCGTCGCCGGGAACGGGCGAAAGGGCGGGGGCGAGGGGTCGGGAAGCAGCCACAACGGCAACCCTACGGTGCCGTAGCCCACCAGTCCGTCCAGTTACTCCTGAGTGATCGTGACGGCGGCGCGGGTTTCCGGCATACTCGCATCGCCATGCCTGTGAACGGCCGTTCACCGTAATCCGGTGCCGGTCGGGCCGACCTGCCACACCCGCGCCGGACCAGCCACACCACGCTCCGGTGCCCGATCGAGGAGGCGACCGCCGCCATGACCCCGTCCCCAGTGAAAGCCGTGGAGCGCCAGCTGCCCAGCGAGGAGGCCCACGAGCTGCTGAGCCTCACCCGGGACCTGGTCCAGCGCGAGCTGCAGCCCCGCGCGGCCGAGGACGAGGCCGCCGACCGCTTCCCGCGAGAGGTCTTCCGCACCCTCGGCGAGGCCGGCCTGCTCTCCCTCCCCTACGACGAGAAGTACGGCGGCGGCGGGCAGCCCTACGAGGTGTACCTGCAGGTGCTGGAGGAGCTGGCGGCCGGCTGGCTGGCCGTCGGCCTCGGGGTGAGCGTGCACACCCTCTCCTGCCACGCGCTGGTCGGCTTCGGCACCGAGGAGCAGCGCGGCCGGTGGCTGCCCGGAATGCTCTCCGGCGAGCAGCTCGGCGCCTACTGCCTCTCCGAACCGCAGTCCGGCTCGGACGCGGCCGCGCTGCGCACCCGCGCCGACCTCGACGGCGACGCGTACGTGGTGAACGGCACCAAGGCGTGGATCACCCACGGCGGCCGGGCGGACTTCTACAGCGCCCTGGTGCGCACCGGCGACGAGGGCTCCAAGGGCATCAGCTGCCTGCTCGTCCCGGGCGACGCACAGGGCCTGTCGGCCGCCCCGCCGGAGCACAAGATGGGCATGCGCTCCTCGCCGACCGCGCAGCTGCACTTCGACGGTGCCCGGGTCGCCCGCGACCGGCTGATCGGCGAGGAGGGCCAGGGCTTCCAGATCGCGCTCGCCGCACTGGACTCCGGCCGCCTCGGCATCGCCGCCTGCGCGGTCGGCGTCGCCCAGGCCGCGCTCGACCTCGCGGTCGACTACGCGCGCACCCGCCGCCAGTTCGGCCGCCCGATCGCCGAGTTCCAGGGCCTGTCCTTCATGCTCGCCGACATGGCCACCCAGATCGAGGCCGGGCGGGCGCTCTACCTGTCCGCCGCCCGGCTGCGGGACGCGGGCCTGCCGTTCTCCAAGGAGGCGGCGATGGCCAAGCTGTTCTGCACCGACGCCGTGATGCGGGTGACCACCGACGCGGTCCAGGTGCTCGGCGGCTACGGCTACACGCAGGACTTCCCGGCCGAGCGCTACATGCGCGAGGCGAAGGTGCTGCAGATCGTCGAGGGCACCAACCAGATCCAGCGCCTGGTGATCGGCCGCCACCTCACCAAGGGCTGAGCCCCCCACAAACGGCCTCCGGCCGTCACTCCAGGGTGCGGAGTGACGGCCGGAGGCGTCTTCGTCTCTGCGTCGACCCGCCTGCGCGGGCTGGCGGATCAGCGCCGGACCAGGCGGCGGCGCTGCTCGGGGATGGCCGAGATGACGGGGACGGCCGGGGCGACGACGGCGGTCCGCGTCGGCCGGTGCGCCACCGCGTGCGAGAACGGCTGGGTGCGCCAGTCGAGTTCGGTGGGGAGCCTGAACAGCGCGTCGAGCCCGGCCGGCTGGTCGTCCTCCGGGGTCTCCACCTCGGCGAGGTCGTCGGTCGGCGTGCCCGAACCCGGGCACAGCGCGGGGGCGAAGGGGTTCCAGGCGGTCGGCAGCAGCGCGTGCTGCGGCAGCCGCTCCTCGTCGGCCACCAGGGCGATCGGGCGGCGGCACTCGGGGCAGTGCACCCGGAAGATGTCCCAGGTCTCGGCCTCGCCCGGGTCGATGCCCGGGACGTGGCCGTGATCGACCGCGAGGTCGTCGCGGCCGGTCGTATCGTCGGTCTCGTCGGCGCCCAGGGCACGCTGGTCAGTCGGCATGAGGATCCCCCTCGGATCGGGCCCGGCGTGGTCGCCCGGGGCCACAACCAGCACTTCCCTCCGATTCGGGCTCATAACCCTGCGGTCCGGTGCACCGTGATGCACCGGGTGTGTCCTTGGCCACATCCACTGCCACATTCGCCTGGCATTTGCCCGCGTGACACCTGCGGGCACCCGATGTGACACCGCGTGCGCCCCCCGTGCCCCCGACCGGGTAGGTTTGCGCACTGTGGAGGATCTCGACCAACGCATCGTCCAGCTGCTCCTAGAGGACGGCCGGATGAGCTACACGGACCTGGGCAAGGCCACCGGCCTGTCCACCTCGGCGGTGCACCAGCGGGTGCGCCGCCTCGAACAGCGCGGGGTGATCCGCGGCTACACCGCGATCATCGACCCCGACGCCGTCGACCTGGCGCTGACCGCGTTCATCTCGGTCAAGCCCTTCGACCCCAGCGCCCCGGACGACACCCCCGAACGGCTGGCCGGCCTGCCCGAGATCGAGGCCTGCCACAGCGTCGCCGGCGACGAGAACTACATCCTCAAGGTGCGCGTCGGCGCCCCCGGCGACCTGGAGGACCTGCTCGCCCGCATCCGCAGCGCCGCCGGCGTCTCCACCCGCACCACCGTCGTCCTCTCCACCCCCTACGAAGCGCGACCCCCGAAGCTCTGAGGACGAACCCCACAGGTGCAGACTTAGCGGCATGACCGAACGCACTTCCCGGACCGTCCTGCTGCGCGGCGGCGCCGTCTACAGCCCCGCCGACCCCTTCGCCACCGCGATGCTCGTCGAGGGCGAGCACATCGCCTGGGTCGGCAGCGACGGCGCCGCCGAGGCGTACGCCGCCGCAGCCGACGAGATTGTCGAGCTGGACGGCGCCCTGGTCACCCCCGCCTTCGTCGACGCCCACGTGCACGCCACCGCCACCGGCCTGGCGCTCACCGGCCTCGACCTCACCGGCAGCCCCTCGCTGGCCGCAGCCCTCGCCGCCGTCACCGCCTTCGTCGACGCCCGCCCCGAGCCCGGCGGGGTGCTCATCGGCCACGGCTGGGACGAGACCGGCTGGCCCGAGGGCCGCCCGCCCACGCTCGCCGAACTCGACGCCGCCGCCCGCGGCGCCGCGCTCTACCTCTCCCGCACCGACGTGCACTCCGCGCTCGCCACCACCGCGCTGCGCAGCCTCGCCCCCGGCCTGGCCGAGCGCCCCGGCCACACCGCCGACGGCCCGCTCACCAAGGACGCCCACCACGCCGTCCGGCAGACCGCGCTCGCCCACCTCACCCCCGAGCAGCGCGGCCGCGCCCAGCGCGCCACCCTCGCCCGCGCCGCCGAACTCGGCATCGGCGCGCTGCACGAGTGCGCCGGCCCGGAGATCTCCTCCGAGGCCGACCTGGCCGCCCTGCTGGCCCTCGCCGCCGAGGGCGAAGGCCCCGAAGTCTTCGGCTACTGGGGCGAGTTGGGCGGCGCCGAGACGGCCCGCCGGCTCGGCGCGGTGGGCGCCGGCGGCGACCTCTTCGCGGACGGCGCGCTGGGCTCGCACACCGCCTGCCTGCACACCCCCTACGCCGACGCCGAGCACACCGGCACCGCCTACCTGACCGCCGAGCAGGTCGCCGACCACGTCGCCGCCTGCACCGAGGCCGGGCTCCAGGCCGGCTTCCACGCCATCGGCGACGCGGCCGTGGCCGCCGTCCTGGACGGCGTCCGGGCGGCCGGGGAGCGGGTCGGCGCCGGGCGGGTCCGGGCGCTGCGCCACCGCGTCGAGCACGCCGAGGCGCTGGACGACAAGTCCGTCGCCGCCTTCGCCGAGCTCGGCCTCACCGCCTCCGTCCAGCCCGCCTTCGACGCCGCCTGGGGCGGCCCGGACGGCATGTACGTCCAGCGCCTCGGCGCTGAGCGGGCCGCCAGGCTCAACCCCTTCGCCGCCCTGCTGCGGGCCGGCGTGCCGCTGGCTTTCGGCTCGGACGCCCCGGTCACCCCGCTCGACCCCTGGGGCACCGTCCGCGCGGCCGCCTTCCACCAGACCCTGGACCACCGGATCTCCGTCCGCGCGGCCTTCACCGCACACACCCGCGGCGGCTGGCGCGCGATCGGCCGCGACCAGGACGGCGTGCTCGTGCCCGGCGCCGTCGCCAGCTACGCGATCTGGGCCGCCGACGAACTGGTCGTCCAGGCCCCCGACTCCCGGGTGGCGGGCTGGTCCACCGACCCGCGCTCCGGCACCCCGGGCCTGCCCGACCTCACCCCCGGCCACCCGCTGCCGGCCTGCCTGCGCACCGTCGTCCGAGGCCGCACCGTCCACCTGGCCGCCGAGTAGCGCCGAGCAGGCCCGCGTGGCGCCAGCTGAAGCGGCGGCCGGCCGGCCCACAGGTCCCCAGGACGACCGCCCCGCCGACTTCACTGTCCCCCGTGAGCTGCCCGCCCCGGACTTCCACCCGGAACCCCTGGGCGAGCAGCGCAGCGCCTCCGACGGGGCATGTGCGGCAAGGCCCGCCGGGCCGTGAGCCGCTGACCCTGCTACCACCCTGACCTCACGCTTCCCTGACCGTCCGGGGTACCTTCTTCGGACAGCGTCCGAACAGCAAGATCCAGGAAGATGGTGCGCCGGTGGCCATGCCCGTCACCCAGGAGCGGCCCGGGGCCGCACCCGAACCGGCGGAGTCGGCGCCCAGGCCCGGCCGGGCCGCCCGCGCCGTCGCCAAGGTCCGGGCGGGCCTTCCCCGCACCGGCCTCGCGGCCCTGGCGGGCCTGCTGCTCGCACTCGCCTTCCCGCCCTTCGACCTGTGGCCGCTGTCGCTGCTCGGCGTCGCCGCGCTGTCCCTGCTCACCCGGGGCCGCACCGTCCGCCAGGCGGCCTGGACGGGCTTCGCCTTCGGCCTGCCGTTCTTCCTGCTGCTGCTCAGCTGGCTGCGGGTGGTCGGCTGGGACGCGACGGTCGGCCTGTCGGTCGTGGAGGCGCTGTTCCTGGCCGTCCTCGGCGGCGGCCTGGCCCTCACCTCCCGGCTGCCGGCCTGGCCGCTCTGGGCGGCCTGCCTGTGGATCACCCAGGAGTGGGCGCGCGACCGGCTGCCGTTCGGCGGCTTCCCGTGGGGGCGGCTGGCCTTCGCCAACACCGCGACCCCGTTCACGCCGCTGGCCGCGCTCGGCGGCGCACCGCTGGTGACCTTCGCGGTCGCCCTCTCGGGCGCCCTGCTCGCCGGCGCCGTGCTGCGCCTGCGCGGGCCGCGTAAGACGCCCCGGGCCGCCGCGCTGGCGGGGCTGGGCGCGGTGGCCGCGCTGCTGGCCGGGTACCTGGTGCCGGTGCCGACCGCGCCGGCCGACACCGTCAAGGTCGCCATCGTCCAGGGCAACGTGCCCAACCCGGGCATGGACTTCCTGGGCCGCCCGATGATGGTCCTCAACAACCACGCGGTGGCGACCGAGCGGCTGGCCGCGGACATCGCCGCCGGCAAGGTCGAGCGCCCCGACATCGTGATCTGGCCGGAGAACTCCTCCGACCTGGACCCGTTCAGCGACCCGCTCGCCTACCAGCGCATCGACCAGGCCGTGAAGACGGTCGGCGTGCCCACCCTGGTCGGTACCCTGGTGGACGGCCCGGACGCGCAGCACGTCCAGAACGAGGGCATCGTCTGGGACCCGAAGACCGGCCCCGGCGCCTCCTACACCAAGCAGCACCCCGTCCCGTTCGGCGAGTACGTGCCGTTCCGCGCCCAGCTGATGAAGGTGATCACCCGCCTCCAGCGGGTCGCCCGGGACTTCTACCCCGGTGACCACAACGGCGTCATGCAGCTCGGCCCGGCCCGGATCGGCGACGTGATCTGCTTCGAGGTCGCCTACGACGAGATCGTCCGCGACACCGTGGACAGCGGCGCCCGCGTCCTGGTGGTCCAGACCAACAACGCGACCTATGCCAAGACGGGCCAGCCCGAGCAGCAGCTCGCGATGAGCCGGCTGCGTGCGGTCGAGCACGGCCGGGCCGTGCTGATCGCCGCCACCAGCGGCATCAGCGCGGTGATCGCCCCGGACGGCACGGTCCAGCAGCGCACCGAGGAGCTGACCGCGGCCGAGCTGTCGGCGGTCGTCCCGCTGCGCGACGGCACCACAGTCGCCGACCGGGTCGGCGCCGCGCCGGAGTGGACGCTGGCCCTCGCAGGCCTGCTGGCCTGCGGCGCGGGCGTGCTGGTCGGCCGCCGACGGAAGTCCGGCGCCGGAACACCGGCCGCCGGGGAATCGTTGGACCAGGTGGTGCCGTAGCCGGCCCGGACCTCCCGTGCGGCGCGCAGAGCACTGCTTGGAGTGGATTCGTACCGTGACCCAGCAAGCTACCCCCGCCCGTCCGGCCCCGCGCGGCAAGCTCCGCCGGGTGCTGCCGCTGCTGATCACCGCCTGGCTGGTGCTGGAGATCTGGCTGCTGGTCCAAGTGGGCTCGTGGCTGGGTGGATTCGTCGTCGTGCTGCTGCTCATCGCGGGCGCGCTGATCGGCGGTTCGCTGATCAAGCGGGCCGGGCTGAAGGCGCTGTCCGCGGCGATCGAGCAGAGCAAGGACCCGAAGTCCGAGCAGCCCCAGACCGGCACCAGTCTGACGGTGCTGGCGGGCCTGCTGCTGATGGTCCCGGGCTTCCTGTCGGACCTGGTGGCGCTCACCCTGCTGTTCCCGCCCACCCGGGCGCTCTGGCGGGCCGGTGGCCGCCGGGTGGCCGACAAGGCGCTGCGCAGCACCGTCGCCGCCGGGGCGGACCCGTTCGCGGACGCGATGCGGCTGCAGGAGCAGCTGCGCATCCACCGCCCGGACGGCAAGGTGATCCAGGGCGAGGTGGTGGAGCCAGGCGACGGCCCGCGCGGTCCGCAGGGCCCGGACACCACGTACCGCCCGCCGATCTCGGGCTGACCGCCCCTCCCGCCTCGCGTTCCCGTCCCGGGGAACGCGAGGCGGGAACGCGAAAGGGACCCTGGTCACCAGGGTCCCTTTTCGCGTCCTCCCGCCGTGGCGGGAGCGAGGTCAGGCGCTCTTGCGGGTGTCCCGCGGGTGCACCGCGAGGTTCATTCCGCCGGAGCGGAGCACGGCCAGTCGCTCGGCCAGTACCTCCTCCAGTTCCTCACGGGTCCGGCGCTCCATCAGCATGTCCCAATGGGTACGCGTCGGCTTGACCTTCTTCTCTTCCGGCTCGTCGCCGTCGAGAAGTACCGCCTCCTGGCCACAGAAGCGGCATTCCCAGGCCTGGGGGATCTCCGCCTCGACCGAGAAAGGAACCTCGAATCGGTGTCCGTTCTGACATGCATACTCGACGGTCTGGCGGGGAGCCAGATCGATACCGCGGTCGGTCTCGTAGCTAGTGGCCCCGAGTCGCGTGCCGCGGAGAGCTCGCTCGCTCATGAATCGTGCCTCCCGGGCTTATAGCCCACAGGACTAGTGGTCGCTGTTCTTCGTCGTTCGGTCAACGCTCGGCTTCCGACGAAGATTCCCGTCCCGGGACATGCGTCGTCTGTCGTGCCGCCCCTGTTTGTACCCATCGGCGCCCGATTTGTCACATCTGGCCGTGGATATCACCCTAGGTGTCACCTATTTCACATCTGGTGATCGGTCGGCCTTTCCTGGACGAGCCTACCGGGACGGGATTCGACGAGCGCCGCCGCCCCCGTCCGCCGCGGTCAGGAGATCGGGCGGGAACGGATCATCGGCTCGCCCTTGGCGAGGTCGACCGGGTGGGCCCGGGGGGCCGGATCGGCCGGCAGGGCCACCGGCGGACGCTCCGGCCGGGGCGGCAGGTCGGCGGCGGCCTCGGTGCGGGTGTCGCGGTGCGGCAGCAGGGCGATCACCGCGTCCCGCAGCTGGGCCGGGGCCTCCTCGTCCAGCGGGTCGACGGTGGCGGGCACCTGGAGCCGGACGGGGGTGCTGTTGCCGATCCGGGCGTAGCCGCGGCCGGCGGGGGCGTGCGCGGCGGGCACGATGTCCAGCGGCGCGCCGAGCACGGCGTGGCCCTCCTCGGGGCCGGCGGGGCCGAGCAGCACCCGGGCCCGGGTGGTGGAGCGCACGGTCGCGGTGATCCGGCCCCTGGCCTCGATGTCGTCGGCGATCACCACGGTGACGCGGGCGGCGCGGCCGTGCCGCAGCGGCAGCTCCAGCAGGTCCTGCGGGTCCGGGCGGCCCTCGGCGTGGGCGAGCTCGCTCAGCTCGGTCGGGTGGTCCAGGAGCAGCCAGAGCGGACGGGTGGCGTCCTCGGGCGGCGCGGTGCCGGCGTGCCGGGCGGCGTTCAGCGCGGCGAGCCGGCGCTCGGTCTCCTGGGAGGCCCACTCCAGCGCGGCCAGCGCGCCGTGCAGGCTGGTCTCCACGGTGTGCACGCCGGGCCGGTTGACCAGGCAGGCGTGCTCCCCGGTGCCCGCGCCGTCGACCACCACCAGGTCCCCGTACGGGAGCGCCTGGAGCGCGATCGAGCGGATCAGGCTGGAGGTGCCGTAGCCGGTGACGCCGAGCGCCAGCAGGTGCGGCTCGGCCGAGCGCGGGCCGGTGCGCCAGACGACCGGCGGCTGCTGGGCGATCGTGCCGCCCTGGAAGACCGGGATGGTCCGGGCGGTGCCGTCCTCGTCGGTGAAGCCGAGCACGATCTCGCCGGGGGCGGCCACGAAGCGCTGGGCGACGATGTCGGCGGGCAGCGGGGTGAGCGCGGCGATCCGCAGCCGGTTGGACTCCTCGTCCCAGTCGAAGCGGTACTCCCGGGCCCGGCCGGCCTTGCCCTGGACGACCTGCTCGATCCGGGCCCGCGCGCTCGGCTCGGTGTCGGTGAAGTACGCCGGGTAGCCGAGTTCCAGCCGGGAGAGCCGGCCCTCGTCGTCGAACTCCCAGGAGCCGAAGGCGCGCTTGTAGTGGCCCTCGTAGTGGTACAGCGGGTTGGCGTCCTCGGGGCCGCACAGGTACGGCGTGAGCGCCGCGTAGAGCGCGCCGAGCTTGACGTCGGCGACGTCCGGGGCGGGCGGGGCGGGTGCCGGCTTGGGGGCCCGGCCGGTCCAGGCGGAGCTGGCCATCAGGGCGATCAGGGCGAACAGCAGGCCGTGCGGCAGCAGGTAGACGCCGACCAGCATCGCGGCGGAGAGGAACAGCGTCGGGCCGCGGCGCTCCTTCGGGGTGGCGTTCCAGCGGTCCTTGGCCCAGCCCGCGTGGTGGCGCAGTCCGCGGCCGATCACGGAGAGGGGGGCGAACATGTCGGAGGCGTGGTCCCCGGCGGTTCGGGCGATCTCGCGGCCCTTGCTGAGGTGGCGTTGGAGCGGCATTCCTTGACTCCCCGGGCGAGTGGGACGGGTCGGGTGGCGGGGGCGGAGCCGGTACGACGGGACCCGGGGCGGTGGGATCCGCGCCCGGGCCCGTGCGGGGGAGTGGCAGCGCCTGGAACGTGGGGCCTGGGCCCTGTCCGGCCGGACAGGGTCCAGGGCGTGTCTGACAATTCGCGTCGGATCAGCGCGCGGCGGTGGGCGCCCGGCTGGGCGTGCCGGCGAAGCGTCCTCGTACTGGGCCGTACTTGGACGTTTCGCCGGTGCGTCCAGGCGGGATGCCCGGCGTCGCGCGCCCGGCGGGAATTGTCAGACACGCCCTAGAACTTGAGGCCGCCGAGCAGGCTCGCCAGGCTGGCACCGCCGGCGGTGATGCTCGGGGCGATCGAGGAACCGGCGACGTAGAAGCCGAAGAGGGCGCAGACGACGGCGTGGGAGACCTTTAGCCCGTCCCTGCGGAAGAACAGAAAGGCGATGGTGCCGAACAGGACGATGCCGGAAATCGAGAGGATCACGTTCTGCTCCTCGGGGAGGGGGGACGGGGACGGTGTTACGGAAAGTGCGCTAATCGTGACAAAAAGTAATAGATGATGGAACGGTGCAAATGGGTGGTTTCCCGTTCAACGTCGCCCTGGAGTTCGGGCGAAGGCGGGCGGACCGGCCGGGGTGGGGCCGTGTCCCGCGCAGTTCCAGCGCGGCGAGGCATTCCCGCCGGGTGGGCGGGAGGTTTCCGGGGGGTCGGGGAAGTTCGCCCGGATGGCCGCCGTTCGAGGGCCGCCATCCGCCATCCGGATGCGCGCTGGCCCGGCCCGGCACCCGGCCGCTACGGTGCGGTACGCGCAGCTCCTCCAGCCGCACTCCGTCACCGCGGCTCCGCCACCCGCAGAACCTGCAGAGCCCGCAGAACCCGCAGGACCCACAGACCGGAAAGGCCGCCCGCCATGACCGACGCCGCCAACCAGCAGCCCGCCGACGCTCCCGGCGCCCCCGACGCCGAGGTGATCGCCCTGGCCGGAAAGCTCTTCGACGCCGCCCGCGCCGGCGAGACCGACACCCTGGCCGCCTACGTGGACGCCGGTGCGCCCGCCAACCTCACCAACGACCGCGGCGACACCCTGCTCATGCTCGCCGCCTACCACGGCCACGCCGCCACCGTCGAAGCCCTGCTGGCGCGCGGCGCCGACCCGAACCGCGCCAACGACCGCGGCCAGACCCCGCTCGCCGGCGCCGTCTTCAAGGGCGCCGAGGACGTGCTGACCGTCCTGCTGGACGGCGGCGCCGACCCCACCGCCGGCACCCCGAACGCCGTCGACACCGCACGGATGTTCGGCAAGAACGAGCTGGTCGCCCGTTTCGAGGCCCGCTGATCCAGGTCGTAGGCTCTTCCCTCATGAAGAGCACCACCATGGAGGCCGGAACCGTCGAGTTCCGCGTCACCGGCTACGCCCACCCCGACGCCCAGGCCCTGTCGGCGGAGGTGCAGCAGGAGTACGTCCGCCGCTACGGCGACCCCGACGAGACCGTGCTGCACCTCGACGACTTCGACTCGCCGGCCGGCCTGTTCCTGATCGCCTACCTCGACGGCCGGCCGGTCGCCTGCGGGGGCTGGCGGGCCAAGCAGGCCGGGCCGGACGGGCTGCGCGACGGCGACGTCGAGCTGAAGCGGATGTTCGTGGTCCCCGCCGCCCGCGGTCGTGGCCTGGCCCGGGCGGTGCTGCGCCGCCTGGAGCAGACCGCCGCCGAGGCCGGCCGCACCCGCGTCATCCTGGAGACCGGCACCGAGCAGCCCGAGGCCGTGGCGCTGTACGGGTCCGAGGGGTACGCGGCGATCCGGAAGTTCGGCATCTACCGCGATCACCCGCAGAGCATCTGCCTCGGCAAGGAACTGCCCGCGGCGGCCTGACCGGCCCGCCCGGCGGGTAGGCTCACGACACCTCTGAGGGGGGACGATGAGCCAGCAACCGCCAGGAGCCGACCGGCTCCCCGCCCTGGCCGCGCCCGGCGGGGAGCTGGACCGGCTGGTCCGGGGCGGCGTGCGCACCGTCGGGGCCGGCGCCGTCTGGGCCGTCGGCGATGCCGGAGGGGCGCTCGGCGGCGGCGCGCACGGTGTGCTCGGGCAGGGCCCGTACGCTCGGCTCGCCCCCGGGCCGGACACCCGGTACGACCTCGCCAGCCTCACCAAGATCGTCGCCCTCTGGCCCTGCGTCGGAGTGCTCCGGCAGGCCGGGCGGCTCCCGCTCGACGAACCGCTCGGCCACTGGTGGCCGCCCGCCTCCGGGCACCCCGTCGGCGTGGTGACGGTCCGTCAACTCCTCGCGCACACCGCCGGAATGCTCCCGCACACCGGATTCGAGCAGCTCTACGGGCGCGACCTCGCGGCGATCCGGGCCGGGGTGATCGCCGCCCCGCTGCACCGCGCGCCCGGCACGGCCGTCGAGTACACCGACCGCGCCGCCGTCCTGCTCGGCTACCTCGTCGAGGACCTCGGCGGCGCGCCGCCGGCCGAGCTCGCCAGTCGCTGGATCTGGCGGCCGCTCGCCATGGCCGACACCCGGTACGGGCCGCTCGGCCCCGCCGACACCGCCCGCACCGCGCCCACCGAGTACGACCCGCAGGTCGGGAGCCACCTGTGCGGCGTCGTCCACGACCCCTCGGCCCGGCTGCTCGGCGGCGTCTCCGGCAACGCCGGGGCCTTCTCCACCGCCCGCGACCTCGCCCGCTTCCTCGCCGCGCTGCTCGCCCCGCCGCCCCAACTGCCCTGGGGCGAGGCCTGGATCGCGGAGTCGCTGCGCGAACAGACCGGCGGTCTCGCCCCCGCCCGCGGCCTGTCCTGGCTGCACGCCCCCGGCACCGACCCCGCCGAGGGCACCTTCGTCCACTACGGCTTCACCGGCACCGGCATCTGGATCTCCCGGCGGCTCGGCCGCTGGGCGCTGCTGCTCACCAACAAGGTCCACTACGACCGCGGCATCCAGCCGCTCACCGACCTGCGCAACGCCTACCGGCGGGCGGTCTTCGGGTAGGAGCTCTCGTGCGTCGAGTACCCGATCGGGTGGATTAGGTACGAACCGCCGGATCCGGCACGGGGGTTGCGGCAGAGTAACCACCGCGACGGGGCACCGGCGGAGGAGGCGCGATGACGGACACCTGGCTCTCGGAACAGGACTGGCTGGCCGGGCTGCTGCGCGCCTACGTCGGCTGCAGCGTGCTGCTCACCGGCGAAGGCGGCGACGTCCTGCTGCTGAAGGCCAGTTACCGCGCCCAGTGGCAGTTCCCCGGCGGCGGGATGGACCCGGGCGAGGGCCCCGCCGAATGCGCCGCCCGCGAACTGCGAGAGGAGACCGGGCTGGTGGCCGGCGAGCTGCGGCTGCTCGTCGTCGAGTGGCGCGACCCGATCCCGGGCCAGGGCGAACACGCCCACCCCGCCGTGCAGTTCATGTTCGACGGCGGAACGGTCCCGGCCGGCGCGACCATCCGGGTGCAGGCCGAGGAGATCACCGAGTACGGATACTTCACCCCCGCCCGGGCGGCCGCACTGCTGCACCCCTGCGCGGCGCGCCGGCTCACCCGGGCCCTGGCGGCCCGGCGCACCGGCGCCACCGCGCTGCTGCACTCCACGGGGTACGTCGGCTGACGGTCCGTCAAATATGCCAGTCGGTCAGGCCCGTCAGACCAGCGTGCTCCAGTAGTACCAGAACCGGTTGAGGATCAGCAGCGCGATCACCGCCGCCCACAGCACCGGCACCGCCCAGTGGTAGCGCGCCGCCTCCCGCACGACCGGCCGCAGCCGCGGGCCCACCGGGATCACCCCCGTCCGGAGGTTGTGCAGCGTCGTGTACCAGAACAGCACCACCACCGTCGCCCACACCACCATGCAGTACGGGCACAGCGCGCCGATCCGGTACAGCGCCTCGTCGATCAGCCAGTGCACGAACACCACACCCAGCAGGGTGCCCGCGTGCAGGCCCAGCCAGAACCAGCGCCGGTACGCGGCACCGGCCAGCAGCCCCGCCCCGACCGCCGCCAGCGCGCCGAAGGCGGCCAGCCCGAGCAGCGGGTTCGGAAACCCGAAGACCTCCGCCTGCTCGGTGCGCATCACCGAACCGCAGCTGATCACCGGATTGAGGTTGCAACTGGGGACGTAGGACGGGTTCTCCAGGATGCGGAGCTTGTCGAAGGTCAGGACGGCCGAGGCGGCCAACCCGATCAGCCCGCCGAGGAACAGCAGCAGGGAGAACGCCCGGCCCGCGCCGACCGGCGCACGGCCGGCGTCGCCGGGGGCGGGAGTGGAGAGGTGCACAGAGGTAGCGGCGGTCATGGCAGCACACTCCGGTGGCTGGGAGGAGCCGGCCCGGCCGGGGTTCGGCCGGGCCGGTGGTGCCCTGCTTACTTCAGGCCGGCGGCCTGCTTGACCTGGGCGGTGAACTGCTCCGGCGTCACCGTGGACTGGCCGCTGAACAGCGTGATCGACTTGCCGTCCACCTTGACCGTCGGGGTGCCCGTCACCCCGCTGCCGTTGAACGCCTCCGCGACCTTCGCCGCCCACGGCGCGTACGTCTTGTCGGTGACGGCCTTCACGAAGGCGTCCGTCTTCAGCCCGGGCACCTGGCCGGCCAGGTCGAGGATGTGGTTGACGTTGCCGAAGTCGTCCTTCCGCTCGTCGGGCTGGTTGGCGTACAGCACGTCGTGGAACTGCTTGAACTTGTCCACGCCCTCGTTCAGCGCGGCGCCCGCGGCGGCCAGCGCGGTGCGCGAGCCCTTGCCGCCGAGGGCGTTGTCCAGGAACGCCGCCAGGTGGAACTCCACCTTGACCGAGCCGTCCTCGGTCAGCTTCTTGACCGCCTCGCCGTTCGCCGCCTCGAAGTGCTTGCAGACCGGGCAGCGGAAGTCCTCGTACACCTCCATGGTGTGCGGGGCGTCGGCCTTGCCGTAGGTGATCACCGTGCCGTCCGGGCCGGAGGCGTTCGCCGGGACGACCAGCTCCGTCGGCGCGGCCGCATCGGCGGCCGCCGTCGAGTCCTTCTTGCCGGACGCCGAGTTGATCGCGACCGCCGCTCCGCCCGCGAGGGCGAGCACCGCGACGGCGGACACCGCCACGACGATCCGCTGGCGGCGCTTCGAGGCCGCCTGCTCGATGCGCTGCGCCTCCTGGATCCGCTCACGGGCACTGATGCGCTTGGCCTGCTGCTTGCTGGGGGTCTGAGCCATGGAAGGCAACTCCTGTACGCGGCGCGCGGATGCGCGCGGGAAACCGCACCGGGTGCGGCGGGATCGAGTGAACGCGGGAGTTGTGCGCGCTGCCTGCGGACGAACGTGCGCGGCGGCCCTACGGCCTCGGGCGGGTCAGCAGGCAGGCGCGAGAACCGGCGGACCACGCCGGGGAGCCGGGCTCAGCACCACGTCCTCGCGGCGCGGCCGCACGCGGTCCGACACCGGCAGCGGCACCCGCAGCACCGGCCGAACCGGAGCCGGGAGCAGCAGCAGGACCAGGGCGCGCAACGGGCGGGCCAGCGACTGGCGCAGCGCGCGCAGCGACCGGGCCAGGCCCGACAGGGCCGCGTCGCCCAGCCGCAGCCAGGCCGCGGCGGCCAGCGCGATCACCAGGTGCACCAGCAGGAGCAGCACCTGGGTCGCCGCCGGGGCCAGCGGCCCCACATGGCCCAGCGGACCGGCCAGCAGCGACCCGTCCACCGAACCGCCGCCACACACCAGCAGGTTCACACCGCGCGCGGGCACGTGCTCGGACAGGATCGGCCCACAGCCGGCCTGCCCCAGGTTGAACGTCGTGTTGAGCAGCAGCTCGACCGGCACCAGCACGCTGGAGATGTGCAGCAGCCGCCGCTCCCCGCCGGCCAGCGCGGCCGCGACCAGGAAGACGACGGCGGTCGCGGCCGCCACCAGCGAGAGCGGCAGCGGGCGACCCGTGATGACCACCTGGCCCAGCGCGGACAGCGGCACGGCGAGCGCGGTGAACACCGCGGCCCGCAGGGCCCTGATCGCATGGGTGGAGGTCGTCACGTCCCGGAGTATGCCACGACGCTTACATCCGGCACGAGGGCGCGTACCCGGGGAGCGGAAGCGTTGCCCGCCGGAGGCCGTTCGTTCACCCGCCTGACGCCCGCTCAGCCGCGGCCGCTTCGCTGTTCGTGCGGGTCGGCGTCGTGTGCGCCGAGCGGTCGTCCCGGGCCTGGCTCGTCCCCGTCCCGGGCCTGCTCGTTCCCGTCGCGGTCCTGGTCGTCGTCGTGCGCCCGGACCCGTAGCCTGGAAGGCGTTCCCGGCGACCCCGATGAGGGGGTGAGCGCTCATGGCGCGACCCGCCACCACGGTGGGGCAGGTGCTGCTGGACCGCCTCGGCGCGCAGGCGGCGGTACTGGCCGGCCTCGACGACGCCGTCCGGGCGGACGAACCGGACGCGGTGCACCGGATGCGGGTCGCCTGCCGACGGCTGCGCAGCGCCCTGCGGACCTTCCGGCGGCTGTTCGCCCCCGGGGCCACCGACCACCTGGTCGCCGAACTGCGCTGGCTCGCGGCCGCCCTCGGCCGCGCCCGGGACGGCGAGGTGCTCGCCGAGCGGCTGGCCGCCCAGGCCCGGGCACTGCCCGCTGAGTGCCGGCCGGAGCGGGTCGCGGCGGAGCTGGAGCGGTGGGGGCGGACCGAGTACCGGCAGGCCTGGCCCGAGGTGCTCGCGGCCCTCGACAGCCCGCGCCGCCGCGCCCTCGCCGACGCCCTCGCCACCCTCCTCGCCGACCCCCCGCTGCGCCGCCGGGCCGGCCGTGACGCCGTCCCCGAGCTGGCCCGGATCGCCGAGCGCGAGCAGCACCGCACCGGCGAGCGCGTCCGGGCGGCCCTCGACGCCGGGGCCGGGCCCGCCGAACAGCGCGACCGCGCCCTGCACGAGGCCCGCAAGGCCGCCAAACGCGCCCGCTACGCCGGCGAGACCGCCGCCCCGGCGGTCGGCTCGGCCGCCGAGCGGTACACGGACCGGATGAAGGCCGTCCAGGAACTGCTCGGCGAGCACCAGGACGCGGTGGTCGCCGCCGGCACCCTCGCCGGGCAGGCCGCCGACAGCGGCGAGCCCTTCGGCCTCGGGGTGCTCTACGCCCGCCAGCTCACCGCCGCCGAGACGGCCCGGGCCCGGCTGCCCCAGGTGTGGGCCTGGGCGGCGGGGCGCAAGCTGCCGCGGTTCGGCTAGGCCAAACCTAGGCCCAACCTAGAACGGCGCCGCGTGGGCCGGGGCCGCGTCGTGGGCGGCGGCGAAGGCGTGGCGGGCGCGGCTGCCGGGTGGGGCGAGGCACGCGAAGACGTACCGGCCCTCCTCGGGCAGGGCGAGCACGGTGTAGTCCAGGACGTCGGTGTCCAGGGCCGGGTGGCGGATGTGGAGTCGGCCGGGGCCGGGCGGGCCGGCCCGGTGGCGGTCCCACAGCGCGGCGAAGGCCGGGCTGTCCGAGGACATCCGGCGGACCAGGCGGGTGAGCCCGCGGTCGCCGGGGCGGTCCGCGTGGTGGGCGCGCAGCGAGGCGACGAGGTCCGCGCCGATCGAGCCGGTGGCCGCGAGGTTGCCCTGTGAACGGTCCCCGTACGGGCAGCAGAACACCTGCCAGAGCAGGTTGCGCTCGTGGGGCGGGCGCCGTTCCGGCCAGGCCATCAGCAGGCCGGCCGGGCGGTTCCAGGCGAGGAGTTCGAAGGTCGGGCCGGTGACGAAGGCGGGCGCGGCGTCCAGGGTGTCCAGCAGCGCCAGGGTGGTGGCGGAGACGGCCGGCGGCTCGGGCGGCGCCCCGGCCGGTGCGCGGTGCCGGGCGGCCAGCCGGTGCAGGTAGGCGCGCTCCGCCCCGGCCAGTTGCAGGGCCTCGGCGATGCCGTCGAGGACCGGGCCGGTGGGCACCCGCTGGCGGCCCTGCTCCAGCCGGGCGTAGTAGTCGGCGGAGATGCCCGCGCGGGCCGCCACCTCCTCGCGGCGCAGCCCGGGCGTCCGGCGGCGCCCGGCCGGGGGCAGGCCCGCCTCGGCGGGCGCGAGGCGGGCGCGGCGGGCGCGCAGGAACGCGCCCAGCGGGGTCTCGGGCATGCGGTCACGCTGCCACAGCCGGGCGGGGTTAGCCAGGACCTGGCCGTCCCTGGCTGGCCCGTCCCTGGTCGGCTGGTCCCTGGTCGGCCCGTCCCCGGGAAGGGCTGGCCGCTGGTGGCCCGGGCGGGGCGCCGGGAGGCTCGCCGCATGGGACTTCTCGACGACAAGGTCACGATCGTCACCGGCGCCGGGCGCGGCATCGGCGCAGCCGCCGCCCGGCTGTTCGCCCGGGAGGGCGCGCTGCTGGTGCTGGCCGCCCGCTCCGGCGCCGAGGTGGAGGCGCTGGCCGCCGAGCTGCGGGCCGGCGGGGCCCGGGCGGTGGCCGTCGCCGCCGACCTGACCACCGCGGAGGGCGCCGAGCGGACGGTCGAGGCGGCGCTCACGACGTACGGCCGGCTGGACGCGGCCTTCGACAACGCGGGTTCCGGCCTGTCGCCGGCCCCGCTCGCCGAGCGCTCCGAGGCCGAGTGGGACGACACCCACGCGCTCAACCTGCGCGGCAGCTGGCTCTGCCTGCGGGCCCAGCTGCGGGCGATGGCGGCGGGCGGTCGGGGCGGCGCGGTGGTGCTCAACTCCGGGGTGGGCGCGCTGGTGGGCGGCTTCGGGGACGGCGTCCAGCAGGCCGCCAAGCACGGCCTGACCGGCCTGGTGAAGGCGGCCACCGCCGACTACGCCCGGCACGGCATCCGGGTCAACGCCGTCGCGCCCGGCGTGGTGCGGACGCCCTCGACGGAGCAGTTCTTCGCGTCCGGCCCGGAGTTCGACGCCCTGGTGGTCCGCTCCACCCCGCTGGGCCGGGCGGGAGCGGACACCGAGATCGCGGAGGCGGCGGCCTGGCTGCTGAGCGACCGGGCGTCGTACGTGGCCGGGGTGACCCTGCCGGTGGACGGCGGGATCACCGCGACCCGGCGGTTCGACTGAGTGCGGGCCCGATCAGTTGGGGGCCCGGTCGGTCGGGGGCCCGGCTGGTCGGGGCGGGTCCGACGGCACCGTACGGGGGTCGGTGCCGTCGGGCCTACTCCGACGCAGGTTCCAGCCCGGCCGACCGGGCGGCGGTGCGGAGCAGGGCGCGGAGCATGGGGGTGGTGAGGCGGCCGGTGTTGGTGTTGCGCGGGCTCACGTGGTAGCAGCCGTACAGCTGGAGGGCGGGGCCGTCGTCGGTGGCGGGGAGGACGGCCAGGGCGCCGTGGCCGAAGGCGGGGCGGGGCCGGGGGACCTGCCAGCCGGCCTGCGCGAGGGCGGGCAGGAGGGCCTGCCAGGCGAAGCCGCCGAGGGCGACGACGGTCCGTACGGTGGGGCGCAGCAACTGGAGTTCGCGGGTGATCCAGGGGCGGCAGGTGTCGCGTTCGGCGGTGCTGGGCTTGTTGTCGGGCGGGGCGCAGCGGACCGGGTCGGTGATGCGGACGCCGTGCAGGTGCAGGCCGTCGCCGTACCGGACGGACTCGGGGCGGTTGGCGAGCCCGAGGTCGTAGAGCGCCGCGTAGAGCAGGTCGCCGGACGGGTCGCCGGTGAAGATCCGGCCGGTGCGGTTGGCGCCGTGGGCGGCGGGGGCGAGGCCGACCAGGACGAGCGGGGCGTCGGGCGGGCCGAAGCCGGGGATCGGGCGGGCCCAGTAGTCCCAGTCCAGGTAGGCGCGGCGCTTGGTGCGGGCGGTCTCCTCGCGCCACTCGACCAGGCGCGGGCAGGCCCGGCAGTCGGTGACGACGCGGTCCAGCGCGGTGAGCGAGATGGCGCGGGCGGCGGCCTCGGCGGGGTGGCGGGGGTGGCCGGGGTCGTCGGCGGCGGCGGACTGCGGCATGGCCCCGATCCTAGTAGGGCTTTGTCAGGTCCTGTGGTGGGAGCGGGGCGGATGCGGGTCGGTCGCATATCGGGCAGGCACCGGTCCAGGGGGCCTGGGCGGGTGAGGCATCCCTCCCCTCGCCTGACCATCCGTGGCGCCCGACAAAGCCCTACTGGGCCCTGTCCGGCCGCACCCGCTGGGCGGTCTGGACGGTGGCCTGGTTGAACCGCCGGGTGACGGTGGCCCGTCGACCGGGTTGGGCCCGGTGATCGGGGCGGTGGCGAGAAGGTCCGGTGGGACCGGGAGGCAACAATGGTGGAGAACGGGTACGCGGGTCCGTCTCGACGGCAGGTCCTGACGGCCGGCGCGCTGGCCGGCGCGACGGTGCTGAGTTCCGGCATGTGGGCGACCGAGGCGTCGGCGGCGGCACCGCCGGCGATCTTCTACTCGCCGCACCAGGACGACGAGGCGTTGGGCCTGGCCGGGGCGATCCTGGAGCACAAGGCGGCCGGCCGGCCGGTGTACCTCGTGCTGGTGACACGGGGAGAGAACGACGGGCTGGCGAAGCTGATGAACACCGATCCCTGCCCGCTGACCACAGGCTCGGACCGGCACCCCTGCGCGGCCGGCGGCCACCACGGGGTGAACTGGCCGACCGACGGCAGCAGCAAGATCGTCCCTTGCCGGACGGCCGAGTTCATGGCCTCTGCCGCCACCCTCGGGGTCGACAAGGTGATCAACCTGAAGATCGTCGACTCCCCCTACGGGGGGCCCGATGCCTTCGCCCGGTTCGTCGCCACGGTCAAGTCGAAGATCGCGTCCATCGCGCGGCAGTACCCGGGCGCCTCGCACAAGTTCACCGCGGGCTGGCTGGAGATCACCGACACCCACAAGGCGATCGCCGACGCGGCCGTGCAACTGGCCCGCGAGGGCAAACTCACCGACGTGCGCTTCAATTTCGTCTACGCCTACGACCAGCCGCTCGGCTCCCGCGCGAACGGTGCCGCCTACGTGCTGGACATCCCTGCCGCGCACATGGCGACCAAGCGCAACGCCATCTACTGCTACAACACCTGGGCCCCGTCCCGGAACCTCTACGCGCTCGGCTACCACAGCGTCCCGAACAAGCTGGAGTCCGCGCACAACGACCCGCACGAGTACGTCTTCACCCTCCCCAACAACTCGTACCAGTTCGGGAGCATCACGGCCCCGCACCCGGAGTGGTCGTAACAGAACAGGGCCGGGGTCGGGCTGTCGGCGGACGGCCCGACCCGGATTCCCGCTCAACCCCGCGGGACGAACCGGTCACCACCGCCCCACCGATCCCCGAGCGGGTGATCGTCTCGCAGCGACGTTCGAGGCCGGACAACCCCCCGACCCCCACCACAGGACCTGACAAAGCCCTCCTAGGGCTCGCACCGGGCCCGCATCGGCCGTGCACCGAGCTCGTGCCGGGCCCGTATCGGCCCTGCGCCGGCCTGGCCGGGCAGGCGTAGCGTGGAATCAGCTGCTCCGGCGGCCCCCGGCTGGGCCGGGTCGGCGACGGCCGGGGCTGGCTGGTGCGCGAGGAGGCCTCGCCGAGGCCGCAAGGAGGCCGCGATGATCGTCGATGCGGTGCTGGGTGCCATCGGGGGGCTGGTCGGGCTGGGGGCGATCTGGGCGGGCCTGAGCGTCCGGGTCGTCCAGCAGTTCCAGAAGGGAGTGGTGTTCCGTTTCGGCCGGGTGCGCAGGGATGTGCGCGAGCCCGGGCTGGTGGGGCTGCTGCCGATCGCGGACAAGCTGCGCAAGGTGAACGTGCAGATCGTGACGATGCCGATCCCGGCGCAGGAGGGCATCACCCGGGACAACGTGACCGTCCGGGTGGACGCGGTGGTGTACTTCCGGGTCGAGGACCCGGTGAAGGCGATCGTCAACGTGCAGGACTACCACTTCGCGATCTCCCAGGTGGCGCAGACCTCGCTGCGCTCGATCATCGGCAAGAGCGAGCTGGACGACCTGCTGGCCAACCGCGAACCGATCAACCAGGGGCTGGAGTTGATGATCGACAGCCCGGCACTGGGCTGGGGCATCGAGATCGACCGGGTGGAGATCAAGGACGTCGCGCTGCCGGAGTCGATGAAGCGCTCGATCGCGCGGCAGGCGGAGGCCGAGCGGGAGCGGCGGGCGCGGATCATCACGGCGGACGGTGAGTTCCAGGCCTCGGCCCGGTTGTCGGAGGCGGCGGCGGTGATGAGCGCGACCCCGGCGGCGCTCCAACTGCGGCTGCTGCAGACGGTGGTGGAGGTGGCGGCGGAGAAGAACTCGACGCTGGTGCTGCCCTTCCCGGTGGAGCTGCTGCGCTTCCTGGACAGCGCGACGGACAACCAGCAGCGGGCTGCGGTGAATGCCGCGGCGGCAGCGGCGAAGGCCGCCGAACGGGCCGCCGTGGAGGGGAAGGAGGCGGCGAAGGCGGAGGTCGAGCAGGACAGCTCGAAGCACGAACTCCCGCCGCTGGAGGAATTGTTGGACCAGTCGCCGGTGCCGGATGCGGACGCGCCGGGCGGGCGCGCGGAGCCGGACCAGGCGGCCTGACCGGCGCCCGGTGGCGGCCTCCGCGGGCCCGGACCAGGATGGACAGGGGAGCCGAAGCCAGGCCAGGAGGCGGGACCATGACCAGAGCCAGCGACATCATGCACCCGGGCGCGGAGTGCATCCGCGAGCACGAGACGCTCGCCGCCGCCGCCCGGATCATGCGGGAACGGCACGTCGGCGCGCTGCCCATCTGCGGGGAGGACGACAAGCTGCTGGGCATCGTGACCGACCGCGACATCGTGCTGCGCTGCGTCGCCGAGGGCCGGGACCCGGCCGCGGTGACGGCGGGCGAGCTGGCCCTGGGCCGGCCGATGACGGTGGAGGCGGACGAGGACGCGGAGCAGGTGCTACGGGTGATGGAGCAGTACCGGGTGCGCCGGCTGCCGGTGATCAACCACCCGGAGCACAAGCTGGTCGGGATGATCAGCGAGGCGGACATCGCGCGCGGGCTGCCGCAGGCCCGGGTCGCGGAGTTCGTGTCGGCGGTCTGCGCGGAGGAGGCGCCCGCGGAGGAGGCGGCCAAGGCCGGGGCCTGACGGCGTCGGCTGATCCGGGCCGGGGGGTCAGTGCCAGCTGTGGCGGATCAGGGACGCGGCGAATCAATCAGGGCATCGTCCGGCCAGCGTGTCTAGGTGGCGGCGCAGCACGGCGCGCAGTTCGTCCGGGCCGACCAGGTCCGGGTGCTGGACGGCCTGGAGGGTGAGGCCGTCGAGCAGGGCGGAGAGGCGGCGGGTCTCGACGGCGAGGTCGAGGCCGGGCGCCAGGGCGCCGGAGCGCTCGGCCTCCGTCAGGACGCGGTGGATCAGCCCGTCCAGTCCGGCCTGCAACTCGGCGGCGCGGGAGCGGAGTTCGGGGCGGGTGCGGGCAGCGGTGACGAAGGACAGCCAGAGCGCGGACTCCTCCCGGCGCTCGGCGTCCAGGGGGAGGGTCTCGGTGAGGAGTTCCTCGACCTGTGTGCGGCGGTCGGTGCCGCCCTCCGGGTCGAGCAGGGTGCGGGCGTGGGTGCGGATGCGGCTGTCGATGCGGCGGGCCAGCTCCTGCATCGCGAAGATCATCAGTTCGGAGCTGCCGGCGAAGTAGTGCCGTACCGAGCCGATGGCGAGCCCGGCCTCGTCCGCGACGTTGCGTAGCGAGGCGCGTTCCAGCCCCTCTCGGGCGGCGACGCGGAGCACGGCGTCGGCGACGGCCTGGCGGCGTTCCGCGGGGTCCACGATCTTGGGCATGTTGCCGTTATAGCACGGTCGAGCTAAATTGCTGATTTAGCATGGTCGAGCTAAAAAACTCCCGGGGAGGGGTGTGCCGATGAACGTCTGGCTGCAAGCGGGGTTGATCGCCGTCGTGGTCGTGGTGGTGGTGATCCGGCGGCTGCGTGGGGAGCCGCTCAATGCCCGGGACCTGTTCGCGCCGCCGGTGGTGCTGACCGCGATCGGGTTCTGGTCGCTGGTGCGGCGCCCGGGTCTGGGTGCGGGTGACTACGCCTGGGTGGCCGCCGGTGCCGCGCTCGGCGTCGGACTCGGGGTGCTGCGCGGCATCACCGTCACGCTGTTCGAGCGCGACGGTGTGGCGTGGCAGCGGTACACCGGCCGGACTTTCCTGGTCGCCGCCGGCTCCCTCGCGGTGATGGCGGGCTTCGGCCTCCTCGCCGGCCGCTTCGGTCTCGCTCCGGATGCCCGGCCGGTGCAGTTGTCGATCGGCGTGGGCTTCCTCGGTGAGGCCCTGGCGGTCGGCTGCCGGGTGCTCGTCGCGGGTCTTCCCTTCGCGCCCGAGCGACGGGGTCTGAGTCCGTCACTCGGCGCGGATCGAATCAGGCGGTAACTTTGGTTGTCGTAGGCCGGTTCGGTAACTATGGTTGTCGCATGACATCGATCGAGATCACCCCCGAGGAGCGGTCCGAGCTGGCCAGGGCGCTCGGTGACGCACTGAACCCCCTCGCCAGGGCTGTTCGTTCGCACGAGACCGGGCTGCCCGAGGACCGGATGTGGAACGCGGACCCGGCCGAGGTCGCGCTCTCCGTCCTCGCCACCTGGAAGGTGGTGGACACGGAGGTCAAGCGGCTGACCGCGATCGCGGCGGCGACGGCGGGTTCCTACGGCGCGAGCTACGAGCAACTGGGTGCGGCCTGGGGCATCACCCGGCAGGGCGCCCGGAAGAAGTGGCCGGAGGCCCGCCCTGCGGTGCCGCAGGGCATGCTCGAACTGTTCGGCGGAACGGCCGAGTTGGGGCAGGAGGAGGAATCCGGCGGCTGGCGCTGGGCGGGCGTCGGCGCCGACGGCGCGCGCGGCGCGGCCGACCGCGGCTACCCGACGAAGGAGGAGGCCGCGGCCCGCGCCGGGGCCTTCCTCGGCGAGCACGCCGCGCCCTAAGCGCGCCCCCGAAGCGCCCGGGCGATCAGTTCCGCCAGGTGCAGGGCCTGGCGGCCCTGGGCGAGTTGGGTGATCTGGGTGCGGCAGCTGAAGCCGTCGGCCAGGATCACCGTGTCGGGGGCGGCGGCCCGGACCTCGGGCAGCAGGACGCGCTCGGCGATCGCCTCGGACACCTCGAAGTGGCCCCGCTCGAAGCCGAAGTTGCCGGCCAGGCCGCAGCAGCCGGAGTCCAGCACCCGGTTGTGCAGGCCGAGTCGGGCCTCGACCCGGCGGTCGGCGGCGCTGCCGAGGACGGCGTGCTGGTGGCAGTGGGTCTGGGTGACGGCGTCCAGCGGGACGTGCGGGAGCGGGGCGTCGGGGGCGTACTGGTCGAGGAACTCGGCGAAGGTGCGGGTGCGTTCGGCGAGCGGGCGGCCGTCCGGGCCGAGCAGTCGGGGCAGGTCCTCGCGCAGGGCGGCGGTGCAGCTCGGGTCCATCCCGACCACCGGGGTGTCGGCGGGCAGCCCGGTGTCGGCCAGCGTCCGCAGGCTGCGCCGCAACACCCGGCGGGCGGTGCCGAGTTGGCCGGTGGAGTACCAGGTCAGGCCGCAGCAGACCGGGCCGGCGGGCAGCCGCACGTCGAAGCCCAGGTGCTCCAGCACCTCGACGGCGGAGCGCAGCACGTTCGGCTGGAGGTGGTCGGAGAAGGTGTCCGGCCACAGCAGCACCGGCCGTGCCCCCGCCGGGGCCGGGTGCGCGGCGCGGTGGCGGCGGTACCAGCGGGTGAAGGTCTCCGGCGGGAGGACCGGCAGCACCCGGCGCCGGTCGACTCCGCCGAGTAGCTTGAGCAGTCCGGCGGCCGGGGAGCGGGCGAGGGTGTTGGCGGCGCCGGGGGCGAGGGCGGCGGCCCGCAGCCAGCGCGGCAGCCAGCCCATCGAGTAGTGGGCGAGCGGGCGCGGGCGGTGCCGGTAGTGCTGGTGCAGGAACTCGGCCTTGTAGGTCGCCATGTCGACATGGACCGGGCAGTCGCTCGCGCAGCCCTTGCAGCTCAGGCAGAGGTCCAGGGCCTCCCGGACCTCCGTCGAGCGCCAGCCGTCGGCGATCGCCGCGCCGCCCTGGCGGCCGGGAGGTGCCGCCATGCCGCGCAGCATCTCGGCCAGCAGCCGGGCCCGGCCCCGGGTGGAGTGCCGTTCCTCGCCGGTGGCCATGTAGCTGGGGCACATCACCCCGGTGTTCGGGTCCACGCACTTGGCGACGCCGACGCAGCGGTGCACGGCCTTGGCCAGGCTGCCGCCGTCCTGCTCGTACGGGAGGGCGAGCGGCAGCGGGCGGCGCGGGGCGGTGACGAAGCGCAGGTCGGCGTCGAGCGGGCGCGGGTCGACCAGCGCCCCCGGGTTGAGCAGGTGCTCGGGATCCCAGATCCGTTTGAACTCGCCGAACAGGGCGATCACTTCGGGCGGGTACATCCGGGGCAGCAGCTCGCCGCGGGCCTGCCCGTCGCCGTGCTCGCCGGAGAGCGAACCACCGTAGGAGACCACCAGGTCGGCGGCCTGCTCCAGGAACTCCCGGAAGACCAGCACCCCGGCGGGCTCGTCCAGCGGGAAGTCGATCCGCAGGTGCACGCAGCCGTCGCCGAAGTGCCCGTACGGCACGCCGTGCAGGCTGTGCCGGCGCAGCAGGGCGCGCAGGTCCCGCAGGTAGTCGCCGAGGCGCTCGGGCGGGACGGCGGAGTCCTCCCAGCCGGGCCAGGCCTCGCCGCCGCCGGGCAGCCGGGTGACGATGCCGGCGCCCGCCTCCCGGACGGCCCAGAGCTGGCGCTGCTCGGCCGGGTCGGTGACGAGGGCGACGGAGGCGGAGCGCTCGCGGCGCACCGCGTCGGCGAGCCGGCGGGCCGCCTGGTAGGCCTCGACCGGGGTGGCGCCGCCGGTCTCCAGGAAGAGCCAGCACTCGCCCGCGGGCAGCCGGTCCAGCGCGGGCGGGCGGGGGCCGGCGGCGAGCAGTGCGGCGATCAGGTCGGCGGACATGCCCTCGGCGGTGAGCGGCCCGAGCGGCAGCAGCGCGGGGACGGCGTCGGCGGCGGCGCCCTCGTCGGGGTAGCCGGCCACCACCAGGGCGCGCGCGGGCGGCTCCTCGACCAGCCGGACGGTCGCGCCGAGCAGCACCGCGCAGCTGCCCTCGGTGCCGGTGAGCGCGCGGGCCAGGTCGTGGCCGTGCTCGGGCAGCAGGGCGTCCAGCGGGTAGCCGGAGGTGCGGCGGGGCAGCGCGGGCAGGCCCTGGCGGATGGTGGCGAGGTTGCGGTCGGTGAACTCCTGGAGCTGCCGGTGGAGTTCGCCGGGCCGCCCGGGCAGGGCGCGGAGCGCGGCGCGCTCCTGCGGGGTGAGCCGGCCGCCCACGGTCAGCTCGGTGCCGTCCGCGAGCAGCAGCTCCAGCCGCTCGACGTTGTCCGAGGTGCGCCCCCAGGCGAGCGAGTGCGAGCCGCAGGAGTCGTTGCCGATCATGCCGCCGAGGGTGCAGCGGCTGTGCGTGGACGGGTCGGGGCCGAAGCGCAGCCCGTACGGCCGGGCGGCGCGCTGGAGGTCGTCCAGCACGGTGCCCGGCTGGACCTGGGCGGTGCGGGCCTGCGGGTCGACGTCCAGGACGGCGCCGAGGTGGCGGCGGAAGTCCAGCACCACCGCGCCCGGGCCGATCGCCTGCCCGCCGATGCTGGTGCCCGCCCCGCGCGGCACCACCGGCACGCCGTACTGACGGCAGAGCGCGACGGCGGTGCGGACGTCGTCGAGGTCGGCGGGTTTGACCACGCCGAGCGGCAGCTGCCGGTAGTTGGACGCGTCGTGGCTGTAGACGGTCCGCTCGGCGGTGCCGAAGCGGACCTCCCCGCGCAGTACGGCGGCCAGTTCGCGGGCCAGCTCGGCCCCGGGGGCTGCGGACGGACGGCTCACCAGGGACCTCCGGGCGGGTGCGGCGACGGCTCCGGCCGATCATGGCAGCCGCGCGCCCGCAGGGGTACCGGCCACGACCGGGGTACCGCCGATGGGGTGTCGGTCGGCGGCCGCCCGGACAGGACCTCGGCCCCGCCGCCTGCGGAGGCGGGGTCGCGCACGTGCGGAGTCCGGTCACCGCCGCCCGGTGAGCGTGCCGCGGGCGATGTGGGAGAGCTTGGCCATCTCGAACGCCGGGTAGGCGCCGCCGGCCAGCAGCGAGAACTTGATCCCCTCGCGGCCGCCGGGCCGCCGGTGGCCGGGCGGCTGGAAGCGCCGGTGGTGCTCGGCGGCCCGGTGGAAGAACTGCGGCCGCTCGGCGCGGGTGACGCACCCGGCCAGGTCGAAGACGAACAGGTAGTGCCGGATCATCCGGACGAACAGCGCGTCCCGCACCGCGTACAGGTGCGGCTGGTCCTCCAGCAGCGCGAAGCTGCGCTCGTACTGGTCGAAGAGGTCGAACACGCCGCTGCCCGGGGAGCCGGTGGGGTGGACGGTCTCCCGGCGGCGCAGCTGCACGCACTCGCGCGCCAGCGCGGCGACCCGGCGGGCGCCGAGCAGTGCCGCGTGCACCACCGGGATCTCCTCGTACCGGCCGTCGGGGAAGGCCAGCCGCAGCTCCTCCCAGTGGCCGCGGCGGATCAGCCGGTCCCAGACCAGCGGCGGCGCGCCGAACAGGGCGGGCTGGTCGAAGGGCTCGAACACCTCGGGGCCGGCTTCGGCGAGCAGCGACTCCGCTCCGCCCGGCCAGTCCCGGTCGTTGTGCCGGCGGGAGTGGCCGAACAGCAGCAGGTCCACCGGGCCGGTCTGCCCGAGCCGGTCGGCGAGGGTCTGCAACGCGTCCTGGGGCAGCTGGTGGTCGGCGTCCAGGAACAGCAGGTACTCGCCGGTGGCCCGCGCCGCCCCCGCGTTCCGGCTCACCCCGACCCCGACCGCCGCGTTGAGGTGCAGGACCGACAGCCGCGGGTGCCGGGCCGCGTACGCGTCGGCGAGTTCGCCCGCGGCGTCGGGGGAGCGGTCGGCGACCACGATCACCTCGACGTCCTGGAGGGACTGTGAGAGCAGCGAGTCCAGGCAGTCCGCGAGCTGTTTGTGCTGGTCGTAGGCGGGGAGTACGACGCTGATGAGGGGTGAGGGCATGACGCCGGAGCGTAAGAGGACGCGCTGACCGTGGCAAAGCCCTGACGGTGCGTAATACCGAGCAATCCCCGCCAAATCGTACGACCGTACGCCATATCTTCACGCGGCCTGCCGGACGCGTCCACGACAGCCGGAACGCGCCGGGCCCGCGACGCGTGGTGCGTCGCGGGCCCGGGGTGCGTCGAGGCTCGGCAGCCTCGGTTTAGTACCAGTGGTGGTTCTGCCAGAACGACCAGGCGGCGCAGGGGCTGCCGTAGCGGGAGTTCATGTAGTCCAGGCCCCACTTGATCTGGGTGGCCGGGTTGGTGCGCCAGTCGGAGCCGGCCGAGGCCATCTTGCTGCCGGGCAGCGCCTGGACCAGGCCGTACGCGCCGGAGGAGGCGTTGACGGCGAGATGGTTCCAGCTGCTCTCGCGGGACACGATGTTGCTGAAGCACTGGAGCTGGCCGGCCGGGACGAGCTGCGCGGCGATCTGCTGCGGGCTGCCGGTGAGGGTCGGGGCGCTGGTGAGGTCCTGGCGCGCCTGGGAGCGGGAGGCGGCGGCGTCCGCGTCGGCCTTGGCCTTGGCGTCCGCCTGGGCCTTCGCGTCGGCCTCGGCCTGCGCCTGGGCGGCGGACTCCGCCTCGGCCTGGGCCTGCGCCTGGGCCTGGGCCTCCTGAGCGGCCTGGTCGGCGGCAGCAGCAGCGGTGTCAGCCTGGGCCTGGTCGGCGGCCGCCTTGCCGTCCACCGTGACGGCGGCCGCAGGGGCGGCGGCCTCGGTGGTGTTCCCGGCCTGCGGGAGGGCGAGGGCGGCGGTGGCGGCGCTCGCGACGACGAGGGTGGCGATGCCGGTGATCAGGGAGTTGCGGCGGGCATGGCTGAGCTGCATGAAGCGGACAATCCTTTTCCGTCGGGGGCCGTGCCGGTGGCACCGGGTGCGGGGCATCGCACGGGCGCCCGGGTGGGCGGGGCCCGCGCGGCCGTCCGGGACGGCCGTGGCGCCCCGGCGGAAGTGGCGGGGCGGGTCGGCTGCGCGGCGGAGGGGGCCGGCTGCGCTGCCTGGCGACGGGCCATTCTTCGCAGGGCCGGGGACGGGTGGCAAAGGCGGGTGCCACTACGGCGGGTAGTAGCCGCAGGGTGGCTGCGGCGAGACGCGGTGATGGGTTTGGGGGAATTTGTCCGACTTGCGTATTTGTAGGTCGAAGGTCGGTGGCGCGAGCGGAATGCGTGGGTGTGAGGTGCGGTGGCCTGCGTTCTTCGAGGTGTTCCGGGCAGCCCGACGCGGGACGGGAGCCCGTGCCGGGGGGTCGGCCGGCGCCCGGGCCGTAGCCGTCCACTATCGGGGGCAGTAGACGGCGAACCCCGTGTGGGCGGCCTCACACCTCCGGCCGGCCGGGATCGGCGCAGGGTGACCGGCCGGTCACCGCTTCAGGAGGTCGCGTACGGGTTCCCGGTGGCGGGCCGGGAGGCCGGCTCCGCCGCCGATTCCGGCTCCTGCTCGTCCGCCGGGGCCGCGTCGCGGACCGGGTCGAGGGCGAGGTCGCGGGCCGTGTCGAGGGCCAGGTCCCGGGCCAGCAGGGTGGCGCCCGCGACGGCCCCCGGCATGGCGAGCACCGTCACCAGAGGAACCAGGAACGCCAGGATCAGCGGCGTGCCGAAGCCCAGCGCCAGCCCGAGCCGGGCGCGCAGCAGCCGGATCCGCTCACGCTGCGGCACCCCGCGCCGCTGGAGGGCGACGGCGACGAGCTCGACGGTCAGGAAGAAGCCGGACACCAGGAAGCCCAGCGCCGGCACCACCGTCTGCCCGATCACCGGGATGAAGCCGCAGGCGAACAGCACCACGCCGAACGCGGCCACCCGCACCAGGACGGAGACGCTGTCCCGTACCGCGATCACCAGTTCGCGCCACAGCGGCGACTCCGGCGGGGTGGGCGCACCGCCCTCGGTCTCGTCGACCTTCGCGGACAGCGCCTCGTAGAAGGGCTGACCGACCAGCAGCGTGACGGCGGTGAAGGTGAGCAGCGAGAGCAGCAGGCCGCCGCCGAAGGCGAT
Source organism: Kitasatospora sp. NPDC058492 (assembly GCF_042720685.1). Taxonomy (NCBI): domain Bacteria; kingdom Bacillati; phylum Actinomycetota; class Actinomycetes; order Kitasatosporales; family Streptomycetaceae; genus Kitasatospora; species Kitasatospora sp. NPDC058492. The sequence continues at coordinate 145,746 of NZ_JBHXMU010000005.1, forward strand.
CGCGGCGAGCGCGTCGCGCAGCAGGCCCTGCCAGGGCGAGCTCCAGTGGTCGGCGAACGGGGTGGCCCAGTCGGCGAGGTCCTTCGACCAGCCGCCGAGGAAGACGAGCGCGACGGCGTACCCGGCCAGGGTGAGCAGTGCGGGCAGCATGCCGAAGCCCCACCAGCGGCCGTGCCGACCCACCCACTTCTGGCCCCCGACCAGGTACTTCATCCCCGCCACAAGATCTCGCATGGGCGATCACCTTAGGGCATGTCTGACAATTCCCGCCGGGCGTGTGGCGTCTGGGCACGCACCTCGCCGCGTTGTCGTCGGTCGCCGATGGCCCCCAGCCTCCGGCCGGGAGGTGCCCCCACCGCATGGACTCCCTCCTCCGCCTTGCGATGCACGCACCCAGACGCCACACGCCGATCCGACGCGAATTGTCAGACATGCCCTGGCTTCCCCGTCCGGAACCCCGCATTGCCGTGTTCCTGCCAGTTTCGACCGGCAGGGTCGGGCCCCTCCTGTCGCGACGCCTTCGGGGCCACCCTCGGTGCTCCCCGACCTGTCAGTGGAGGAGTCTGATGAAGCGTCAATTCGGCAGATTCATCGTGTTGTTGGCCGCACTGGTGCTCGGCACCGGCGCGCTGGTGCTGCCCGCCGCCGCCTCGCCCGCACCCTCGGCGCCGTCGCCGGGCGTGGTCGGCGGCACGCGGGCGGCGCAGGGCGAGTTCCCGTTCGTGGTGCGGCTCTCGATGGGCTGCGGCGGCGCGCTCTACACCCCGCAGATCGTGCTCACCGCCGCCCACTGCGTCAACGGCACCGGTGCCGACACCAGCATCACCGCGACCGCCGGCGCGGTCGACCTGCGCAGCGGCAGCGCGGTCAAGGTCCGCTCGACGTACGTGTACCAGGCGCCCGGCTTCTCCGGCGCGGAGAGCGGCGACGACTGGGCGCTGATCAAGCTGGCCTCGCCGGTCGGCGGCAGCCAGGTGAGCACGCTGCCGACCACCGACTCCACCGCCTACGACAGCGGCACCTTCACCATCATGGGCTGGGGCGCCGCGACCGAGGGCGGCGCGCAGCAGCGCTACCTGCTCAAGGCCACCGTGCCGTTCGTCGACGACGCCGCCTGCGCCAACGCCTACCCGGGCCTGAACAGCGCGGCCTCGCTCTGCGCGGGCTACGTCGACCAGGGCGGCGTCGACACCTGCCAGGGCGACTCCGGCGGGCCGATGGTCCACCGGGACGCGGCCGGCCGCTGGGTCCAGGTCGGCATCGTCAGCTGGGGCAACGGCTGCGCCCGGCCCGGCTACCCGGGCGTCTACACCAAGGTCAGCACCTACGCGGCCGACATCGCCTCGGCGGCGGCCGGGCTCTGACGCCGACCGCCGAAGAACCGAAGAACGAAGAACCGAAGAGCCGGAGCGCCCGGAGAATCCCCACCGGGCGCTCCGGCGCGTCCGCCGTCAGCGGTCAGCGGTCAGCGGTCAGCCGTCAGCCGTCAGCCGTCAGCCGTCCGCCGGGGGCCGGTGCGCCGTCGAGCCGCCCAGCCAGGCCCGGGCCCGGCGCCGCTCGTAGGCGATCCGGCCGGTGGCGTCCGGCGGCAGCCGGGAGAGGACGGCGGCCGCGGCCTCGTGGCGCCCGGCCCGGGCGTACGCCCCGGCGAGGCGGCCGGCGACCAGGGCGTGGTCGTGCGGGTGGGCGGCCTGGTCCAGGCGCCCCAGGGCGGCGCCCAGGTGGGCCACCGCCGCGTGCGCGTGGGCGGTGCGGCCGGTGCGGACGGCGAGGTCCCGGTGGCAGGTGCCGTGGGCGACGCCCAGCACCAGGGCCGCTCGGGCGGCCCCGGGCACCGGCTCGCCGGCCCGCAGGGCGGCCTCGGTCAGCCGTTCGGCGTCCGCCATCGCCCGCCACGTCTCGGGCGCCGCGCCGGCCAGCGCGTGGGCGTGCGCCTGGGCGAGGGCGGCCCAGGCCCGCAGGCCGGGCAGGGTGCGGGCGGTGGCGTGGGCGGCCTCGGCCAGGGCGAGCGCGGTGGCCGGGTCGCCGCTCCACCAGTGCAGGGTGCTCTGCCGGGCGAGCAGGGCGGCCGCGGTCGGCTGGTCGTCGGCGGCGCGGGCCCATTCCAGTCCGGCCGCGTACCAGCCGAGCGCGCGGGTGCGGCGGTCCCCCTCGAAGTGGGCCCAGCCCGCGAGTTCGGCGTAGCGGGCGGCGAGCGAGCGGACGGCGGGGGCGGTTTCGCGCGGGGCGGCGTGCTGCCAGGCGGCCAGGGTGCGGGCGTGGTGTTCGAGGACGGTGGCCAGCTGTTCGCCGCCGGTGTGGGCGGCGGCCGCGCGGTAGACGTCGAGCAGGTGGCCGAGCACGGCGAAGGTGGCGGCGTCCGGTCGGCCCGTCGGGGGCCCTGTGCCGCTCTCGCCGAGGGGCGGCAGGGCGGGGGCGGCGAGTTCGCCGAGGTGTTCCCGCTCCTGCCGGACGGGCTGCCACAGGGCGGCCAACTCGCCTCCGGTGAGCAGGAGTTCGTCGGCCCGGGCGGGGAGCCCCGGCGGTGGCCAGCGGCGGGCGTTCTCCACTCGGCTGATCAGTGAGTTGTGGTAGCCGAGCAGGCGGCCGAGTTCGGCCTGGCTGAGTCCGCGGGCCTCGCGCCAGTGGCGCAGCCGGTGGCCGAAGCGCAGGCGCGCGGACGCGGGGGCGGGGAGGGGTGGCAAGGGGTCTCCCGGGGGGTGGGGGAGCGCTCGTGGGGGAGCGCCATGCCCAGGTATCCCCCTTGACGTGCCATTGTCAAACTGTGGTTCGTGTCCGGCGAACGGCACCGGGCCCGGGAGCCTCCGCAACGGCTCCCGGACCCGGCACTGTCGCGCGGCGCGGACGGGTCAGGACCCCGCCGCCACCGCGGCCCGCCGCCGTCGGCCCACCACGGCCGAGGCCGCGAGCACGATCGCCGCGGCGACCAGCGACAGGTACATCTGCTTGCGCCCGTCGGCGTCGGTGAACATGTACGCCACCACGAACCCGATCATGCCGATGGCCGTCCAGGTCAGGTAGGGGTACAGCCACATGCGGACGGTCAGCCGCTCGGGAGCCTCCCGCTCGATGATCCGGCGCATCCGCAGCTGGGAGAAGCAGATCACCAGCCAGACGAACAGCGCAACCGCGCCGGAGGAGTTGAGCAGGAACGCGAACACCGTGTCCGGCGAGGTGTAGTTGAAGAACACCGCGACGAAGCCGAAGACCACCGAGGACAGGATGGCCACCCGCGGCACGCCCCGCTTGGTCACGGTCGCGAAGGCCTTGGGCGCGTCCCCGCGCTGGCCGAGCGAGAAGGCCATCCGGGAGGCCGTGTACATCCCGGAGTTGAGGCAGGACAGCACGGCCGTCAGCACGATCACGTTCATCACCTGGCCGGCGCCCGGGATGCCCACGTGCTCCAGCACCGCCACGTACGGGCTGCCCTTGACGGCGTCCGAGTCCCACGGCAGCAGGGTGACCACGAGCAGGATCGAGCCCAGGTAGAAGATCCCGATGCGCCAGATCACGCTGTTGGTGGCCTTGCTGACCGCGCGCTCCGGGTCCTCCGACTCGCCCGCGGCCAGGGTGACGATCTCGCTGCCCATGAAGGCGAAGACCACCGTGAGCATGCCGGTGAACACCGCGCCCACGCCGTGCGGCAGGAAGCCGCCGTGGCCGGTCAGATTGCTGGTGCCGACCGCGTGGGTGCCGGGCAGCACGCCGAAGACGGCGAGCGTGGCGATCACCAGGAACGCGGCGATCGCCACCACCTTGATCCCGGCGAACCAGAACTCGAACTCGCCGTAGGAGGCGACCGAGAACAGGTTGGTGGCGGTCAGCACCGCCATCACGAGCAGCGCGAACGCCCACTGCGGCACGCCGGGCATCCAGGCGTTGAGGATCTTCGCGCCGGCGGTGGCCTCCACCGCGAGCACCACGACCCAGAAGAACCAGTAGAGCCAGCCGATGGTGAACCCGGCCCAGCGGCCGAGCGCGCGGTCCGCGTACGCCGAGAACGAGCCGCTCTGCGGGTCGGCCGCCGCCATCTCGCCGAGCATCCGCATCACCAGCACGACCAGCACACCGGCCAGCGTGTAGGAGAGCAGGATGCCCGGCCCGGTGGAGGCGATGCCCGCGCCGGAGCCGACGAACAGGCCGGCGCCGATCACCCCGCCGATGGCGATCATCGACAGGTGGCGGTTCTTGAGCCCCGCCTTCAGATGGCCCTCGCCGCCGTGCCCGGGCGGCCCGGCCTGCTGGGGGACCTGGGCGGCTGCCGCAGGCCTGGTGGTGTCCGCACTCATCAGATGAGCCCTGTGCCTTTCCAGCGCGCGGCGCGACCCTCGGCTCGTTGCGCCGGAGGGTGGGGGACGGACCCGCGCATTGCGGTGCAACCTAACTTCTACGGCCGAGTATCGGAACAGAGCATCCGTAAATGTTCGGTAACCGGACATAAAAAGCCAGGTCAGAGCGGGTGGAAAAGGGGTGCGAAAAGCTCAAATCTGACGCACCGCCAATGCGTCGGCGGCGCTCGGGGCCCGGTCGGAGCCCTGTCGCGGCTCACGGCCCGCGCAGGTCCAGCACGGTGATCCGCGCCGCGTCCGCGGGCCGGCCGGTCAGCCGCGCCGCCAGGATCCGGGGGATGTCGCCCTCCTGCGAGTACCCGGGAACCACCTCGACCTCCGCCCGCCGCACGCCGGCCTCGCCCCGCACCGCGTACACCACCCGGTACACGGTCCGCTCCGGCGGCGGCGCTGCGCCCTGCCCACGGCTCCGGACGGTCATCGGCATCGACCTCCTCGGCTCATTGTCGGCCCGGTGTGGCCGATCGGGGCAAACCCAGGCACAGTGGGATTCTCGGCACGCTCCGGGAAGGAGCGACCCCCATGCAGACCACCTGGAAGGGGACGATCAGCTTCGGGCTGGTCAGCATCCCCGTCCACCTCTACTCGGCCACCCAGGAGCACGACGTCCCGCTGCACCAGGTGCACGCCAAGGACGGCGGACGGGTGCGGATGAAGCGGTACTGCGAGCGGGAGGAGAAGGAAGTCCCGTACGCGGAGATCGCCAAGGGCTACGAGTCCCCCGACGGCCGGACCGTCACGCTCACCGACGAGGACCTCGCCGACCTGCCGCTGCCCAGCAAGAAGATCATCGACGTGCTGGCCTTCGTGGACGCCGGCGAGATCGACCCGCTGATGTTCTCCAAGGCCTACTACGTGGGCGTCGCCGACCAGGCCGCCGCCAAGCCGTACGCCCTGCTGCGCGACGCGCTCACCGCGTCCGGGCAGATCGCCGTCACCAAGATCGCGCTGCGCACCCGGGAATCCCCGGCGGTGCTGCGGGTGCACGACGGCACGCTGGTGCTCCAGACCTGCATCTGGCCCGACGAGGTCCGCCCCGCGGCCGGCATCGCGCCCGAGGGGGACGTCACCGTCCGGCCGCAGGAGCTGAAGATGGCGCGGTCGCTGATGGACACCCTCTCCGAGGACTTCGACCTCGCCCAGTTGCACGACGACTACCAGCAGGCGCTCCAGCAGGTGATCACGGCCCGGTTGGAGGGCGTCGAGCTCCCGCACGAGGAGGATCCGGGCGAGGCGCCCGACAACGTGATCGACCTGATGGAGGCGCTGCGCAGCAGCCTCAAGCGGGCCAAGGGCGGGCGGGGGCACGCCGCCGGGCCCGACGCGGGGCCCGACACGGACGAACCGGAGGACGAGCAGCCCGCGACCCGCAAGCGCGCCCCGGCGAAGAAGCCCGCCGCCGGGAAGGCGGCCTCGGCGAAGAGGACTGCCCCGGCGAAGAAGACCACGACCGCAAAGTCCGCGACCGGAAAGGCCGTGGCGGGAAGGACCGCGACCGGAAAGTCCACGGCTCCGCGCAAGGCCTCCTGAGCCCCGCGGATCCGGCAGCCCCCCGAGAACCGGAGGCGATCCCGATGGACCTGCTGACCTACAAGGAACTCGACACCGACACCGACACCGACCCCGAGGCCCCGCCGCAGCGCCGGAGCCCGGCGCAGCGGGCCTGGCACTGGCTGCTGAGCCTCAACCCGACCGCCGTGGTGGTCATGGTCGCGCTCTCGCTCGGCCTGGGCATGGTCGCTGCCCAGGTGAGCTGGCTGCCGATGCTGGTGCTGATGGCCATCGTCTGGGGAGCGACCGTCCTCGCCCTGGTCGGCGTGGTCGCCCGCTGGATGACGCCCGGCCGGGGCAGGCACCGGGTGGCGTCCTGACCCGGCCGGGTCCGAGCCGGGCTCGGTTCGTGCCTGCGGATCCGGGGGTGCTCAGCCGATCCACACCGTGGTGATGTTGCAGAACTCCCGGATCCCGTGCCCGGACAGCTCCCGGCCGAACCCGGAGCGCTTGACGCCGCCGAACGGCAGCGCCGGGTGGGAGGCGGTCATCCCGTTGAAGAACACCCCGCCGGCCTGGATGTCGCGGACGAAGCGCTCCTGCTCGCCCTCGTCCCGGGTCCAGACGTTGGAACTGAGCCCGAACGGCGTGTTGTTGGCGAGCGCCACCGCCTCGTCCAGGTCGGCGACCCGGTAGACCGTGGCGACCGGGCCGAAGGTCTCCTCCTGGTGGATCCGCATGGCCGGGGTGATGCCGGTCAGCACCGTCGGCTCGTAGAAGTAGCCGGTGTCCCAGCCCTCCGGGCGTCCGCCGCCGCACTCGACCCGGGCGCCGTGGGTGCGGGCGTCCTCGACCAGCTCCTCCAGGTCGTCCCGGCCCTGGCGGCTGGCCAGCGGGCCGACGTCGGTCGCCTCCTCCATCGGGTCGCCGACGCGCAGCGCCCGCATCGCCTCGGTGAAGGCGGCGGTGAAGCGGTCGTACACGTCGGTGTGCACGATGAAGCGCTTGGCGGCGATGCAGGACTGCCCGTTGTTCTGCGCCCGGGCCCGGACGGCGGTGCGCACCGCCGCGTCCAGGTCGGCGCTGGGCAGCACCACGAAGGGGTCGCTGCCGCCCAGTTCCAGGACGGCCTTCTTCACCTCGTCGGCGGCGGTGGCGGCGACCGCCCGCCCGGCGGGCTCGCTGCCGGTGAGTGTGACCGCGGCCACCCGGCGGTCCCGGATCACGCCCTCGACCGCGCCCGAACCGATCAGCAGGGTCTGGAAGCAGCCCTCCGGGAAGCCGGCCCGGCGGAACAGCTCCTCCAGCGCCAGCGCCGTCCGGGGCACGTTGGAGGCGTGCTTGAGCAGGCCGACGTTGCCCGCCATCAGGGCCGGCGCGGCGAACCGGACCACCTGCCAGAACGGGAAGTTCCACGGCATCACGGCCAGCACCGCCCCGAGCGGGCGGTAGCGGACGTAGGCGCGGGCGGCGCCGGAGTCGGCGACGTCGGCCGGGGCCGGGTGCTCGTCGGCGAGCAGTTCCTCGGCGCGGTCGGCGTACCAGCGCATCGCCGTGGCGCACTTGGCGGCCTCGGCCCGGGAGGCGGTGAGCGGCTTGCCCATCTCCTCGGTCATCGTGCGGGCGATCGCCTCCCGGTCCTGGTCCAGCAGGTCGGCGGCCCGGCGCAGCAGGTCGGCGCGGGCGGCGAAGGGGGTGGTGCGGTAGCCGTGGAACGCGGCCTCGGCGCGGGCCAGCCGCTGCTCGATGCCGGCCGCGTCGAGCGGTTCGAAGGTCTCCAGGATCTCGCCGGTCGCGGGGTTGACGCTGGCGATGGGCATGCGGGGCTCCCAGGGGGGTCGGGGTCCGGTGCGTCTGCGCCTCTCACCCTCCCCGAAGGCCCGCCCGGGGCACGCCACCACCGCCCGGCGTGTCCCGCCGGGCGGTGGTGGCGCGGGCACGTCTACTCGGGCAGCGACTCCACCCGGGCCGCCGCCTCGCGGGCCCGGGCGCCGGCCCTGGTCCGCCCGGCCGTCACCAGCCGGCCGGGAAAGCGGTGCAGGTACTCGGCCTCCAGTTGCCCGGTGCGCAGGGTGTGCCGCTTGAGGGCTTCCTCCGAGCCGTACAGGAAGGTCTCGTGGCGCGTGCGGTGCAGCTGTTCCAGCTCGTGCAGGAGCGTGTCGTTGCCCAGGGCGTGCGGGGAGACGCCCGCAGGCCGGATGTGCGGATCCTCGACGTGCCGCATCTGGTACCTCCTCGGCGGAAGCCCCCTCCTCCAGGGTGCCCGCTGCCCCCGGCCGGTGCACCAGTTCGGGTGGCGGGGGGCGTGCCCGTCAGGCCGGTCGTGATCGAACGGATCGTAGGATGAATGCTTCTGGACTCTTCGCTCCCGCCCCCTACAGCTCGGACAGATCCCCCATGCCGCTCCCCAAGGCCGAACTCCACCTCCACATCGAAGGCACCCTGGAGCCCGAACTCGCCTTCGCCCTCGCCGCCCGCAACGCGGTCACGCTGCCCTACGCCGACACCGAGGCGCTGCGGACGGCGTACTCCTTCAGCGACCTGCAGTCCTTCCTGGACCTGTACTACGCGCTGATGGCCGTGCTGCGCACCGAGGAGGACTTCGCCGACCTCGCCGACGCCTACCTCACCCGGGCGGCCGAGGCGGGGGTGCGGCACGCGGAGATCTTCTTCGACCCGCAGGCGCACACCGCGCGCGGCGTGCCGCTCGGCGTGGTGGTCGACGGCCTGACCCGGGCGCTGGCGCGCAGCGAGGAGCGGCACGGGATCAGCACCCAGCTGATCATGTGCTTCCTGCGGGACGAGTCCGCCGAATCCGCGCTGGAGACCTTCGAGGCCGCCCGCCCGTACTTCGACCGGATCGCGGGCATCGGCCTCGACTCGGCCGAGGTCGGCCACCCGCCGGCCAAGTTCCGCGAGGTCTACCGGCGGGCCGCCGAGGCCGGGCTGCGCCGTGTCGCGCACGCGGGCGAGGAGGGCCCGGCGTCCTACATCACCGAGGCGCTGGACGTGCTCGGCGTCGAGCGGATCGACCACGGTCTGCGCTGCCTGGAGGACGGCGAGCTGGTCGCGCGGCTGGTCCGCGAGCAGGTCCCGCTGACGCTCTGCCCGCTCTCCAACGTCCGCCTGCGGTGCATCGACACCCTCGCCGACCACCCGCTGCGCGAGATGCTGGAGGCCGGCCTGCTGGTCACCGTCAACTCGGACGACCCGGCGTACTTCGGCGGCTACGTCGACGACAACTTCCGTGCCGTGCAGCAGGCCCTCGCGCTCGACGAGGAGACCCTGCGCCGGCTCGCCGCGAACTCCTTCCGGGCCTCCTTCATCGATGACGAGCGCCGGGCCGAACTGCTGGCCGAGGTCGAGGAGTTCCGCTTCTAGGTACTGTCCTGGGCGGCGCCTGACGGCCAGCCGCCCGGCCCCGGAGCGTAGGGCCCGGGGCCGGGCGGCCGGGTCTGCCGAACGGTCGGCCGAACGGTCGGCCGAACGGGGTCAGAGCAGGGTGCTCCAGTAGTACCAGAACCGGTTGAGGACCAGCAGGGCGATCACCGCGTACCAGAGCGCCGGGACGACCCAGTGGTAGCGCGCCGCCTCGCGGACGACCGGGCGCAGGGCGCGGCCGGTGGGGATGATCCCGGAGCGCAGGTTGTGCAGGGTGGTGTACCAGAACAGCGGGATCATCGCGGCCCAGACCACCATGCAGTACGGGCAGAGCGCGCCGATCCGGTAGAGCGCCTGGTACATCAGCCAGGTCACGAAGCCGATGCCGAAGACCGTCCCGGCCTGGAGGCCGAGCCAGAACCAGCGCCGGTACGCCGCCCCGGCGAGCAGCCCGGCGCCGATCGCGATGACGACCCCGAAGCCGACCAGGCCGAGCAGCGAGTTGGGGAAGCCGAAGGCCTCGGCCTGGTCGCTGCGCATGATCGAGCCGCAGCTGATGATCGGGTTGATGTTGCAGGAGGGGACGTACGACGGGTCCTTCAGCAGCCGGATCTTGTCCAGGGTGAGGACCGAGGAGGCGAACAGGCCGACCGCGCCGCCGATCAGCAGCAGCCAGGCGAACGGGCGGCTCGCGCCGTACGTCCGCACGGCGGGGGCGGCGGCCGTCATCCGGTCACCTGCTTGACCATCGCGGTGAACTGCTCGGGCGTGGCGGCCTTGCCGCCGGTGAGGACGTCCAGCTTCTTGCCGTCCAGCTTGACGGTCGGGGTGCCGGTGACGTCGCTCTTGTTGAACTCCTCGTTGACCTTGGCCGCCCACGGCGCGTAGGTGCCGTCCTGGACGGCCTTGACGAAGCCGTCGGTCTTCAGCCCGGGGACCTGGCCGGCCAGGTCGAGGAGGTGGTTGACGTCGCCGAAGCCGTCGGTGCGCTCGTCGGGCTGGTTGGCGTAGAGCACGTCGTGGAACTGCTTGAACTTGTCCACGCCCTCGTTGAGCGCGGCGCCGACGGCGGCCAGCGCGGTGCGCGAGCCCTTGCCGCCGAGGTTCTTGTCCAGGAACGTCGCCAGGTGGTACTCGATCTTGTACGTGCCGTCGTCGGCGAGCTGCTGGATGGCCTTGCCGGTGGTGGTCTCCAACTGCTCGCAGAACGGGCAGCGGAAGTCCTCGTAGATCTCCAGGGTGTGCGGGGCGTCGGCCTTGCCGTAGGTGATCACGGTGCCGTCCTGGCCGCCCGTGTTGGCGGGGACGACCAGCGGGCCGCTCGCGGCCGCGTCGGCGGAACCGGAGCCGGAGGAGCCGCCGACGGCGAAGGCCACACCCGCCACGAGGGCGAGCACGGCGGCGGAGGCGCCGCCGACCACGACCCGGCGGCGGATCCGGTCGGAGCGCTCGGCCTGGGCGCGGGCGGCGCGCATGCGATCGGTGGCGTTGGTCTTGGCGGCGGCCTTGCGGGTGTTGCTCATGAGGTGTCGTCCTGTGCTCTCGGGCGTGCGGGGGTGCGGGCGCGCGGGGCGCGCGGCGAGAGGACCGGCCGGGAGCGGCGCCGAGCGGCGCGCGCCTGTCAGCAGGCCAGGGCGAGCGCCGGCGGACCGCGCCGGACGGTCGGGCGGACGACGACGTCCTCGGCCGGGACCAGGGCCCGGCTGGCCCGGGGGAACGGCACCCGCGCCACCGGACGGGCCGGGACGGGCGCGGCGAGCAGCCGCAGCCAGCGGGCGGCGGCCGGCAGGTGCCGGTGCAGGAAGTCGCCCAGCATCCGGACGGTGCGGGCGAGGCCGGCCAGCGCGGCGTCCGCGCGGCGCAGCCAGAACGCGCCGGCCAGCGCGATCGCGGCGTGCAGCAGCAGGAGCAGCAGGACGCCGATCTGCTGGGAGACGCCGTGGCCGAGCAGGAACCCGCCCAGCGAACCGCCGCCGCACAGCAGCGGCTGGAAGCCGCGCGCGGAGCCGGGCGGCAGGGACGGGCAGGCGGTCTGCGCGAAGTCGAACAGTGCGCTGACGCCCAGCTCCAGCGGCAGGAACACCGCCGCGACCGCCGGGTAGCCGCGCTCGCGGCCGGCCAGCGCGTACGCCACCGCGAACACGGCGACGCAGGCCAGGGCCATCGGGCCGGCCGGCAGCGCGCGGCCGGTGACCAGCACCTGGCCGAGCCCGGCGAGCAGCACGACCAGCGCGGCGAAGACCGCCGCGCGGAGCGTCCTGGTGACCGGGCCGATGTCCATGGCATCCGAGTCTGCCATAGGTTGAAAGCGAAACGGTCGGGCCGGAGGTCCGCTGTGAAGAGCCTCACCACCGGCGCTGAGCTGGGCTTATGCGGCTCTTACGCGGGTCGGGCCGCCGGGCTCACCGGGACCTGCCAGCCGTGCTCATCCGGGCCTGCCGGCTGCGCTCACCCGCGTCTGACCGCCGCGCCGACCCGTTCCTCGACCAGTTCCCGGAAGTGCTCCAGGTCGTCCCGTACGGTCCGCTCGATCGCCCCGGCCAGGGCGAAGCCGCGCGGCCCGCCGAACGCCTCGTGCATCGCCTCCGGGTCGTACTCCACCCGGATCTGCAGCCGGGTGTGCCGGGCGTCCAGCGGCAGCAGCGCGAACGCGCCGTGCAGCCGCGGTTCGTCGAGCGTCCGCCAGGACATCACCCGGCCCCGGCCGCGGTCGGTGATCTCGGTGTCCACCGCCCGCTCGGCGCCGTCGACCTCCACCCCGAGGTGCGCCAGGTTCCGTCCGTGCGGGTGGGCGCTGCGGACGCCGTCGACGAACTGCGGGTACTCGTGCACCCGGTGCAGCTGCTCCCAGGCGACGAGGACGGGGACGGCGAGGTCGATCTGTTCCTCAAGGATGCTCATCACGGTGCTCCGTGGCGGGGGCGCAGGGGGGCGCTGGGTACGGCGCGCAGTTCCAGCCTGCGCCCCGCGCGGGAGCCGGGCAAAGGCGCGCCCCCGGGCGGGCGGCCGCCGCGGGGCTGCGGGAGACTGGGCGCATGCCGGAGCTGCCCGAGGTCGAGGCGCTGAGCGACTTCCTGTCCGAGCGGCTGACCGGGCGCGTCATCGCCCGGGTGCAGCCGGTCGCGATCAGCGCGCTGAAGACGTACGACCCGCCGGTCACCGCGCTGGAGGGGCGGACCGTCGGCCCGGTGACCCGGCACGGCAAGTTCCTCGACATCGAGGCCGGCGGGCTGCACCTGGTGGTCCACCTGGCCCGGGCCGGCTGGCTGCGTTGGAAGGACGGCCTGCCCGCCGAACCGCCGCGCCCGAGCCCGAGGAACCCGCTGGCGCTGCGGCTGCGCCTGGCCGGGGAGGCCGGCGACGGCTTCGACCTGACCGAGGCGGGGACGAAGAAGGGCCTCGCGGTCTACGTGGTGAAGGACCCGGCCGAGGTGCCCGGGGTGGCCCGGCTCGGCCCCGACCCGCTGGACCCGGCGTTCACCCTGGCGGACTTCGCCGCCCTGTTGAGCGGCGACCGGCGCCGGCTCAAGGGCGTGCTGCGGGACCAGGGCGTGCTGGCCGGGGTGGGCAACGCCTACTCGGACGAGGTGCTGCACGCGGCCCGGATGTCCCCGTACAAGCCGGCGTCCAGCCTGACCGAGGAGGAGACGGCGCGGCTCTACGAGGCGCTCGGCGCCACGCTGCGCGGCGCGGTGGAGCGCTCGCGGGGGCTGGCGGCGGGGGAGCTCAAGGCGGAGAAGAAGTTGGGGCTGCGGGTGCACGGCCGGACCGGCCTGCCCTGCCCGGTCTGCGGGGACACCGTGCGCGAGGTGTCCTTCGCGGACTCCTCGCTGCAGTACTGCCCGACCTGCCAGACCGGGGGGAAGCCGCTGGCGGACCGGCGGCTGTCGCGGCTGCTGAAGTGAGGGCGCGGGTGGGGCGGGGCTGCTGGGGTGAGGGCGCGGGTGGGGCGGGCCTGGTGCGGCCCGCCCCGCCCGGGGTGGGTTCCTGTGGGGCTCCGGTGGGAGCGGGCCCGGCGCGGGTTCAGCGCTTGACGGCGACGCCGCCCCAGTAGTACGCGGCCTTCGGGTCGGCCGGCGGCTCGCCGTCCGGGCGCCAGGCGAGGACGGGGGAGAGGCCCGGCTCGACCAGGTCCCAGCCGTCGAAGAAGCGCAGGACGTCGTCGTGGGTGCGCGGGACGAGGGTCATGCCGCCGGCCCGGGCGGCCTCGGTGACCTTGCCGACCGCCTCCGGGTCGAAGTCCTGGGTGGGGGTGGTGAGGGCGATGCAGCTGCCGGCGGGCAGGGCGTCGCGCAGGGCGGCGACCCGGCCCCACGGGTCGTCCTCGTCGGCGATGAGCATCAGCACGGCGATCATCAGCAGGCCGACCGGCTGGGTGAGGTCCAGCGTGGCGGTGAGCGCCGGGTCGGTGAACAGTTCCTCGGGCTTGCGCAGGTCGGCGTGGATGTAGGTGGTCCGGCTGGCCGGGCTGGACACCATCAGGGCGCGGGCGTGGGCGAGCACGATCGGGTCGTTGTCGACGTAGACCACCCGGGTGCCGGGGCTGACCGCCTCGGCGATCTCATGGGTGTTGGGCGACGTGGGGATGCCGGTGCCGAGGTCGAGGAACTGGCGGATGCCGTGTTCCCGGGCGAGGTGGCGGACGGCCCGGCCCTGGAAGGCGCGGTTCGCCTTGGCCATCTGCTTGACGCTCGGCACGGCCTCCTCGATGGCCTGCCCCATGGCGCGGTCCGGCGGGAAGTTGGTCTTGCCGCCCAGCCAGTAGTCGTACACGCGCGCCGAGTGGGGGGCGGTGGTGTCGACGCCGAACCGTTCCCACTGGCTCAGCTCGGCGGGGTCGTCGTCGGGCCGGCCCTGGTCCGGGATGTCCTGACTTGTCGTCATGGCCACGTCCTCTGATGGCAGATCATCACACTGGGGAAGGCACAGCGTAGCGGTCGGGAGGGGAGGCCGGGCGTCCGGTCGGGGAAGTCGCGGGGAAGCCGGGGGCGGGCGGGGTGCGCTTGCGCCGTCGGAGTGGTGATCGGGCCCGTCTGAGGCGCCATCGGGGAGCGGCGGCGGCACACGGGGGAAGCATTCAGAATGCTGTCAGATCATCAGATTTACTCACAAACGCCCAAGCGAACGCCCTCGCGGCGACTGCTGCTGGTCGCGGCCGGGATGTCCCTGCTCGGGGCGGCCGGCTGCGGGAGCCCCTGGAGCGGCGCGGACGACGCCGGGGCAGGCGCTACGGCCAGGCCGCCGGGCGCCGTGCCGGAGGCCGCCGGGCCGGCCCCGGGGCCGGAGGCGGCCCAGGCCGCCGCCTCCGCCGCGCCCCCGCAGGCCGCCCCGGCCCCGCCGACACCCGCCGCCGCCCCGCCGCCGATGCCCGCCCGCCGGCGGCTCACGGAGGAGGAGGCCAAGCCGGTCAACCAACTCGACCCGGGCCAACGGGTGGTGGGGCTCACCATCGACGACGGGCCGGATCCCCGGTACACGCCGACCGTCCTGGCGCTGCTCCAGCAGTACGGGATCCGGGCGACCTTCTTCCTGGTCGGCGAGTGCGCCGTCGAGAACACCGGGCTGGTGCGGGAGATCGCGGACCACGGCCACCACATCGGCAACCACACCTGGACCCACCCCGACCTGCGGCACATGTCCGACGAGGCGGTGCGGGACGAGCTGGAGCGCACCTCCGACCTGCTGTACCGGACCACCGGGCGCCAGCCGTCCTGGTTCCGCGCGCCCGGCGGGGACTGGTCGCCGGTCGCGATCAGGGTGACCACCGAACTCGGGATGCGGCCGATGGGCTGGACGGTGGACCCGGAGGACTGGGCCACGCCCGGGACCTCGGTGATCGCCGAGCGGATCCTCAAGAACGTCCGGCCCGGGTCGATCGTGCTCAACCACGACGGCGGCGGCGACCGGTCACAGACGGTGGCGGCGCTGAAGGCGTACCTGCCGGTGCTGGTCGACCAGGGGTACTCCTTCTCGGCCCCGGCGAACTGAGTGCGGGCGCGGGGCGGCGGGTGCGGGTGACGGTTCCCGGTAGAAGTCGCGGCTTTGCCGCTTAAACCACCTGAAAGAGTGGATTGGGAGAACCGTTTCTGCTGATTTTGGGCCTCTAGGGTGATCTCGCATCAATGCATCAGGTACCACCAGGTACCTCCTGAAAGGCCATCAATCATGCGTCTCCGCAACACCGCACTCGCCGTCGCCAGCGCCGTCGCCCTCGTCCTCGCCGTTCCGACCTCCGCCAACGCCGCCACCGGCGACTTCCTCTACAAGGTCGGCCGTCTCCCCGGCACGCCGGCCGGGCTCGCCGACCCGGAGAGCCGCGTGTGCATCAACCTGTTCGGGGCCACCGACAAGGACCCGGCCTTCGCGCCGGAGAACCTCACCACCTCGACGGCCACCGTCTTCCTGGACTACGACTGCGACGGCGACGTCTACTACGTCATGAACCCCGGCAAGAAGCTCGGCGACCGGCTGAAGCTGCGCTCCGTGATCTTCTCCTGAGCCGGGTGGCCCGGGCCGGACGGTCGGCGTAGCGTCGAACTGTCCGGCCCGGTCGCCGGCGCCCCGCCGTGCCCGTGCGCGGCTCGCTGTGCCCCTGGTCGGGCGCCGAAAGCCTGGGCAGAGCGAAGGAGGGCCTGGGATGACCGGCAACGGCTACGCACACCCCGAGGCGCTGGTCCGCACCGAGTGGCTGGCCCGCCACTTGGACGACGGGACGATCCGGGTCGTCGAGGTGGACGAGGACACCGCCGCCTACGACCGGGACCACATCCCCGGCGCGATCGGCTGGAACTGGACCACCGACCTGCACAGCCGGGTCGGCCGCGACTACGCCGGCCGGGAGGGCGTCCAGCACCTGCTGCGGGCGGCCGGCGTGGAGGACGACACCACCGTGGTGCTCTACGGGGGCAACAACAACTGGTTCGCCGCGTACGCCTACTGGCTGCTGCGGCTGCGCGGCTTCGGGCCCGTGCGGCTGCTGGACGGCGGGCGCAAGAAGTGGGAGCTGGAGGGGCGCGGGCTCACCGAAGAGGTGATGGACTACCAGCACACCTCCTACCGGCTGACCGGGCCCGAGCGCCCGGAGCTGCGGGCGCTGCGGGACGAAGTGCTCGGCAAGGCCGAGCTGTTCGCCAAGCCCGGTTCGGACGCGGTGCTGGTCGACGTCCGCTCGCCCGCCGAGTACCGGGGCGAGCTGATCGCGCCGCCGCACCTGCCGCAGGAGCAGGCGCAGGTGCCCGGGCACATCCCCGGCGCGGTGAACGTCCCCTGGTCGCAGGCGGCCAACGACGACGGGTCGTTCCGCTCGGCGGAGGAACTGCGGGCGCTGTACGGGGGGAAGGGTGTGGAACCGGAGCGCGAGGTGATCGCGTACTGCCGGATCGGCGAACGGTCGGCGCACACCTGGTTCGCGCTCACCGAGCTGCTGGGGTACCCGCACGTGAAGAACTACGACGGCTCGTGGACGGAGTACGGCTCGCTGGTGCGGGCGCCGGTGACGCTCGGCGGGTGAGGGGGGCGGGGGCCGGGGCGTGAGGGGCGGGTGGGGCGCAGGGGGTCCCCGGGGTGTGTGGCGGTGTCGCGGCGGCGCCATGTCGGCCTGTTTCTTTTCATGAACATCTCACAATTGGGGAGTGGACCGGGAGCCGCCGGGACATGGATCGATCCGACCCATCGTCCCAGTGACCCTGGAGGACCACGTGCGCAAGAGGCTGATCGTCTCTGCTGCCAGCGCCCTGAGCCTGTTCCTGGCCGTCCCCGCCTCGGCGGCCGACTTCCAACCCGGCGCGGCCGGCATCGGAGACCCGTACTACCCGACCTACGGGAACGGCGGGTACCGCGTCTCGCACTACGACATCCGGCTGAAATACCAGCCCGCCACCGACGAACTGGAGGGCGCCACCACCATCCTCGCCACGGCGACCGAGAACCTCTCCCGCTTCAACCTCGACTTCGCGCTGAACGTCCAGGAGGTCCGGGTCAACGGACGTCCGGCGACCTTCGCCACCAGCGGGGAGCAGGAGCTGGAGGTCACGCCCGCCCGGCCGCTCGCCAAGGGCAGCCAGGCCACCGTGGTGGTCCGCTACAAGGGCGTCCCGTCCACCGTGAAGAAGTACGGCTTCACCGCCTGGCTGCGCACGCCGGACGGCGCGGTGGCCGCCGGTGAGCCCGAGTCGGCGTGGTGGTGGTTCCCGAGCAACGACCACCCGAGCGACAAGGCCACCTTCGACGTCTCGGTCCAGGTGCCGGACGGCAACCAGGTGATCAGCAACGGCATCCTGGCCGGCGCCGTCTCCCAGGCCGGCTGGACCCGCTACAGCTGGCGCGAGAACAAGCCGCAGGCGACCTACCTGGCCACCCTCGCGGTCGGCAAGTTCGACGTCACGACCGACTCCACGCCGAGCGGGCTGCCCGTCTACAACGCGTACAGCAAGGACCTCGGCGAGAACACCGACGCGGCCAAGGCCAGCGTCGAGCGCACCGGCGAGATCGTCGACTGGCTGAGCGGCTACTTCGGCGACTACCCGTTCAGCTCCGTCGGCGGCTACGTGCCCAACGTCAAGACCGGCTTCGCCCTGGAGACCCAGACCCGGGTCTTCTACAGCCCCCGGCAGTTCGCGCGCGGCTCCAACACCTCCGTCGTCGTGCACGAGCTGGCCCACCAGTGGTACGGCGACAGCGTCTCGGTCTCGCACTGGAGCGACATCTGGCTGAACGAGGGCTTCGCCCGGTACTCGCAGTTCCTCTGGTCCGAGCACGAGAACGAGGGCACGGCGCAGGAAATCGCCGACTACGTCTACGCCTCGCACCCGGCCGACGACCCCTTCTGGACCGTCAAGCCGGGCGACCCGGGCGCCGCCAACCAGTTCGCGAACGCCGTCTACGACCGGGGCGCGGTGGCCATCCAGGCGCTGCGCAATGCCGTCGGGGACGACAAGTTCTTCCAGATCCTGAAGGGCTGGCCCACCGAGCGCCGCTACGGCAACGCCTCCGTCCCGGAGTTCCAGGCGTACGCCGAGAAGGTCTCCGGGAAGAAGCTCGGGGACCTCTTCGCCACCTGGCTGTTCACGGCCTCGAAGCCGGCCGTCGGGCCGGCGCCGGCCGCAGCGGCGGCCTCGCTCGCGCCGGGTGCGGGCGCGGGACAGGCCGACGGGCAGCTGCCGGCGGAGCCGAAGTCCTGGAAGAAGATCCAGGAGACCAACTCGCTGCACGACGAGGAGCATTGAGGTCTGGGTGCGTTGAGCCCCCGGATGTGACCTGGTGATCTGGTGACCTGGTGACGGGCGTGGTCCGGTCGGCCGCTTGAGGAAGCGGGCGGTCGATCGGGTTACGCCGCTCCGAGGCCGTCCGCCGCCAGCAGCTCGGTGAGGCGGCGGACGGCGAAGGGTATGAGCTCCCGGACCGGGATCAGCCGGCAGGGCGCGTTGCCGACCAGCACCTCGCGGATGCCCGCCCGCTCCTCGAACTCCTTTCCCACGAGCGGGAAGTGGGTGTCGTTGTCGTCGCCCACGTCGGGCGCCTCGATCCAGACCCGCTCGCCCTGGATCGCCATCGGGAAGCGCCGGAGCTTGAGGCGGCGGTTGGGCGCGAAGGTCTCGGCGTAGTGCAGGAAGGTGTTGCGGTTGTGCCCGACACCGATCAGCAGCACGTACCCGCCGAGGTCGTGCAGCGCGCCGAAGGGCGACTCGCGGCCGACCGCGAAGCCCAGCGAGCGGCGGGCGGTGACCTCGCGGGCGTGCGCCCCGACCGCGGCGACCGAGGCCTGCGGATGCGTGCTGCGCAGGCTCTCCGACAGCGCGCGCAGCGCCTCCGGTACGGCGCCCATCGGGGAGGGGAGCCCGGGGTGGAACAGCGGGACGGCGGCGCGCCGTTCGGCGACCTCGGGGCTCGGCAGGCCGGCGTGCTCCGGTGCCGGGTCCCGGACGACGGCGGTGGTGAAGGTGGGCACCGCGACCGTGCCGCCGGGCCCGACCGCCTCGCGCAGGCTGGCCACCACGGCCGCGGCGCCGCCGTCGACCCGGCCGAGGCTGGAGAGCGAGGAGTGCACGATCATCGCCATGCCCTCGCGGACGCCCACCCGCCGCCAGCCGTCGACGAGATCGGCGGTGCTGAGCGGTGCGTCGAGCGGGGTGGTGCGCGGGCCGGCGCTGTGCGCGGTGGTGCGGTGCGCGGTCATGGTGCCCCCTGGCGGTGCTGTGCAGGTGCTGGTGGGATCGTTCGGGGCCGACCATAGCGCGTGACACTGACAACCGGTCAGGACGGGCTGGCCGTCCGGCAGTCCGTCCTGACCGGTCGTGCTGTGCAGGGTCGGCGGCCGTTCAGGGCCTCGACCCCGTCGCTTCGGCCAGCACCCGGGCCTCCTGCTCGGGCGTGAAGCCGTGGCCGAGGGGCGGTTCGCCGCGCTCGCGGTCCCAGGCGAGCACGTCGGCGGCGGTGACCGCGAGCGGGGTCGCCGGCAGCCCGGCCGCCCTGGCCCGGGCGGCGCTGCGCTGCTGTCCGGGCCAGAGCGGCGCGGCCCGGACCAGCGGGAAGAACGGCGGCGGCGCGCTCTCCGGCGGCACCGGGACGACCTCCACCTCGGCGCCCGCGACCTCGGCACAGGTGGCGATCAGCCCGCCCAGCGTGGTCGGCTCGGCCGGGCCGACGGCGTGGAAGGCGCCCGCCCGGCCGTCCTGGAGCAGCCGGACCACCAGCCGGGCCAGGTCGCGCACGTCGACCACCTGGACGGGCTGCTCCGGCCGCCCCGGCAGCGCGATCCGCCCGCCCCGGGCGGCCCGGCGCGCCCAGTAGGTGAGCCCGCGCTGCTCGTCGTGGGGGCCGGCCACCTTTCCGGGGCGCACGATCGTCGCCCGGTCTCCGTAGCGGGCGGTGACGTCGTCCTCGCAGGCGACCTTGAGCCGGCCGTACGTCTCCTCGGTGAGCTGCTCGGCGTCGCGCAGGGGTGCGCGGCGCGGGGCGGACTCGTCCGAGCCGGGGGCGAGGCCGGCGCGCTCGTACACCGCGTGGCTGGAGATGAACAGGTAGCGGCCGACCCGGTCGCCGAGTGCGTCCATGGCCTGGCCGACCTGGCGGGGGCGGTAGCCGCTGACGTCCACCACCGCGTCCCAGCGGCCGCGCAGGGCGGTGTAGTCGCCGGTGTCGCGGTCGCCGATCAGGTGGGCGGCGGCGGGGAAGAGACCGGGGTTGGTCCGGCCGCGGGTGAACAGGGCGACCTCGGCGCCGCCGCGCAGGGCGTCGTCGGCGATTGCGCGGCCGACGAAGGAGGTGCCGCCGAGGAGGAGGATCCGCATGGGCCCAGCGTAGCGGCGGGGCCAACGGGCCCGGGGGGAGCGGCGGGTGGCGGGGAGGCGCCGGAGGGCGCCGCGTGGTGCGCGGTGCCCTCCGGTCTCGGGACAGGCCTAGGTTGCTCCGAGGGTGCGGGCCTCGGTGAGGATCAACTCCTCGATCCCGTACAGGAAGCGCTCCATCGCCGGACGCGGGAGCACCGCGGGGTCGGCCGTCATGGTCAGGCTCAGTGCGCCCGGGGACTGCAGTGCGTCCAGGGCGTAGGTCAGGCCGGGGCGGGGCTCGAACTCCACCGGCCAGGTCAGGGTGGTCTCCTCGCCCGTCCCGGTGTCGGGGGAGGCGGTGACCAGCTCGCGGGTGTCGTTGAAGATGCAGGACCGGTCCGCGAGCGGGACGCCCTCGGCGGCGAGCCGCCCGATCTCGGCCTGCAGTCGCAGCTTGTCGTAGTAGGCGTGGCGGTAGGCGCCGATCGCGGCGGCGTTCGTGCGCCGGACGACGTCCCTGAACTCGGCGGTGGCGTCCGGGAGGTGGAACAGCCCGTCGCCCGCGACCACGCTCACCGCGTTGGTCAGCTCGGGCAGGAAGCGGTTGTTCACCACGACGTTCAGCACCGCCTCCGTCGAGCCCGACAGCCGGGCCGTCATCGCCGCCGTCGCCGCGAGCAGCACCGAGGAGGGCGTCACCCGGTGGGCGGCCGCCACCTGGTCCACGGCGCGGGGCAGCGCGGGCGAGCGCAGGACGGCGTTCGGGAACCTGGCGCCCGGCGTGGCCGGCTCGCCGGGCGGGGGGAACAGCCGGGCCGGGGCCAGCCGGAGCTTGCGCAGGAACTGTTTGCGGGCGCCCTCGTCCCGCCGCCGACCGCGCTCGGAGGCCTGGAACTCCGCCTCTTCCAGCGGCTGTTGGGCGGGCTCGCGGATCTTGGCCAGTTCGTCCGGCGAGGTGCCCTGGCAGAGCGCGGTCAGGTCGGCCACCAGGCGGTTCATCCCCGTGCCGTCCACCGCGGTGTGCGAGAGCACCAGGCTCACGTACCGGGCCGACCCGCCCGCCTCCACCACGCCGACCCGGATCGGCCACTGGGTGGCGGTGTCGAACGGCAGTGCCGCCAGCTCCTCGTGCAGCCGCGCGCCCGCCTCGACCGGATCGGCCGGCTCCGCGCAGTGCCGCACCTCCACCTCCAACCGGCCCTCGGCGTCGACCACTTGGTGTAACCGGCCGGCCTCGCCCGGCACCAGGCGGGTGTGCAGCGAGTCGTGCAGGTGGAGCAGCCCCTCCAGGCCGGCGAGCAGGGCGGGCAGCGGCAGCCCGGGGTCGAGCGGCGCCGCCGCGGCGATGTTGTAGCGCGGCGCGTCGGCCGGGGTGAGCCGGCTCAGGACGTCCCAGATGGCCTGTTGGCCCCAGGTGGCAGGGCCGGACCCGGCCCGGCCGGACGAGAAGGCGATCTCCAGCAGTTGACGAGTGGTCACCGTGTGGCTCTCCGATGTGGCGGTGGATCGTGACGTCGTGCCGGTGCGTTGGGAGCGCGGATGCTGCTGGGGAGAGTGTGGCGCACCGCCCGCCCGCCGTCGAGGTCCGAGGTTCGGGGCCCGGCGGGTGTGCGGCCGGGGCTTCCGCATCTATCTCGACGTGAAGTATCTTGATGTCGAGATTGATGTCGATCATGCAACGGGGGCCTGCCATGCGGGGGAACGGACTGATGGCGCAGCTGCGGAAGCCGCCGGGCGGGCGCGACGCGCGGATCATGCTGCTGGCGCAGTGCGTCGACCGGACCGGGAGCGGGGTGTGGGCGGCGGCCTCGGTGCTGTACTTCACCTACGTGTGCGGGATGGACGCCCGGCAGCTCGGCGTGCTGCTGGGCGTGGGCGCGGCGGCGGGGATCGCCGGGTCCCCGCTCGCCGGGCGGGCGGCCGAACGGCTGCCGGTGCGGTGGCTGCTGATCGGGTGCCACCTGCTGCGGATCGGAACGATGGGCCTGCTGCTGGTCGTCGACGACTTCGCCACGCTGCTCCCCGCCGTCGCCCTGACCTGTCTGGCCGAACGCGCGGCCAAGACCCTGGAGATGCTGTTCGCCACCCGGATCGCGGGCGAGCGGCGCGGCACGTACCAGGCGCTGTTCCGCAGCGTGGCCAACGCCGGGTACGCGCTCGGCGCGGGCATCGCGGCGATCGGCCTGGCGATGGGCACCACGAACGCCTACCGCGCGCTGATCGTGGCCAACGCACTCTCCTTCGCCCTCGCCGCCGTCCTGGTCTGGCGCACCCGGGAGCCGGCCGGGCGCGGCCTGGTCGCCGCGGCCTCCGAGGAGGAACCCGCCGCCGCGGCAGCCGCTCCGAGCCCCTGGCGCGACCGGGGCTACCTGCTGTTCGTTGCGCTGGACATGCCGCTGAACCTGGACGACTCGATCCTCAACGTCGGCCTGCCGCTCTGGCTCGTCCACCACACCGGCGCGCCGCACGCCGTCGTCCCGGTCTTCCTGATCCTCAACACGGTGCTCGTGGTGCTCCTGCAACTGCGCGTCTCGGCGCGGGCGCAGGGCCCGCGCGGGGCAGCCGCGGCGGTGGGCTGGTACGGCCTGACGCTGCTCGGCTGCTGCCTGCTGACCGCGCTCGCCACCGGCGGCGGGCCTTGGACGGCCTCGCTCGCGCTGCTGGCCGCGGCGATGCTCGTCACGCTGGCGGAGCTGATGCGCTCGGTCAGCTCCTGGGAGCTGGCGGTCGTCCTGGCGCCCCCAGGGGCCCAGGCCTCCTACCTGGGGGTGGCCGGGATGGCCCAGTCGGTGCAGAAGTCGGTGGGCCCGCTGCTGCTCACCGGCGTGGTGATGACGGCCGGTCCGGCCGGCTGGCTGGCCCTCGGCGCGGCGACCGTCGGCCTCGGCGCGCTCCAGCGCCGGGCCGGCCTGCGCCGGCTGGCGGCCCTGGCCGGCCCGGCGGCCGAGCCGTCGCCGCGGGTGGGGGCGGCGGTCGGCTGATCCGGCGCGTCGCGGCCGGCGGGCGCCCGCCGGGCCCGGAGCGGACGGCGGAGGGGGCGTCAGGGCCCCGCGACGTACCGGGGGGGGGCAGGACGGCTCGTCAGATCGACTGGCGGGCCGTTTCCGCCGGCCCGGGCCGGGTGGCGGTGACGACGTGGTAGTCGAGGAGGCCGCTGCGCCAGGCGGGGAGGAAGTTGCGGCTCCAGTGACCGGGAGGAACGGCGTCGGTGAGGTAGCGGTCGAGGCCTGGCCAGACGGCGTCGCCGATGGACTCGGTGGTGATGGTGGTGAAGCCGGCCGCGGTGAGGTCGCTGGTGAAGGCGGCGAGGGGGTGGGGGACGTCGAGGCCGTCGGCGAAGCTGGCGAGGAGGATGTTCAGGCGCTCGGTGATGTCCGGTCCGGCGGCGGCGAAGAAGGTGGTCACGACGAGCCGGCCGCCCGGGCGTAGGACGCGGGCGGTCTCGCGGGCGAAGCCGGTGAGTTCGCGGAAGTGCTGGGCGGCCTCGACGGAGTAGACGCCGTCCAGGGAGCCGTCGGCGAAGGGGAGTTGGTTGGCCGATCCGAAGGTGTAGGCCAGCCGATCGGGGTAGGTGGCCAGGGCTTTGGCGTTGACGGCGCGGGCGCGCTCGATCTGGTCGGGGTGGATGTCGACGCCGGTCACGCCCCCGAACCGGAACTCGCGCAGGGCGAGCGCCGCGCCGAGCCCGCGCCCGCAGCCGACCTCGGCCAGCCGCAGCCGCTCACGTGGCTCCGCGAACTCCCGCAGGACCCGGCGGTAGAGCTGTTCCTGGCTGTGGACCCGGTCCTCGGTCGTCGGGGCGGTGAGGTCCATGTCCTGCCAGTAGCCGAAGTTGATGAATCCACCGGCGAAGCTCGCGGCCTGGGACAGATCGCCGGCACCGTAGGTCCGGCGTACGGGGGCGGGGATGTGGTCGTGGCTCATGATGGTCGGTCTCCCGGTGTGTGATGTACCCGGTCTCGGCGGTGGAGTGACGACCCCGGACCGGGGGCGCTGAACGTGCTGCGTGACGATGTGGCGGCGCTGTGACCGGCACCGCGGTGCTCGGCGCCCGTCGGGCGCGCCGAGGTACGTACCCAAACCGGTGGTGATCCGAACACGGTACGTGATGGACCCCGGTCCGGGGCGGGAAAGGGGCGCGGAGGTGGCCCGGGGGGCTCAGAACACCGCCGCACTACCGGGGGCGGCTACCGGGCGCGGACGGCCGGTTCGCTACAGTCCGCGGGGATTCCCGAGGGTTTGAGGAGAGCGACACCGTGAACATCCCTGACCAGCGCCCCGCACCGCCGCTCAGCGGCGGCGAGCGCGAGATGCTGCGCGGCTTCCTGGACTTCCACCGGGCGACCCTCGCCCTGAAGTGCGAGGGCCTGACCGACGAGCAGCTGCGCCGGCGCTCCAGCCCGCCGTCCACCCTGACCCTGCTCGGGCTGGTCCGGCACATGGCGGAGGTGGAGCGCACCTGGTTCCGCAGGGTGATCGACGGCGAGGACGTCCCGCTGGTCTGGTCGCAGGACGGCGACTTCCAGGCCGCGTACGACGCCACCGGCGCCACCCGGGCCGAGGCCTTCGCCGTCTGGCAGGCCGAGGTCGAACACGCGCGCCGCATCGAGCGCGCCGCCGAGACCCTCGACGTCACCGGGTACCAGGCCCGGTGGGACGCCGACGTGTCGCTGCGGCTGGTGATGCTGCACCTGATCCACGAGTACGCCCGGCACAACGGGCACGCCGACTTCCTGCGGGAGGCGATCGACGGGGTGGTGGGGGCGTAGCCGTGCGCGCCGGGTGCCCGGGGACGGGGCCTTGGGCACCCCGGAGGGTCACCAGCCGAGCAGGTGGGTGCGGCGGGTGAGGGCGGCGAGGATGGACTCGGCGGCGCCGGCGGGGGTGAGGGAGCTGGTGTCCAGGGTGTGCGGGCCGGGGACGGCGCCCGGAGTGGGCTGGAGGACGACGAGGTGGAGGGCGGCGCCGGTGGTGCGGCTCTCGCGGCGGAAGGTGTCCAGGGTGGGCGGGGCGGCCGGGCACTCGACGATGACCTGGTAGCCGCCGGTCGCGTAGGCGAAGGCGGCCTGCGCGGCGGCGGCGAGGGCGGTGGTGTTCTGCCGCTCGGCCTCGGGGAGGTGCGGCGGGAGCTGGCCGCGCCGGATGACCCGCAGGAAGTCGTGCGCACGCAGGTGGACGCTCGGGTGCAGCTCCTCCGCGAGCCGGCTCGCGACCGGGCTCTGGCCGGCCCCGGCCGGGTCGACGAGGACGAGGACGCCGCCGGCGCCCCGGCCGCCCCCGAGCTCCGGCCCACCTACGGTCGTACGGTTCACAGCTGCTGATCCCTTCGCGGGCCGGGGACGGACGGGTAGCCGGGGCGAGGCGGTCGGAGTGCGGAAGGGCCGGCCGGCCCGGATACGGACAGCCGACCGCCTCGTCCCTACGACTGGTGCTTTCGGGGATCAACCTAGTCCACGCCGGTGCCCCGAGTCGTCCCCACTCCTGCTCCGGACGCCTCAGCGGTCCTCGACGCGCAGCACGATCGGGTTGGTGAGGGCCGCCATCGGGCCCCAGGGGAGGTCCGGGCCCATCGCGTTGCCCTTGCCGGGCGACCCGTCCGGCTTCGGGTGGCGGACCTCGGCCCGGACGTAGGCGGCGAGCGAGGCGGTGGTGCGCCAGACCACCGTGCCGGAGCCGTCGGCGGGCAGTGACTCCTGGTGCAGCTGGCCCTCGTCGGTGAGGAGGCGGACCGTCCCGCCGGGGACGCCGGAGACGGTGAGCCGGACGTCCAGCGGGGCGTCCGCCGGGACGGCCAGCTCCTCGCCGATGCCGGCCCGGCGGCCGTGCCCGGTGACGGTGAACTCCAGCTGGACGGCCGCGGATTCGGCGAGCCAGCTGCGCCCGTCGCGCAGCCCGTCGAGGATCGCGTCCCGGGTGAGGTCCTCGGCCAGGACGACGTTGTGCGGGGAGCCGATGATCTGCGGGGCGCTGTGCGCGTCGCTGTTGCCCAGGGCGGGCAGCCAGGAACGGCCCTCGCGCAGGGCGACGGCGAGCCGGCCGTCCCAGGTGTCGACCGCGGACTCGTCGTCGTACGTCCAGGGCCCGTTCCACACCTCGACGCCGTCGGCCTGCTCGTAGCCGAACTTCCACTGGCAGGCGACGTACGGGCAGTACGGGTGCGCGGGCACCACCAGGCCGCCGGAGCGGTGGACCTGACGGACGAAGCGCGGGTACTCCTCGTCGCGGGAGCGGTAGCGCCAGTCGACGAACTGGCCCGCTTCGAGGCCGAGGGCCAGCCAGTGGCCGTTGCGGGTGGTGATCTCCTCGCCCGGGATGATCAGCAGGTCGGGGCCGGCCAGCGGGCCCCAGACCGCGTGCGAGGAGCTGGTGTTGTGGTCGGTGGAGACGATGAAGTCCAGGCCGGCCGCGCGGGCGCCGGCGGCCACCTCCTCCGGGAGGCGCCGGCCGTCGGAGTGCACGGTGTGCAGGTGGCAGTCGCCCCGGTACCAGGCGCGGCCGCGGCCGCGGGCCCGCTCGGACGGGTAGTGCGGGGCGAAGGCCGGCCCGGGGGCGCCGAACCGGAGGGTGACCTGCACGTGGTAGTCCAGCCCCTGCGGCGCGATCTGGTAGGGGCCGAGGGCGAGGTGCCAGGTGCCGGGGTTGATCGGGCCGGGGAGGTAGCCGGGGGTCGCGGCGTCGCGGGCGAGGCTGAACTCGGTGCGGAAACCGCCGGACCAGCCGCGGAAACCGGGGCCGCCGAGGTCGGTGCCGCGTTCGTCGAAGATGCCGATGTCGCAGGAGTTGCCGGGGGTGCCGGCCGGAACGGGGGGTTTGTCGTAGCCGTAGCTGACGGCGATCTCGCGGACGCCGGCGGGGACTTCGACGGGGAGGTGGACGAAGTCGGGGGCGCCGGTGGGGAGGTGGCCGGTGAGGGTGAGGGTCCGTTCGGTGCCGGGGGCGCCGGGGGTGCCCGGGGTGGCGGGGGCGCCGGGTGCGGAGGCGGCGGCGGGGGTGGTCGCGGCGAGGCCGAGGGCGGCGGCGGCTCCTGTGGTGAGGCCGGTGCGGAGGAGGTCGCGGCGGGCGGGGCGTGGGGTGTCGTGGTCGGCGGGCATCGGGTCCTCCGGGTCGGGGCGGGCGGGTCCGTTCGGCTCCTTACCCGTGGTGGTGAATCAGGGGTGAGCCGGGGCCCACGGGCGGGGGGCGGGTCGGTGAAGGGGGTCGGCGTCGGCCGGGTCGGCGAGTTGCGGGCGATGACGATTAGTCCGTTCATATTCATAACGAGCGGATCGGGTCATCGCGGAGGAGACGGGTGTGGCACTGAGTCGGCGGGCGCTGCTGGCGGCGGTGGCCGGGAGCACGCTGGCGGGGTGCGGGCCTTCGGGGGGCGGCGGGGCGGCGGCCCCGGAAGCCTCGGAGGCGTCCGCTTCGGCCTCAGAGGCCTCCGGGGCCTCCAGGGCCTCGGCGATATCGGCGGCGACGCCGTCGGAGCCCCCGACGCCCGCCCCGACCGCTGCGACCGCTGAGCCCGCGAGCCGGGAGCCGACCCGGGCCGAGCTGGTCGCCCGGTACGGCGGCACCGCGCCGAAGGAGTGGGGGATGGAGGTCACCGGGGTGACCACCAAGCTGCCCGCCGGCGAGAGCGCGACGGCGCTCACCTTCGACGCCTGCGGCGGCCCCGGCGGGAACGGGTACGACGCCGACCTGATCGACTTCCTGCGGAAACGTTCCGTCCCCGCCACGCTCTTCCTGAACGCCCGCTGGATCGACGCCAACCCGGACGTGTTCGAGAAACTCGCCGCCGATCCGCTCTTCGAGATCGGCAACCACGGCACCGTCCACCGCCCGCTCTCGGTCACCGGCCGCTCCGCCTACGGCATCGCCGGCACCGGTGGCGTCGGCGAGGTGTACGACGAGGTCGCGGGCAACGCGCACAAGCTCGCCGGGCTGCTCGGCCACCCGGTGCGGTTCTTCCGCTCCGGCACCGCGCACTACGACGACGTCGCTGCCCGGGTGGTCGCCGACCTGGGGGAACGCGCCGCGGGCTTCACCGTGAACGGCGACGGCGGGGCGACGCTCAGCGCCGCCGAGGTGCGGCAGGAGATCGCGGCGGCCCCGCCCGGGGCGATCGTGATCTGCCACATGAACCACCCGGGCGGCGGCACCGCCCCCGGGGTGGTGGCGGCGGTGCCGGGGCTGCTGGCGGCGGGGCGGCGCTTCGTCCGGCTGTCGGACGTGCTGCGGTGAGGTGCGGGGGAGCCGCGCTGCGGCGTTAGGCCAGTCGGAGGCCTCCCGGGTGCTCCTCCTCGATGATCCGGACCAGCCAGTCGAACACCGTCGGCCCCTTGCCGGCCCGGGCGGCGGCGAGGTCGGCGCGGACGTGCTCGCGGTTGGCGGGGTGGCAGTGGGCCAGCCGCAGTTCCAGCTGGCGGACCGTCTCCGGGTAGCCGAGGTTGCGCCGGGAGACCGCGTGGTCGCGCCACTCGATCAGGTAGTCGCCGTCCTCGGGGGTGCCGTAGCCGCCGCGCAGGCAGTCGGCGAAGGCGTCGAGGTTCCGGCCGAAGTAGCCGTCGCTGCCGATGGTCTCACCGACCACGTCCCAGAAGTCGTCCAGCGTGTGGATCCGGGTGCCAGCTATCACATAGGTCACGGTCACGGGGTCGAGGATATGCCGAGTGCGGTCGTCGGTGCGCCGGACTACCGGGCGACCGCGATGGCGGTGGCGAGCAGCCCGTCACCGACGGCCCAGCGGCCCTCGAAGCCCTCGATGCGGCGGCCGTTGACGTTCGGGCCGGGGACCAGCAGGCGGGCGGTGAAGGAGCCGTCGGGGGAGAGGACCAGGTCGGCCTCGCTGAAGTCCAGGAACTGCTCGGTGAGCGGGAACCACGCCTTGTACACGGATTCCTTGGCGCTGAACAGGATGCGGTCCCACGGGGTACCGGGGTGCTCGGCGAGCAGGTCGACGATCCGCTTCCCCTCCTCGGGCAGCGCGATGACGTCCAGGACGTCGTCCGGGAGCGGCAGGGCGGGCTCGGCGTCGATGCCGACCGAGGCGAGGTCGCCGGAGCGGGCGACGGCCGCCGCTCGGAAGCCCTCGCAGTGGGTGAGGCTGCCGACGACGCCGTCGGGCCAGCTCGGGGCGCCGCGCAGGCCGGGGACCAGCGGGCGGTAGGGGATGCCGAGGCGGGTGAGGGCGGTGCGGGCGCAGTGGCGGACGGTGGTGAACTCCCGGCGGCGCTTGGCCACCGCCTGGACGACGGCGGCCTCCTCGGCCGGTTCCAGCCGGGCCTCCGGCGGGTCGTCGTAGGACACCTCGGTCACGACGGCGTCCGGCAGCAGGTCCCCGATCACACGCTCCCCCTCGGTCGGTGCGCGGACGGCCGCCGCGCGGATCGAGCCTAACCCGGGTGGGGGTGGTCCCGGCGGGCCTTCCGGGGAAGATCCACCAGGGCCACCAACACGCCAGGGCCACCGGGCAGGTAGGTGACGGAGTGCAGGCCGCCGGTGCAGCGGAGGGAGCGGTGGCGCTCGTACACCGGCCAGGACACCGGGGACTTGCGGTCGACGCCGACGCCGATGCCCTGGAAGGGGGGCCGTGCCGATCAGTTGGTGGACGGATCCGCAGCCGAGCACCGCGATGCTACGGTCGTCCCCACTGGGGCGGTTCGGCAGTGCGGCCGAGGTCGCGCGGGTGGTCGGCTTCCTGGCGAGTGAGGAATCCTCGTTCATCAGTGGTGCCTGCCTCGCCGTGGACGACGGACTGACCGCGATGCTGCCCGAAGCCCTGCTGCGCTGACACCTTGTTCGAGGAGGGCCCCGCTGTGCGTGCCGAACCGGTCGCCGACACACCGTACCTGGAGCTGGGCGAGGGCCCGCTGTGGGACCAGTCCGCGCAACTGCTGCGCTGGATCGGCATCCCCGACCGGCGGGTGCTCACCCTGGACCCGGCCTCGGGCGCGATCGGCTCGGTCGAACTCGACGTCACCCCCGGCACCTTGATGCCGTACGGCGACGGCGGACTGATGCTCGCCACCGAGCGCGGCTTCGAACGGCTCGACCCGGCCACCGGCCGCACCACGCTGGTCGCCGCCGTCGAGGCCGACCGCCCGGACCGCCGGATGAACGATGGCAAGACCGACCCGTACGGCCGGCCGGTCGCCGGCTCGATGGGGCGGGGGGAGCCGCGCGAGCCAGGATCGCTGTACCGGCTGGAGCGCGACGGCGGCGTCCGGGCGATCCTCGGCGGGCTCGACATCCCCAACGGCCTCGCCTGGCCGGAGCCCGACCGGCTCTGGCACATCGACACCACGACGCGCCGCATCGCCCTCTACCCCTACCCCGAGCACGGCCCCCTCGGCGAGCGGATCCGCACGCTCGACGTCTCCCACCTGCCGGGTTACCCGGACGGCATGACGCTCGACGCCGACGGCAACCTTTGGGTGGCGTTCTGGGACGGCTGGGCGGTGCGGTGCCTCTCGCCGGGGGGTGAGGTGCTGGCGTCGGTCGAGCTGCCGGTGCCGCGCGTCACCAGTTGCGCCTTCGGCGGGCCGGACGGGCGGACGCTCTACATCACGTCCGCCCGGTCCGACCAACAGCCGCTCTCCGGCGGGCTGTTCAGCGTCCGGGTGTGAGGGGGCCGGATTTGAAGGGTCCGCGTCCCTACTGCCCGAGCAGGTGGGCGAAGTCCAGCCCGAGGCTGCCGAGCACCGGCAGTGCGCCGAGGTCGGTGACGGCGCCGACGGGGATGCTGTAGCCCTGGTTCACGGCGCGGGGTACGGGCACGGGTGCGGCGTTGGCGGGTGCGGCGGCGGCCGGGATCAGGGCGGCGCCGAGGAGCAGGGCGGCGAGTGCGGTGCGCATGGGGCGGGGCCTCCGGAGGTGGGCGTGGTGGCCTGTCAACACCCTGCGGCGCGGTGCGGTCACGTATCTTCGTCCCTTCGGCCGTATTGGTAAAGATTCCTGACTTGTGTTCATGTCAACATGGCGGCGGTCTGGACCGCACCGCCGTCGGGCGCATACGTTCTCTTCACTCGGACGGGCATCGGGCGGTCTCGCCGAACCCTCTTGGGGCTTCGGCGACTTCTGTCTGTCATGTCCATGGCTAAAGAACCGGAGGGAACCATGCGCGCCATCAGCAAGAACCTCAGGATCCTCGCGGGCGCCCCGCTCGCGGCCGCCGCCCTCATCGCCCTCACCGCCGGCACCGCCAGCGCGGCGATACCGATCAACACGCCCATGGCCGGCAAGGCCACCTACTACAACGACGCCGGCTACGGCGCCTGCGGCACCCAGATCAACGCCTCCAACCAGATGCTCGTCGCGGTCTCCCACACCTGGTGGACCAGCGCCAACCCCAACAACGACCCCCTGTGTCAGGGCATTTCGGTCAAGGTCAGCTACCAGGGCAAGACCGTCACCGTCCCCGTCCGGGACAAGTGCCCCTCCTGTGACGCCGGCCACCTCGACCTCAGCCAGCCCGCCTTCGCCCAGCTGGCCCCGCTCGGCCAGGGCGTCATCAACGGCCTCACCTGGCAGTTCGTCAAGGCCGGCCTGAACGGCAAGACCGTCGAACTCTCCGAGCCCATCACCGGCTCCACCATCGGCTGAGACCGCGGATGAGCGACCGTGCCCGCCCCGTGACGCGGGGGCGGGCACGGTCGTCGCCCGGGGTCCGCTCTCGCGTGTGAGCGCCTGAGTGCCTGACCGCCTCAGCGGCAGAGCGCGGCGTCGACGGCGTCGGCGACGCGCTGCTTGACATCGGCAGAGGGCAGGGTGGTGACGGCGATGTCGGCGGCGCGACCGTCCTCGGTGACACCACCGCGGGTCACGTAGCCCGGGAGCGTGCCGCCGTGGCCCCAGTACACACCGCCGCAGGACAGCGGGCGGCTGGCGAGCCCCAGCCCGTACCGGCCGCCGGGGCCCATGTACTCGGCGGGGACGGTGATCTGCATCTGGGCGAGCTGGGCCGGGGCCAGCAACTCGCCGCCGAGCAGGGCACGGAAGAAGCGGTTGAGGTCGCTGTTCGTGGAGACCAGGGCGCCGGCCGTCCAGGCCCAGGACATGTCCTGCTCGGTGACGTCCAGCGGCTGGTCACCGGGCTCCTCGGTGACGTAGCCGTGCGGGTGGCGCTCGTGCACCGTCATGTCGCCCTGGGCGGGGAAGTACGTGTGGCGCAGGCCGATGCGGTCGATGACCCGGCGGGTGATCTCCTCGCCGGCGGGCCGCCCGGCGACCTTCTGGATGATCAGACCGGCGATCAGGTAGCCCGTGTTGCAGTACTTCCAGCCCTTGCCGGGCTCGAAGTCGGGCTTCTGGGCGAGCGCGAGGTCGAGCAGATCGCGGGGCTCGTGGTACTGGGAGGGGCTCTGGTCGGGCAGGAAGTGGGTGTAGTCGGGCAGGCCGCTGGTGTGCTGGAGGATCTGGTGGACGGTGATCTTCCGCCCGTCGATGCGGCTGCCGTCGGCGCCGGTGCCGCGGACGAGGCCCGGCAGGTAGGTGTCGAGGGAGGCCTCCAGATCGACCTTGCCCTCGGCGGCGAGTTGCAGGGCGGCGACGGCCGTGAAGGACTTGGTGTTGCTGCCCGCCCGGACCTGCCCGTCCACGGGCACCGCCGCGCCGGTGGCCAGATCGCCCACCCCGGCCGTGTAGGTGCGGGTGTGCCCGTTCCGGTCCCGCACGGTGGCCAGCGCGCCGGGCACACCATCCTGCCGGACCAGCGCGTCGAGCCGCTGCTGGACGACGTCGGCTCGGGGGCCCGCCGCCTGGGCTGCCGGCGCGGCGGCCACGCCGAACAGCAGGACGCCTGCGGCGACGGCCGCTGCGCTGAGCCGGAATGGTCGAATCCTGTACGGCGTGGACGGGTTCACGGAGCGTCTCCTCTCGTCGGGCCGGCGCGCCCGGGACTCCAGGGCACCACACGGTGCCAATGGCGGTCGTCCGCGCGCAGAAGGAGCGTGGGCCGAAGCCATGGTCCTGACGGCCTACGACCTGTGGGGTACGAACTGCGACCGACGGGCGCTGCGTAATGGTGTCCGCCCCTGCGCGTCGCGGGGGCGGACACCCGGGACTCACCTAGACCAGTCGCTCGATCGCCTCGAAGATGTCGGCGTCGGTCTCCTGCTGCCACTTGGGCAGGTCGTTCCAGTCCGCGACGTAGCCGGGCTTGGGGCTCTCGATGTGCTTGTGGATCTGGGCGATCCAGCAGAGCGAGACGAAACGCCCCTTCTGCTCGCGGGAGAGCTTGGCGGTCGTCCCGCTGCTCACGGCCACGAAGTCCCGGACCTGCCCGAACACGGCTGCAGCGCAGTCTCGTTCCCATTCGGGAGTCTCCTCCCACGGGGCGATGTAGCCGAGCTTCGGCTCGCCAGGGAAGTGCTTCTTCACGCCAGCGATCCACGCCTCACGGAAGATCCGGCCGTCCTCGGTCATGAGCTATTCCTTTCCTCATGCGGCGCGTTGGAGCGCCGTAATGTGGTCGTGCAACTCCGCGATCCGGTTGTCTCTCATCAGAGGTGCAAGATGTGGCTTCAACCCGTTGAGCTTCTTCGCGATGTAGCCGGATCCTGTCTCGTCCGCAAGAGCCATGGAAGCCGTGCTGAGCTGGACCACCTGCTCGATGTCGCCGCTGTTGGCGCTGAGAGCCGCGAGTTCGGCGAGAACGGCGCCGCGACGGCGAGGAGAGAGACTGACGTTCAGGGCGCTCCGAAGTGACTCTTCGGCGAGGTCCGGTCGGTCGAGTGCGAGGTAGCAAGTTCCGCGCTCCTCGGCGAGGCGGGTCCCGTCGAAGCGCAGCCAACCGCTGTTGTGGATTGAACCAGTGAGGCCGTGTACCTGCTCGGCTTCTGCAAGCGCTCGATCGCAGGCCTGGAGCTGGCCGAGGCCGGCATACGCCTGGGCCTGGACTGCAGAGACCCAATGGCGGGTGGAGAGTCGGGCATCTCCTCGTCGGGCGACGCGCGCCGCCGCTGCGAGAATCGGCTCGGCTGAGGCGAACCGTCGCTCGGAAAGTTCGATGAAGGCGTGTCGAGTCAGAGCACATGCCCATAGGTCAAAGTGTGACGCCTCTCTGCCGGCTGCCGCCGCGAGGGTGTAGCAGTGCGCGGCGTCGGTATATCGATTGGCGTCGAAGAGGATCTCGCCGGCCAGTTGGTAGAGGTCACCCACCTGCGCGCAAAGCCGCGTCCGTGCGAGCTCAGAGCTGACGGCCCGGAGCTCGGCCGCGAGCACTCCTAGTTGGTGGCGAACCAGGGGGTAGACATCCTGCTTGTCGCGTGATGCGGAGAAGATTCGCCACAGGTCGGCGTTCGCAGGGGCCGTGGACTCGTGGAGCATGTCGGAGGTCGGCGGTGCGGCTGTGCTCTCGCCGCATGGGAGGGTGATCAGCACGCCCGTTGCTGCAATTAGCCCCAAGGCATCGCGTCGCTTCATGTCGTCACTTTCGTGGATGGGCGCAGGCGTTGCTTGACGGACTGGCGCCTTGAGCTGAGGATCTAGAAGTCCGTCCAGCTCCGAGGCGGTGACCTTGAGGAGCGCTGCGAGCTTTGGCCTCTGTTGAGGCTGGGGGTCGGCGCGGCCGCACTCCCAGCGGGTGACAGTGGACGTGGCAACACCAAGATCAGCAGCGAGCTGTTCCTGACTGTAGCCCAACTCTCGCCGCCGCCGGGCGAACAGGTCGCGCTTGCCGCTCATCCGTCCCCGTTCCACGAACGTCATCGTTCCAGGCGTGTGCCGTGGACGCCTGGGAAACGCCTGGAAAGCGCCTGGGTTCTGCTCTGGTTGACGGTAACGCATTGTCGTTCACTGGTCACACGCTGCTTCGGGTTGATGATCTGTGGGCCTGCACCCGGCTGCGTCTTCGTTCGAGACTCTGGCCGAGGGGCTGTTAATGACGAGTGGGCTTCTGATCGCTGGCCGGGCGTCGAAACCGGCGACCGTGATGCTTCCGTACTTGCCGGAGTCGGCCGCTGCGGCCCGGCGGATGGTTCGGGCGAAGTTGGAGGAGTGGGGGCTGCCGGAACTGGTCGACGATGGAGAGTTGATCGTCAGTGAGTTGGTGGCGAATGCTGCCAAGACCGGGTGTCTGACGCGGATGACGGTCACCATCCGGCGGATCACCGATCGGACGGTGCGGGTCGCGGTGCGGGACGGGTCTGGGGCGTTGCCGGTGCTGATGCTTGCGGGGGAGGACGAGGAGTGCCACCGGGGGCTGGCGTTGGTGCACAGGCTGACGAAGGGGCGCTGGGGAGTCGTGGTTGAGCCGTTCGGGAAGGTCGTGCATGCGGACCTGGCAGTGGGTCGGCCGTGAGGGATGAGAGTGGGATCGTCGACCCGGTGCGGGTGTGGCCGGTGTACGGGGAGAGCTTGGCGAGGCTGCGGAGGGTGGGGGTGCGGATCGCCGAGTTCGCGACGGGGGCGTACAGCTGGACGCGGGTGCTGGAGCTGTTGGTGGTCTGACAGGGTGGCTGGCCGGGCGGGGGGATCTTGGCAGTGTGGGGGTGTTCCGGCGTGACCGGTGCGGCGTAGCGTCCGGGCAGGTCGGCGACGGGTGTGGGAGGTTCTGGTGGCGGTCAACGGCGAGGTGTCGTTCTGGTACGCGGCGAGTGGGCTGCCGGAGCCGGGGCCGGCGTTGCCCGGGAGCGCGGATGTGGACGTGTGCATCGTCGGCGGCGGGTACACCGGGCTGTGGACGGCGTACTACCTGAAGAAGGCGGAGCCGTCGCTGCGGATCGCGGTGCTGGAACGCCGGTTCTGCGGCTACGGCGCCTCGGGGCGCAACGGCGGGTGGCTGTACAACGGTTTCGCGGGCCGGGGCGCGTTCGCGAAGCGGTACGGCCCGGGTGCGGCGGCGGCGATGCAGCGGGCGATGGACGAGGCGGTCGGGGAGGTCGTGGACGTCGCCGCCGCCGAGCGGATCGACGCGCACATCGTGCGCGGCGGGGTGCTCGAAGTCGCCAGGAACAGAGCCCAGTTGGAGCGGCTCAAGGCTTTCGCCGCCGCCGAGCGGGCGTACGGCGAGGGTCGCGTCGAGCTGCTGGGCGCGAAGGAGGCCGCCGACCGGATCGCCGTCGCGGGCACCCTCGGCGGCACCTGGACGCCGTACGGTGCACGGATCCAACCAGCAGAGTTGGTACGCGGGTTGGCGAGGGTGGTGCGGGACCTCGGGGTGGCGGTGCACGAGGGGACGGCGGTGACGGCGATCCTGCCGGGCACCGCGTACGCCCGGCCGCGCGCGGTGACGCCGCAGGGCACGGTGACCGCCGAGTACGTGCTGCGCGCGACCGAGGGGTTCACGGCCGGCCTGCGCGGCGAGCGGCGGACCTGGCTGCCGATGAACTCGGCGATGATCGCCACCGAGCCGCTGCCGCCCGCCTTCTGGGCGGACGCGGGCTGGCAGGGCCGCGAGGTGCTGGGCGACTTCGCGCACGCCTACATGTACGCGCAGCGCACCGCGGACGACCGGATCGCGCTGGGCGGCCGGGGTGTGCCGTACCGGTTCGGCTCGCGGACGGACGCGGACGGCGGCACCCAGGTGGAGACCGTGCGCCAGCTCCGGCAGATCCTGAACCGCTTCTTCCCGGCGGCCGCGAGTGCCCGGATCGACCACGCCTGGGCGGGCGTGCTCGGCGTGCCCCGGGACTGGTGCGCCACGGTGGAGCTGGACCGTGCGAGTGGTCTCGGCTGGGCGGGCGGGTACGTCGGCAGCGGGGTGACCACGACGAACCTGGCGGGCCGGACGCTGCGCGACCTGGTCCTCGGGCGGGACACCGGGCTGACCGGGCTGCCCTGGGTGGGCCACACCGTGCGCCGCTGGGAGCCCGAGCCGCTGCGCTGGATCGGGGTGCACGCGATGTACGCGGCCTACCACGCGGCGGACCGCCAGGAGGCGGGCGGACGGGCCGCCACCTCGCCGATCGCCCGCGTCGCGGACATCGTCTCCGGGAGGTAGCGGCGCGGACGGTAGCGGCGCGGACGGCGGCGAGCACGCCGGACGGTGGCGATCCCCGGGGGGGGGGCGCCCCCCCCGGTACGCCCCCGGGGTAGGCCCCGCC
>NZ_JBHXMU010000005.1:183267-188633 GCF_042720685.1 Kitasatospora sp. NPDC058492
CCTCTCGGGCGGGGCGGGGCCGGCGGGGGCCCGCCCGGGGGCCCGCGGCGCGCCCCCGCGGCGGGGGGGCCCTCCGGCCCGCGGGGCCCCCCGCCCCCCCCCCCCCGCCCCCCGCCCCCCCCCCCCCACGGCCGTTCGGACGCTCCACCGTGCAAAGCGGCCCGGGAGCAAGCACGGTGGGGGCGTGCTGAGGAGAAGGCCGGCGGCCCTGTGCGCCCTGTGCGTCCTGCTGTTCTGCGTGCCGGCGACCGGCGCGCAGGCCAGGTCGCCCGGGTGGGCGGTCGTGGTGGTGGACCAGGAGTCCCGTAGCGTCCTGGTGCTGCAGAGCGCCGAGGAGCTGATGGCCTACCGGGGCCCGGGGCGGCTGCCGGTCGTGTGGGGCTGGAACGCCGACCGGGCGGCCGGGCTCGCGGACCTGGCGCCCGCGCGGAGCTGGACGAATCCGGACGAGGCGAAGAGCCGGGTCCGGCAGGGCCGGCGCTACCTGCTGACCACCGCCTCCGGCGGCCTGGCCGCCGTCGTGGACACCACCACCGGCGCGACGCGCTGGGCGGCGGACCTGGGCGGGGCGGCCAATCCGCACAGCATCGAGCTGCTGCCGGACGGCAACGTCGCGGTCGCGGCGAGCGGTGGCGGGTGGGTGCGGCTGTACGCGGCCTCGCAGGGGCCGCGTGCCACCGCCCACGCCGGCTACCCGCTCCCGGGCGCGCACGGCGTGCACTGGGACGGCCGGACGGGCCTGCTCTGGGTGCTCGGCGACGACGTGCTGACCGCGCTGCGGGTGGGTGGCACCCCGGCGGCGCCCACCCTGACCGCCGTCCGGTCGACGCCGCTGCCCGACCACGGCGGGCACGACCTCGCGCCGGTACTGGCCGAGCCGGGGCGGTTCTGGGTGAGCACGCTGACCGGCCTGTGGCGGTACGACCCGGCGGCCGACCGCTTCACCGCCGTGCGGCTGGACGACCCCGCAGCCGTCCGGGACGTGAAGAGCGTCGGGGACGAGCCCGGCACCGGACGGCTGCTGACCGTGGCCCCCGACCACAGCGGGCCGTGCTCCTGGTGCACCTCGGTGATCACCCTGCACCGGCCGGACGGTACGCGGACCCTGCGCGGGACGCACCTCTACAAGGCGAGGTGGTGGGGAGGCTGGTAGCAGATTTGCGACGCGCAGGTGCCGGTTTCGGGGTTCGGGTCGGCGATGCCACCCGTTCTGCCGACGGCATTCGGATGATGGGGCATATTGTGTACCCCGGCAAACTACTCCAATAGAAGTGAGTTTCCCGTCGCCGTCCGTAAACCATCCGTCCACCGTGTCGGCTGGGATAGCGTCGAAGGCGTCGGGGGGCCGACACCGATTCGGTGTATTCGAACACTAGCTACCGGGCCGTAATGGCCGGATTGAGTCATGGAGAAAAACGTGTCGAATTTGATGCCGGAAAACATGCCGGAGAAAATGCCGGACACCGTCGACGACCTGCAACTCGCGGCGGAATCGCTGGCCGCTTTCCCGGCCCGGGGCGCGGCCGGAGGCGCGGATGTCACCGAGCGTCTCGCGGCGGTCGCCGAACTCTGCCGGTCGGTTGACGCGGTGCTCGACAGCCTGGTCGTCCAGGTCGCCGCGGAAGCGGCCGAGGAGGGTTGGACGGCGGCCCGGATGGCGGCGGAACAGTCCGGTTACTACGCCAGGTTGCGCCGGGCACTGCTCCCCGCCGCGACCGGCGCCGGGCTGACGCAGCAGTGAGCGCGCTGCACCTGGGCGTGCACGTGCTGTCCTGCCCCACCCGGTGGAGCGATGTCGACGAGAACGGGCACATCAACAACGCCCGGCTGGTCGGCTACGTCCAGGAGGGGATTTACGACATGTTCTGCCACCACGAGACCGCCGTCCGGGACGCCCTGTTCCCGTCCGGATTCATTATCGCGCGACACGAGATCGATTTTCTGGAGCAGTTGTACCACCGGCCCGAGCCATTGTCGGTGCAGTTGACGGTTGAACGGATCGGGCGGAGTTCCACGCATATCGTGGTGGATGTCTGCCGTGACCCGCTCACCTTTATGCGGGCCAGGACCGTGGTGGTCGCGCGGGACCGTGAATCAGGCCGCTCGCGCAAACTCAGTTCGAACGAGCGGAGTTTTCTCGAGGCGTTTATGCCGGACGAGGTGCGGGCCCCCGCCGTGCCGGCTGTGCCCGCTGTGCCCGCTGTGCCCGCTGTGCCCACCGCACCGGCCGTGCCGGTCACGGCGCCGCCGCCGCAGCGCGTGGCGGTCCGCACGGGTGCCGCTCTGCCGCACCGCACCCGCAGACGGTGTCGGGCCTCGGCGGCCTGACACCCGGGCCCCTGGTGGCCCCGCGCCGGGCAGGGCGCGGGCCGGCGACGTGATCGACAACGGCGTCGATCCGTCCGGCCGGTCTCCCTGCCGCCGTGCCGCAGTACGCTGAGCAGCACGGGTACCGGCGAACCCCAGGCGGTCACGGACCGTGACGGCGCAGCCGGCCGGACCTCGCCGCCACCAGCCGTCCGCCACGGGCCGTCCGCCACCAGCCGTCCGCCGCATCGGGCCACGGATCGTCCGCGAGAGGGCCGGCGGCTCTCGGCCTCCGGCTTCCGGGCGGAGTGCAGCCGGTCCCCGCCGACCGGAAGGAGGACGCGATGACCATCTCCCCGGAGGACTTCCGCGCCCGCGTCGTCGACTGCGGGGAGTACCCGAGCGAGGCGGAGGCGGAGCACGCCATCCGGGTCGTGCTCGCGCTGCTCGGTGAGCACCTGGTCGGGGCCGAACGGGCCGAGCTCGCCGACGCGCTGCCCGAGGCGTACGCCCCGCTGCTGCGCGATGCCGGGCCCGCCGCCGAACCGCTGACCGCCGAGCGCTTCGTACGCGGCGTGGTCGGCTGGATCGACGGCGCGACCGAGGCGACCGGGCCGTGGGACATCGGGGCCGTGCTCGGCACCCTCGCCGACCTGGCCCCGGGGGAACTGGTCGACCGCGTGGTCGAGCAGCTCCCGGACGGCTACGACCTGCTGTTCGGCCACCCGGTGCCGGCCTGGGCCGGCGTGCCGGTGGTGGCCCGGAACAGCTCCGCACCCCGGCCGGTCAGCTCGACCGGTCCGGCGCCCGGCCGCAGGTAGACGGACGCGCCCCGGGGGAGGTCGAGGTCCGCGAAGCCGGGGGCGTGCAGTCGGGCGCGGCCCTCGGCGCACAGCAGGATCTGCGGGGTGGGCAGCTCGGCGCGGACGGCGGCCGGGCCGGGGCGCAGCCGGGAGAGTCGGAACTCCTCGGCGGGGGAGGGGAATTCGTCCTCGAACCGGTCTCCTGGGAGCGCCGTGAGGACCTGCGGTTCACCGGTGTGGAAGGACGTGACCGCCAGCAGGCCGTCGAGGTCGACGTGCTTGGGGGTGAGCCCGCAGCGCAGCACGTTGTCCGAGTTGGCCATCAACTCCACGCCCACGCCCCGGAGGTAGGCGTGCGGCACGCCGGCGTCCAGGTAGAGGGCCTGGCCCGCCGTGAGCCGGACGTGGTTGAGCAGCAGCGCGGCGACCAGACCCAGGTCGCCGGGGTACTGCGCGGCGGCGCGGGCGTAGCCGGCGCAGGCCTCGGCGAACGGGCCGCCCTCGGCCGCGAGCCGGTGCAACGCCCTGGTGATGTCGCGGAGTTGGGGGCCGGTGGGACGGTCCTCGGCCAGGACCCGGCGCAGCAGTGCGGGCAGGACCTCGGCGGCGGGGTGCGCGCGCAGGTCGTCCGCCCAGCGGGCGAGCAGCGGGACGGCGAGCGCGTCCAGCAGCCGGGCCGTCTCGGCGGCCGGGCGGAAGCCGCACAGTGCTTCGAAGTCCCCGAGGGCGCAGATGAGTTCGGGCTTGTGCCCGGGGTCCTTGAAGACCCGCTCGGGTGCGTCGAGCGGGACCCCGCGGGCCTCCTCGGCCGCGTACCCGGCCGCCGCCTGGGTCCGGGTCGGGTGGACCTGGAGGGAGAGCGCCCGGTCGGCGGCCAGCACTTTGAACAGGAACGGCAGCGCCGGGCCGAACCGCCCCACGGTGTCCGGCCCGAGCATGGCGTTCGGGTACCGCTGGATGAGTTCGTCCAGCGGCTGCGGCCCGCCGGCGCCGTCCGGAGCCAGCAGCTCGGAGGGAGCCGACGGGTGTGCGCCCATCCACAGTTCGGCCTGCGGGGCGCCGGTCGGCGCGGTGCCGGTCAGTGCGGGGATGGCGGTGGGCGAGCCCCACGCGTACGGGCGGACCGGGTTGTGGAGCAGGGCGAAGGGCGGGAGCGACATGGCGCGGCCTCCGAGGGGTTCGGGTCAGCGGCAGAGCGCGGCCGCGCCGATCAGCCCGGCATCGGTGCCGAGTTCGGCGCGGCGGACGTCGAGGCCGCGGATGTAGGACAGCGTGGCGTAGCGGTCGAGGTGGCGGGCGAGCGGTGCGAACAGGACGTCGCCGGCGGTGGCGACGCCGCCGCCGACCACCACCCGGTCGAGGTCGACCAGGGCCGCGGTGGCGGCGATCCCGGCGGCGAGGGCCTGAGCGGCGCGGTCGAAGGAGGCGAGCGCGACCGGGTCGCCCGCCTCGGCGTCGGCGGCGACGGCCCGGGCCGAGGGGTCCTCCCCGGCCGGGCGCCAGCCCTCGGCGAGGGCCCGGCGGGCGATCGCGGTGCCGCTGGCGAGGCCCTCCAGGCAGCCGCGCGAGCCGCACGGGCAGGGCTCGCCGTCCAGGTCGACGCTGATGTGGCCGAGGTGGCCGGCGTTGCCGCTGGGGCCGGGCCGGACGGCGCCGTCGAGCACCAGCCCGGCGCCGACCCCGGTCGACACCACCAGGCACAGCGCGTTGGCCGCGCCCCGGGCGGCGCCCTGCCAGTGCTCGGCGGCGGCCATCGCGACGCCGTCCCCGGCCAGGTGGACGGGCAGCCGCCGGGCGGCCACCGCCGGGTGCGAGGCGACCTCGGCGACCAGCGGGAAGTCGCGCCAGCCGGGGATGTTGACGGGGCTGACGGTGCCGGCGGCGAGGTCGACCGGGCCGGCGCTGCCGATCCCGACGGCCGTCACGGCGGTCCAGTCGGCGGTGCCGGCGAGCCGGCCCAGCACCTCGTGCACGACGGCGAGCACGGCCGCGCCCGGCTCCCGGGCCGGGGTGGGCAGTTGGAGCCGGTGCCGCAGCCGCCCGTGGCCGTCGACCAGCGCCCCGGCGATCTTGGTGCCGCCGATGTCCACGGCGGCGAACAGCGGGGTGGCGGCGGGCGGCGGGGTGAGGGTCATCGCGGCGGGCTCCAGGCGGGTTCGGGCGGGGGCGGCGCCCCCGGGGGGGCGGCCGGGGGCCCGCAACGCGTATTGGGCCTTCGGGGGGCCGCGGGGGGGGGGGCGGGGGCCCCCAACGGCG
>NZ_JBHXMU010000005.1:188643-226191 GCF_042720685.1 Kitasatospora sp. NPDC058492
GCGCCGCCCCGGCGGCCGGGCCGGGGCGCCCAACCGCGTAGTGCGGCATGCGGGGCGCGGCGGGCGGGGGTGCGGGGCCCCGAACGGCGGGGCCCTGAACGGCGGGGCCCCGAACGGCAGGGCCCCGCCGTCAGCCGGCCGTGCTCAGCCCGCCGCGCTCAGCCCGCCGCGCTCAGGCGCAGCGTGACCAGCTCGAACGGCCGCAGCGCCAGCCGCACCGCGCCGTCCTCCACGGCCACCTCGCCGCGGGTGCCGTCCCAGGGCCGCTCCAGCAGGTCGCAGGGGACGGCGCCGGCCAGCGGGTAGGAGGTGGTGAGCAGGCCACGGGCACGGCCGCCGCCGGCCTCGTAGACCCGGACGATCAGGTCGCCGCTGCGGTCGTCGGCGAGCTTGACCGCGCTGACCACCAGCGCGTCGTTGTCCAGCTGCACCAGCGGTGCGACCTGCTCGGCGCTGCCGGTGACGCGCCGCTCGGGCAGGCCGATCCGGTAGCCCTCGCGGACGGCGTCGCCGATCGCCGCGCCCGGGACGAGGGCGTGCCGGAAGCGGTGCAGGCCCTGGTCGGTCTTCGGGTCGGGGAAGCGGGGCGCGCGCAGCAGCGAGAAGCGGACGGTGGTGGTGGTGCCGCCGTCGGTGTCGCGCACGGCGCGGGTGACGTCGTGGCCGTAGGTGGAGGCGGTGACGAGGGCGACGCCCCAGCCGGGCTCGTCGAGGTGGACGAAGCGGTGGTTGCAGGCCTCGAACTTGGCGGCGTCCCAGCTGGTGTTGGTGTGGGTGGGCCGGTAGAGGTGGCCGAACTGGGTCTCGGCGGCGTACCGCTCGGTGTGCACGTCCAGCGGGAACGCGGCCTTGAGGAACTTCTCGGTCTCGTGCCAGTCGACCTCGGTGTCGATGTCGAGCCGCTGCTCGCCCGCCCGCAGGGTGAGCGTCTGGACGACGGTGGACGAGCCGAAGGAGCGCGCGACCCGGACCGCGGCCTGGTCGGGGGCGGAGAGCGCCGTCAGCGCGTCCACGGCGGTCAGGTCGGTGACGGTGTTGCGGTAGAACTGGTCGACGTCCCAGGCGTCCCACATGTTGGGGAAGTCCGGGTGCAGTTGGAGCAGGTTGGCCCGGGTGCCGGGGGCGACGCTCTCCCGGCCGCTCGCCACCTCGACCACCGACGCCACCAGGCCGTCGGCGTCCACGACCACGTCCAGCAGCCCGTTGCGCAGCAGGAAGCCGCCCTCGGGCCGCTCGACGACCTCGCAGGCGCCCGCGCCGAACACGGCCGGGGCGGCCCCGCCGGCCGGGACGGCCGAGCGCGGGTGCGGCGCCGAGTTGAACACCAGCTCGCGCCCGCCGGCGGTGTCCCCGGCGAGGGCCTGCTGGGCGCCGTCGATCAGCGAGTCCAGCTCCGCGGCCAGCGCCGCGTACGTCGCCTCGGCCTCGCGGTGCACCCAGGCGATGGAGGAGCCGGGCAGGATGTCGTGGAACTGGTGCAGCAGGACGGTCTTCCAGATCCGGTCCAGCTGCTCGTACGGGTAGGCCGCGCCGGTGCGCAACGACGCAGTGGCGCACCAGAGTTCGGCCTCGCGCAGCAGGTTCTCGCTGCGCCGGTTGCCCTGCTTGGTCTTCGCCTGGCTGGTCAGGGTGGCCCGGTGCAGCTCCAGGTAGAGCTCGCCGACCCAGACCGGCGGGTTCGGGTACTCGGCCTCGGCCTTGGCGAAGAACTCGGCGGGCTTCTCCCAGCGGACGGTGGCCGAGCCCTCCAGGTCCTTCATCCGGCCCGCCTTGGCGACCATCTCGCGGGTGGTGCCGCCGCCGCCGTCGCCCCAGCCGGTCGGGGCGAGCGAGTGCCGGGCCACTCCCTTGTCCTTGAAGTTCCTTGCCGCGTGGGCGATCTCGCTGCCCTTCATGGAGCAGTTGTAGGTGTCCACGGGCGGGAAGTGGGTGAAGATCCTCGTTCCGTCGATGCCCTCCC
Organism: Kitasatospora sp. NPDC058492; assembly: GCF_042720685.1. Classification (NCBI taxonomy): domain Bacteria; kingdom Bacillati; phylum Actinomycetota; class Actinomycetes; order Kitasatosporales; family Streptomycetaceae; genus Kitasatospora; species Kitasatospora sp. NPDC058492. Next base: position 190,604 of record NZ_JBHXMU010000005.1, read on the forward strand.
AGAGGAAGGTGTGGTGCGGGAACTTGTTGATCTGGCTCCACGAGATCTTCTGCGTCAGCAGCCACTTGGAGCCCGCGTTGCGGATGATCTGGGGCAGGCCGCCGGTGAAGCCGAAGGTGTCGGGCAGCCACGCCTCGTGGTTCTCCACCCCGAACTCGTCCAGGAAGAACCGCTTGCCGTGCACGAACTGCCGGGCCATCGCCTCCGAGCTGGGCATGTTGGTGTCGGACTCGACCCACATGCCGCCGGCCGGGACGAACCGGCCCTCCGCCACGGCCTTCTGCACCCGGGCGTACACCTCGGGGCGGTGCTCCTTGATCCAGGCGAACTGCTGCGCCTGGGACATGGTGTAGAGGAAGTCCGGCTCGTCCTCCAGCAGCGCGGTCATGTTGGCGGTGGTGCGCGCCACCTTGCGGACGGTCTCGCGCAGCGGCCAGAGCCAGGCCGAGTCGATGTGCGCGTGGCCGATCGCACTGATCCGGTGCGCGGACGGCACGGCGGGCGCGGCCAGCACCCCGGCGAGCTCCGAACGGGCGGCGGCCGCCGTGCCGTTGACGTCCTGGAGGTCGATCGCGTCGAGCGCCCGCTCGACCGCGCGCAGGACGTCCCAGCGGCGGGCGCCGTCCACCGGCAGCTCGGCCATCAGCTCGCCGAGCACCTCCAGGTCGATCACCAGCTGCCAGACCGTCTCGTCGAAGACGGCGAGGTCCATCCGGGTCAGCTTGTACTGCGGCTGGTCGCCGGCGGTGTCCTTGTCGCCCAACTCGGTGGGCAGGAAGGGGTGGTAGTCCAGGATGACCGGGTTGGAGGCCGCCTCGACGTGCAGCAGGACCTGCTCGCCGCCGGCCGCGGGGGCGGCGATGCGCACCCACTGGTTCTGCGGGTTGAGGCCCTTCACCGGGGTGCCGTCCGGGCGGTAGACCAGGCCCTCGCACTGGAAGCCGGGCATGTTGGCGTCGAAGCCGAGGTCGATCAGCGCCTCGACCGTCCGCCCGGCCCAGGCCTGCGGCACGGTGCCGGTCACGGTGATCCAACTGGTGCCCCACGGCGCGCCCCAGGCGTCGCCGACCGCGATCGGGGTGCGCGGCGCGGCCAGGCCCTCGGCGACCGGGACGGGCTCGCCGGGTGCCGTCCAGATGCCGACCTCCAGCGGGACGGACTCGGGGTAGACGGCCGGGCGGATGCGCTCGTCCAGGACGCGCTTGAGGCGGGACTCGACCAGCGTGCGGTCATCGTGCATGTCAGCGGGCTCCGTTGCGTGACTGAGGGGCGTGACTGAGGGGCGTGAGTGAGGATCGTGGCTGAGGGGTAACGGCTGGGGCGAAGGGTTACAGGGACCGTACGTCGTCCGGGTGGACCACCTCGGTGATCCCGCGCGCGGCCAGGTGGGCCTGGTCCTCGGCGTGCTCGGCGAGGACGGTGGTCGGGCGGGCGCCCGCCTCGGCGAGGCGCATGAACGCCTCGTAGACGGCGCCGCCGGGCCCGCAGACCGAGCGCTTGGGCGCGGTCACCTCGTCCCCGGTGGCCACCACCACGGCGGTGGTGCGCGGCGCGGGCGGCTGCCAGGAGCGGCGCGCCTCGGCGGCGGCCTCGGCCAGCCGGGCGCCGGCCGGCTTGACCGCGCGGTCGGTGGTGAGCAGGCCGAGGCTGTACTCCAGCTCGGGGAAGTCGGCCAGCGAGCGGTCCACGTCGTGCGAGCACCACCAGGTGACGCCCCACACGTCCGGGCAGTCGAGCACGGCCTCGACGGTGGCACCGGTGAACCGGGCGGCGTCCTCGGCGGTGATGTGCGGGGCGGGGGCGCCGACCTCCTGGAGCCAGACCGGGCGGGCCGGGTCGTCCGCCCAGGCCTTGGAGAGCTCGACCAGGTAGGCGGCGTGCTGCGCGGTGGCGGTGGAGTGGGCGCCGTAGCGCTGGGCGGTGCCGTTGAACACCCAGGAGTGCACGGCGGTGGCGGCGCCGATCCGGGCCGAGTGCCAGGGGGTGAACGGGTGTTCGTCCAGGTACCAGGCGGCGTCGTAGGAGGCGTGCAGGTGCATCCGGCCGGGCGCGCCCTGTTCGCAGGCGTCGAGCATCCGGCGCAGCCAGGCGTCGGCCTGTCCGGGGGTGATCCGGTCGGGGTCGGGGTGCGGTTCGCCGGAGAACTGGTTGATCTCGTTGCCGAGCGTCATGCCGAGGAAGTTGGGCCGCTCGTGCAGCGCCTCGGCGAGGGTGCGCAGGTAGGCGGCCTGGCCGTCGAGGACCTCGGGGTCGGTGAAGATGTTGCGCCGGTGCCAGGTCTGGGTCCAGGAGGGCAGGAAGTCGAAGCTCGACAGGTGGCCCTGGAGGCCGTCCACCGCGACGTCCAGGCCGCGTTCGCCGGCCGCGTCCACCAGGGCCGCCAACTGCTCGACGGCGCGCGGGCGGATCAGGGTGCGGTTGGGCTGGAACAGCGGCCAGAGCGGGAAGACCCGGACGTGGTCCAGGCCGAGTGCGGCGATCGAGTCGAAGTCGGCGCGGACGGCGTCGAGGTCGAAGTCGAGCCAGTGGTGGAACCAGCCGGCGCTGGGTGTGTAGTTGACGCCGAAGCGGGGGCGCTGCGGTGCGGGGGTGCTCATGGGCGGGTGATTCCTCAACGGGTTTGGGGCGAGCGGGCGGTGGGGTCAGGAGTCGTCGGACACGTCCTCGGTCGGACCGGGCCTAACCCTTGACGGCTCCCTCCTCGACGCCCTTGAAGAAGAAGCGCTGGCAGACGCCGAACACCACGACGATCGGCAGGAAGGCGATCATGGTGCCGGCCGCGATCAGCCGCGGGTTCGCGGAGAAGGTGCCGTTGAGGTACTGGAGTCCGACGGTGAGGGTGTACTTCTGCGGGTCGTTGAGCACGATCAGTGGCCAGAGGAAGTCGTCCCAGGCGCCGATGAAGGTGAAGATGACGATCACGCTGAGCATGCCGCGCACGTTGGGCAGGCTGATGTGCCAGAGCCGCTGCCACACGGTGGCGCCGTCGACCAGGGCGGCCTGGTCGAGTTCGAGCGGGACGGCGGCGAAGGCGGTGCGCATCAGCAGCACGTTGAGCATGGCGATCGCGCCGGGCAGGGCGACGCCGGTCAGGCTGTCGGCCAGACCGAGGCCGCGCACCAGCACGTACTGGGAGACGATGGTGACCTCGCCGGGGAGCACCAGGGTGGCGAGGAAGAGGCCGAGGACGAGCTTGGCGCCGCGGAAGCGCAGCCGGGCGAGCGCGTAGCCGGCCAGGGTGCAGCCGACCACGTTGCCGGTGATGCAGATGGCGGCGACGATCAGCGAGTTGAGGGCGTAGGTCCAGACCGGGATGGTCTCGGCGACCTTGCCGTAGTTGCCGAAGGTCAGCTGTTCGGGGATGAAGCTCGGGGTGCTGGTGTAGACGTCCTCGTTGGGGCCCTTGAGGGAGGTGGAGAGCTGCCACAGGAACGGCCCGACCACCAGCAGCAGGACGAGCACCAGGAGCAGGTAGCGGCCGGCGGTCTGGGCGGGGGAGGGGGTGTTGAAACCCCGGGATCCCTGGGCGTCTTGAGCGCGGCGGGCGGCCTTCGAACGGGGGGAGGTCACGGGGTTCAGGCCGCCTTCCGGTTCAGGCGCATCAGCAGCAGCATCGGGCCGAGGGTGATGACGAACAGCATCAGGCTGAGCGCGGAGGCGTAGCCGAGGTGTCCGTTGAAGCCGCGGCTGTACATCTGGATCAGCATCACCACCGACATGTCCCGCCCGCCCGGGCCGCCCTGGCCGTGGGAGAGCACGTACAGCTCGGAGAAGACGCGCAGCGCGCTGACCGAGATGAGGACGGAGACCAGCATCATGGTCGGCCGCACCCCGGGCAGGGTGACGTGCCAGAACCGGCGGATCGGGCTGGCGCCGTCGACGGCCGCCGCCTCGTGCAGTTCGCGCGGGACGTTGGCGAGGGCGGACAGGTAGATGACCATGTAGTAGCCGAAGCCCTTCCAGACGGTCAGGGCGATCGCGCTGAACAGCAGCAGCCAGCGGTCGGTGAGGAAGGCGACCGGGGAGTCGGTCATCCCGGACTGCTGGAGCAGGCCGTTGACCAGGCCGCGGTCGTCCAGCACCCAGCCCCAGATCAGCGCCACCACGACGGCGGAGGCGATGACCGGGGTGTAGAAGGCGGTGCGGAAGAAGGTGATGCCGGGGACCTTGCGCTGGACGAGCAGGGCGAGCAGCAGCGGCAGGATGGTCAGCAGGGGCAGGCAGACCAGCATGAAGACGATGCTGTTGAGCAGGGCGTCGGCGAGCTGTTCGTCGTCGAGCAGGCGCCCGTAGTTCTCCAGGCCGGTGAACTGCCCGCCGCCCAGGGGCTTGGCGTTGGTGAAGGACAGGATCACCGTGTTGAAGGCCGGCCAGAGGTTGAAGACGGCCAGCCAGAGTATCGCGGGCCCGGCGAGCAGCCAGGGGGTGAACCAACGCCGGTGGGTCATGCCGTTGCCTTCCTGGGGGTGGTGCGGGTCATTCCCGGGTGCGGCGGGCGGGGGTGGCCCGCCGCTCGACCGGTACGGTCGGGGTGGCGGTCGGCCGTCAGCCCTTGAGCAGCTTGTTGCACTGCTCGACGGCGGAGTCCAGCGCCTGCTTGGAGCTCGCGTCGCCGCTGATGGCCAGCGCGATCTGCTGGTTGATGATGGTGCTCATGGCGTCGTCGACCTGGACGGGCTGGATCAGCTTGGCCTTGGCGAGCGAGTCGAAGGCGACCACCTTGGCGTCGCCGGCGTTGGTGCCGTCGCTCTTGCTGAAGAACGGGTCGTTCGCGGAGGCCTTGGTGGACGGGAAGACGCTGGTCAGGTGGGAGAACGCGGCCTGGTTCTCGGGGCTGGTGACCCAGCGGGCGAGGGCGACGGCGGCGGCAGGGTTCTTGGTGTTCTTCGGGATGGTCAGGCCCTGTACGTACAGTGGCGGGATGCCCATGGTGGGGGAGGAGAGCATCTTCGGGGCCATCGTCGGGTTGTCGGTGGCGAGGCTGGTGATGAAGTTGCCGCCGCCGGTGGTCCAGGCCGCCGTGCCCGCGTTGAAGAGCTTGGAGTTGCCGACGTAGGTGTTGGTCAGCACGTCCTTGGGCAGCAGGCCCTCCTTGAAGGCGTCGCGGTACTTGTCGAGCAGCGCGGCGGCCTCGGGGGTGTTGAAGGTGAAGGACTTGCCGTCGTCGGACATGAGCTTCACGCCGGCGTTGTAGAGGTCGCCGAGGCCCGGCTTGCGGCTCATCAGGTAGGTCTGGCCGCCGGACTTCTCCTTCATCGCCCGGGACTGGGCGATCAGGTCGTCCAGGCTGGCGGGGAGCTTCTTCGGGTCCAGTCCGTTCTTCGTCAGGAGTTCCGAATTCCAGTAGTTCACATCGGTGTTGAGGTACCACGGGTAGCCGAAGGTGCCGTTCAGGCCGGTGTAGCGGTAGGCCTCGACGCCGCCTGCGACGTACTCGTCGGCGAGCTTGGGGTCGGCCTTGAGGACGTCCAGCAGGAGGTCCTTCTTGGCCAGCGGGAAGGCGAAGTCCGGCGGGAGGTTGACCACGTCGGGCAGGCCGCCGGACGCGGCCTGGCTGAGGACCTTGTCGGAGTAGCCCTCGCCGGGCTGGTCGAGCCACTCGACCTCGACGCCGGGGTACTTCTTCTTGAAGCCGTCGAGGACGCCTTGGACGTAGTCGGTGAACTTCGGCTTGAGCGCCCAGGTCTGGATCGAGACCTTGCCCTTGACCTCGCCGGTGGCGGCCGCACTCGCCACGCTGTCGCTGTTCTTGCTTTCGCTGGAGCCGAGTCCGCAGCCGGTGAGTGCGGCCGCGGTGAACGCCGTCGTGGTCAGTGCCGCCCAGATTCTTCGCATGAGGGTCTCCCGGTCCTGGGGGTGGGTGGGGGATCGTGCCGAGCTCGGGGGGTGGTTTTGGGTCACGGGGGTGGTGCCGAGTTCCAGAACCTGTATTACTAAACCGGTCTAGCTATGCCAGGGACTATGCTCCCGCCTAAACTTGGATGTCAAGAGAGGAGTCGGGTTCTGTGGCCAGACCGACGATCGCCGACATCGCGCGCCAGGCCGGTGTCTCCAAGGGCGCGGTGTCCTTCGCGCTCAACGGCCGCCCCGGCGTGAGCGAGGCGACCAGGGCCCGGATCCTGCGGGTCGCCGAGGAGATGAACTGGCGCCCGCACAGCGCCGCGCGGGCCCTCGGCGGAGCCAGGGCCGACGCCGTCGGGTTGGTGATCGCCCGCCCGGCCCGCACCATCGGCGTCGAGCCGTTCTTCAGCCAACTGCTGTCCGGCCTCCAGGCGGTGCTCTCGGCCAGCTCCGTCGCGCTGCACCTGATGGTGGTCGAGGACACCGCCGCCGAGATCGAGGTCTACCGGCGCTGGGCCTCCGAGCACCGGGTCGACGGCTTCATCGTCGTCGACCTCCAGGTCCGCGACCCGCGGCTGCCGGTGCTGGACGAACTCGGCCTGCCCGCCGTCATCCTGGGCGGGCCCGGCAAGGGCGGCGGCCCGCTGCGGATCTGGGCCGACGACCGGGAGGCGATGCTCTCCATCGTCGACTACCTGGCCGCCATCGGGCACCGCCGGATCGCCCACCTCGCCGGGCTGCCGCACTTCCAGCACACCCAGCGGCGGATCCGCGCGCTGCGCGACGCCTCCCGCCGGCTCGGGCTGGAGGAGGCCGTGTCGGTGCCCACCGACTTCAGCGACGCCGAGGGCGCCGCCGCCACCCGCACCCTGCTCTCCCGGCCCCGGCGGCCCACCGCGATCGTCTACGACAGCGACGTGATGGCCGTCGCCGGGCTCGGCGTGGCCGGCGAGATGGGCGTCGCGGTGCCCGCCGAACTGTCCATCGTCTCCTTCGACGACTCGGTGCTGGCCCGGATCGTCCACCCGCCGCTGACCGCGCTCAGCCGGGACACCTTCGCGCTCGGCGAGCAGGTCGCCCGCAGCCTGCTGGCGGCCCTCGACGAGACCGGCTCCGGGCGCGACCTGCAGATGCCCACGCCGCGGCTGACCGTGCGCGAGTCCACCTCGCCGCCGGGGGCCGAGCCACCCGACGGGGTGGTTGCTGCGCGAGTCGTTGACAGCGCTCCTGAACCGGTTTAGGTTCGCTGCGCCGAGCGGCCTCCGCCCGGCGCGCACCCAGGCGTGCACCTAGACCCGCACCCTCCGCAGGCCCGCTCCCCCCGCGGGCCCGCCGCGTCGCCGCTGCGCAGGCCGCAGCGGCGACGCGGTCGCCCCGCCTCCGCGCGCACCGCCACGCCCACATGCACCCGGCCCGTCCACGCCGACGGCCCGCCCCCACCCACCTCCGCTCGATCGGAGCCACGCATGTCACGACGGATACCCCTGCTGCTCAGCGCCGCCCTCGCGGCCGCCGTGCTGGGCGCCGCCCCCGCCGCCCACGCCGGGCCGCAGGCGCCCACCACCCCGACCGCCAGTACGCCCGGCACCCCCGGCACCCAGCCCTACGCCTCGTACTGGTACCCCTCCACCATCCTCAACTGGGACCCGGCCACCGACCCGGACGCCCGCTTCAACCGCTCCAGCGTCCCGCTCCAGCCGCGCACCAGCGACCCCGCCCTCAAGGCCAACCCCAACGCCCGCACCGGCGAAGGGAAGGTCGCCTCCCTGGTCTCCTTCGGGCCCACCTCCAACAACCCCTCCCAGGGCTCCGCCGACCCCAACTACTACGCCTTCGGCTACTGGCAGTACGTCGACAAGCTGGTCTTCTGGGGCGGCTCGGCCGGCGAGGGCCTGATCCTCGCCCCCAACCCGACCGTCATCGACGCCGCCCACCGCAACGGCGTCAAGGTCTACGGCACCGTCTTCTTCCCGCCCGCCGCCTACGGCGGTCAGCTCCAGTGGCTCCGCGACTTCGTCCAGAAGTCCGGCAACAGCTACCCCGTCGCCGACAAGCTCGCCCAGGCCGCCCAGTACTACGGCTTCGACGGCTGGTTCATCAACCAGGAGACCGGCGGCGGGGATTCGTCCCTCGCCACCGAAGTGCGCAACCTCATGCAGTACAGCAAGGCCAAGAGCGGCACCGAGTTCATGTGGTACGACGCCATGACCACCTCCGGCTCGGTCAACTGGCAGAACGCCCTCACCTCCGCCAACTCCCCGTTCCTCCAGGACGGTTCGAAGCGCACCTCGGACTCGATGTTCCTGAACTTCAACTGGAGCTCCGGCGGCCTGAACTCCTCCCGCGCACTGGCCCGGCAACTCGGCCGCAGCGAGTACGACCTCTACTCCGGCATCGACACCGAGGCCAACGGCTACAACACCGGCGTCGACTGGAACTCCCTCTTCCCGGCCGGCCGGCCGCACACCACCTCGCTCGGCCTCTACCGGCCCGAATGGACCTGGAAGTCCGCCACCGACCGGGCCGACTTCTACGCCAAGGACGCCCGCTACTGGGTCGGCGCCAACAACGACCCGTCCAAGGCCAACCCCGCCGACAACTGGCCCGGCCTGGCCGGCTACGTCGCCGAGTCCTCGCCGATCACCGCCAAGCCCTTCGTCACCAACTTCAACACTGGGCAGGGGGACTTCTACAACTCCGTCGGCACCCGGGTCGCCACCGGCGGCTGGAACAACCTGTCCCTCCAGGACGTCCCGCCGACCTACCGGTGGATGGTCGACTCCAGCGGCAGCAAGCTCACCCCGTCCGTCGACTTCACCGACGCCTACCAGGGCGGCTCCTCGCTGCGCCTCACCGGCACCCTGGACGCCGCCAACACCGTGCGGCTGTACGAGACCAAACTGCCCGTCGCCGCGAACACCAAGCTGGACCTGGTGGTCAAGACCCCGGCCGCCGGGCCCACCAAGCTCAAGGCCGCGGTCTCCTTCACCGACGCGCCGAACAGCTTCACCACGATCGACGTCGGCGCCAACTCCGGTACCGGGTGGGAGCGGCACACCCTCGACCTCGCCCCGTACGCGGGCCGCACCATCGCCCAGCTCGCCCTTCGGGCCGACGGCACCGACCCCGCCTACGACGTGCGGATCGGCCAGATCTCCGTCCACGACGGCGAGGTGGGCGCCCCGGCGGGGCCCAGCGGCCTCACCGTCCTCGGCGCGAGCGACGTGACGGCGGGCTCCAGCCAGTCGCTGCGGCTCTCCTGGACGGCCGCGCCCGGCGGCGACGTCCACCACTACGAGGTGTACCGGCGCAACGCCGACGGCAGCCGGACCTTCCTCGGCGCGACCCCCAACGACGCGTACTACGTCGGGCAGCTCGACCGGGCCGGCACCGAGGACGCCACCACCCTCGACGTCGAGGCCGTCTCCACCACCTACGGCCGCTCCACCGCCGCCTCCACCACCGTCGGCTGGACGGGCACGCCGCCCGCGACCGGCGGCAACCTGGCACTGAACCGCCCGGCCACCGCCTCCGGCCAGTGCAACGCCAACGAAGGCCCGGCCAAGGCCGTCAACGGCACCGTCAACGGCGGCACCGGCGACAAGTGGTGCAGCCTGAACAGCTCCAAGTGGCTTGAGGTGGACCTCGGTTCGGCCAAGCAGCTGTCCAAGTTCGTGGTCAAGCACGCGGGCGCGGGCGGCGAGAGCGCGGCCTTCAACACCCGCGACTTCTCGATCCAGGTCCGCTCGAACACCACCGACCCCTGGACGACGGTCGCCGACGTCACCGGCAACACCGCGGGCACCACCACCCACCCGGTGACCAGCACCGCCCGCTACGTCCGGCTGGTCGTCACCAAGCCCACCCAGAACACCGACCCGGCCGCCCGCATCTACGAGTTCGAGGCCTGGGGCCAGTAGCCGGGCACGCCGGCAACTCCCGCCGGGCGCGCGGCAACCGACCCCGCGCCCGGCCCCCGTACCTGCACCGAAAGGACCCTCCCCGTGCCGGTCACCATCACCGCCGTCGAGAACACCGACCTCTTCACCGGTCCCGAGGAAGCCCCGCGCCAACTGCTGCGGGTCACCCTCGACGGCCCGGCCGCCCGGATCACCGTCAGTGGTCCGGGCGTGCGCGGCGAGGCGACCGGCACGGGGCTGGTCGAAGTCCCGCTGGAGCTCACCGGCGCCCCCGAGCCGGGAACCCAACTCCCCGTCACCGTCGAGGCGGAGGGCGCCTGCGTGGACGCCCTGGTGGAGGTCGCCGAACCCGGCTGGACGATGTTCCTGGTCTCGCACTTCCACTACGACCCGGTCTGGTGGAACACCCAGGCCGCCTACACCTCCCCCTGGGAACTGCTCTCCGCCGACGCCACCACCCGGCCCCTCTGGGAGCGCAACGGCTTCGCGCTCGTCGACGCGCACATGGACCTCGCGCTGCGGGACCCGGTGTACAAGTTCGTCCTCGCCGAAGTCGACTACCTCAAGCCGTACTTCGACCAGCACCCCGAGCGCCGCGAGACCCTGCGCACGCTGCTGGAGCGCGGCCAGGTCGAACTCGTCGGCGGCACCTACAACGAGCCCAACACCAACCTCACCGGCGCCGAGACCACCATCCGCAACCTCGTCTACGGCATCGGCTACCAGCGCGACATCCTCGGCGGCGACCCGCAGACCGCCTGGCAGCTCGACGTGTTCGGGCACGACCCGCAGTTCCCCGGCCACCTCGCCGCGGCCGGCCTCACCGGCAGCGCCTGGGCCCGCGGCCCCTTCCACCAGTGGGGCCCGATCCAGAAGAACTTCCGCGAGGCCAAGGACGACGCCCGGGTGATGCAGTTCCCGAGCGAGTTCGAGTGGATCGCCCCCTCCGGCGAGGGCGTGCTCACCCACTACATGCCGCACCACTACTCGGCCGGCTGGTGGATGGACTCCTCCCCGGACCTCGCCACCGCCGAACAGGCCGTCTACGAGCTGTACCGCAAGCTCAAGCCCGTCGGCGCGACCAGGAACCTGCTGCTGCCCGTCGGCACCGACTACACCCCGCCCAACAAGTGGGTCACCGAGATCCACCGCTCCTGGGCCGCCAAGTACCTCTGGCCGCGCTTCGTCTGCGCCACCCCGCGCGACTTCCTCGACGCCGTCCGGGCCGAACTCGCCGCCACCGGCCGCCGGCCCAGCCCGCAGACCCGCGACATGAACCCGGTCTACACCGGCAAGGACGTCTCGTACATCGACACCAAGCAGGCCCAACGGGCCGGCGAGGTCGCCGCCGCCGACGCCGAGAAGCTCGCCACCCTCGCCGCCGTCCACGGCCTCGGGCAGTACCCGACCGCCGCCCTCGACAAGGTCTGGCGCCAACTCGCCTACGGCGCCCACCACGACGCCATCACCGGCTCCGAGTCCGACCAGGTCTACCTCGACCTGCTCGGCGGCTGGCGCGAGGCGCACGACCTCGCGGCCGCCGTCCGGGACGAGGCGCTGGACGCGCTGACCGCGCGGATCTCCACCGCCGGCGTCGGCTCCACCGCCGGCGCAGGGTCGGCCGACTCGGCCGTGGTCGTCACCAACACGCTCTCCTTCGACCGGACCGACCTGGTCGTCGTCCAACTGCCCCCGCGGACCGGGGCGGTACGGGTGCTCGACGACCGGGGCGAGCCCGTGCCGAGCACCGTCGACCGGGGGGCCCTGCGCTTCCTCGCCGCCGACGTCCCCGCGCTCGGCTGGCGCACCTGGCGGCTGGTGGAGGGCCCGGCGGCGGAGCCCTGGACGGCGGCCGAGGGCGTGGTGATCACCAACGACCGCTACCGGGTGAGCGCCGACCCCGTCCGTGGCGGCGGCCTGTCCTCCGTCCACGACCTGCTGCACGACCGGGAGTTGATCCAGGGCGGCCGGATCGGCAACGAACTGCGGGTCTACGAGGAGTACCCGCAGCACCCCGACTTCGGCGAGGGCCCCTGGCACCTGGTGCCCAGCGGGCCGGTGCGCGGCTCCGGCACGGCCCCGGCCGACGTGCGCCGCGAGACCGGCCCGCTCGGCGAGCGGCTGGTGATCGGCGGCACCGTCGACGGGATCCGCTACGAGCAGACCGTCACCCTGTGGCGCGGCCTCGACCGGGTCGACTGCCGGACCAGGGTCGTCGACTACTCCGGCGCCGACCGGCTGCTGCGGCTGCGCTTCCCCGTCGACCTGCCCGGCGCGCTGCCGGTCAGCGAGGTCGCCGGCGCCGTCGTCGGGCGCGGCTTCGCCCTGCCCGACGTCGACTCCGCCGAGGCGCCGTGGACCCTGGACAACCCGGCCAACACCTGGTTCGGCCTCGGCGCCACCGCGCGCGCCGTCCTGTCCGATCCGGCCGGATCGCCGCTGGGGGAGCGGGCGTTGGGCGTCGCCGAGGTGGTCGTCCCGAGCGTGGACGACGCCGCCGACGCCCGCCCGCTGGTGGTCGCCCTCGCCCGGGTCGGCGTCACCGCCACCACCTCCGGCGCCGACTGGGCCCGGTACGGCTGGCTGGACGTCGACTCCAACCTGCCCGACTTCCGGATCGTCCTCGGCGGGCCGGAAGAGAACGACGCCGCCCGGGAGTTGATCGAGCGGGCCGGCGAGGAGTACGCGAGCGTCCTCAAGACGCACGGCGCGGTCTGGGTGCCCGCGCTCACCCCGCTCGCCGAGGTCTGGCAGCCCGGCGCCGACCTGCGGGACCTGCGGGCACTGCCCGCGCTGGTCGTCACGGACGTCGCCGCGCTGGTCGCGGACCTCGCCGACGCCCGGATCGGCGCCGTCTGCCCGTCCGAAATCGTGGACCAACTCGCCGACCACACCGTCGCGTTGCTCAGCTTCGGCCTGCCGGGCTTCGCGGTCGACACCACCGGAGCCCTGCACCTCTCGCTGATGCGCTCCTGCACCGGCTGGCCCTCCGGCGTCTGGATCGACCCGCCCCGGCGGACCCTGCCCGACGGCGCATCCTTCCAACTCCAGCACTGGACCCACGAGTTCAGTTACGCACTGGTCGGCGGACCGGGCGACTGGCGGAGCCAGACCCTGCCCGCCCAGGGCCAGGAGTTCAACCACCCGCTCTACGCCCGGATCGCGCCGCCGCAGAACGGCCCGCTGCCGGCCACCCTCTCCTGGCTGCGGATCGAACCGCAGCGCGAAGTCCTGCTCGGCGCGCTCAAGCCCGCCGGCAACCCGATCGCGCACGGATCGGCGGCGGCAGTCGGGCGCGAACTCGCCGTCCGGCTGGTCGAGTCGACCGGCCTCGGGCGCACGGCGGAACTCGGCGGCGCACTCGGGCTGAGCCACCTGCGGCCCGCCGACCTGCTGGAACGCCCCCTCGGCGAGGCCACCGAACGCGTCGACCTCGCCGGCTCGCAGATCGCCACCCTGCTCGCCGCCCCGGGCGTCGCCGCCGAACCCGGCGGCCCGGTCCTCGGCCCGGTCGCCGAACCCGCGCAGCCCGTCCACGCCCGCTACTGGCTGCACAACCGGGGCCCGGCGCCGCTCGGCTACCTGCCGGTCTCCGTCGGCGCCTCGCCCGGCCTGCTGCGGACGGACGGCGCGGCGGTCGAACTCTCCGTCGCCCTGTCCTCGCAACTGCGCGACGCGGCGGTCGAGGGCACGGCCGTCGTCCTGCCGCCCGAGGGCTGGCAGACCAGCCTCGGCAGCCGCCCCTACCGGCTGGAGCCCGGCGGCCACCTGCGCTTCCCGGTCACCCTCACCCCGCCCGCCGAAGCGCCGCCCGGCCTGCACTTCGCCGCCGTCCGGATCGTGCACGACGGCCAGGAGATCGAGGACGTCGTGACCATCGCCGTCGGCGACCTCCCCGGCCTGCTGCCCGTCCCCGGCGACACCCCCGAGGACTGGACGATCGCCCAGGGCACCAAGGCCACCACCGGCCGCGACACCGGCCTGGACGTCGCCGTCTCCGAGGAGACCCTGCGCGTCACCCCGGGCGGCCGCACCACCCTCGGCCTCACCCTCACCAACCGCACCCGCGGCGAGATCCGCGGCGAACTCCAACTCGTCTCCCCCTGGGGCACCTGGGAGGCCATCGCCGACCCGGTCCGCGGCTTCACCGTGGCGGCCGGATCGTCCTCGACCGTGGACTTCGAGATCGCCGCCCCCGAATCCACCGACCCCGGCGCGTACTGGGCGCTGGCCAAGGTGATGTGGTTCGGCCGCTGCCAGTACGCCCCGACCGTCGCCCTGGAGGTGGAGGCATGACCCTCGGTCTGCTCGACGGCCGGCCGCTCCCGCGCACCGCCCTCGACCACCGCCTCGCCGCCCTCCGCACCGGCCCGCGTTCCACCGCCCTGCCCCAGCCCGGCAGTTCGGAGGACCGCCAGCTCACCCGCTGGGTCGCCCAGGTGCTGCTGACCGAGGCGCTGTGCGAGGCGGTCGCCACCGAGCGCGACCTGCCCGTACGGTCCACCGGACCGGCTCGCCTGGACCAGCAGGCCGCCGTCGAACTCGGCTCCATCACCGCCGCCGCCTACGAGGGCAGCGCAGCCGTCCGGGCCGTCTACGCGGCGGTCACCGCCGACGTCGAACCCTCCGCCGCCGACGTCGCCCACTACCGCACCCTGACCACCCGCCCGCCGTCGTCCGTCTGGCACCTCGCCCTGCCCGACGGCGAGTTGGAGGCCGACCCCGACACCCTGCCCGCCGCCCTCGCCGAAGCCCTCCGCGAGGCCCCGCCCGGCACCTGGGTCACCGCCGGCCCCTGGACGGCCGCCCTCCTCGCCGTCCGTACCACCCCGGAGGAGCGCGACCCCACCGCCGACCTGACCGAAGCCGCCCGCCGCGCCGCCTTCGTCCGCTGGCTCGACCACGAGCGCGCCCAACGCCTCACCCTCGTCGAGGGATTGGAGCACCCCGGCGACCCGGCCCAACCCGACAACCACCACCGCCACTGAGGCGCCGCCCCCTCCGCCGATCTCGACGGTGGCCCCGTCGAGGTCGGCGAAGGGGGCCGGTGGCCAGGCTCAGCCGCCGCCCACGCCGCCGGTCGAACCGCCGTGCCCGTACCGGAAGTGGTGCCACGAGCGCCGGTCCGACACCGAGGGCGGGGGCGGCGGTGCGGGGCGCTGGTGGTGGCTGACGTGCAGGTCCACCTCGACGGCGGGGGAGAGGGCCTCGCGCAGCTCGCGGTGGAGCGCGGTGGTGTCGGTGTCCTGGGGCACGGGCCGCTGGGGGAGCTCGCCGCGCTCCAGCAGGACGGTCAGCGTGATGGTGACGGACCTCGGGCGCGGGTCGCCGTCGTACGGCTCCTCGGTGGAGTGGTCGATCCGGATCCGTCGTACCTCGGTGACCGGCATCGGCCGGTCCGCCCGGGCCCCCCGGACGAGGACAACAGTGGCCGGCTCGGCGGAGGGCGCGAAGCGCAGCCGGTGCACGGTACGGAAGACCAGACGGACCATCAGCGCCCACCCGATGACCGCGCACGCCCCACCGGCGATCCCGGCCGCCGCCCACACCGGGCCCCATCCGGTGCCGGCGAACAGCATGCCGATGTCGAGGGGAAGGGAGAAGAGAGCACCGTACAGGAACAGCACCGGTGCCGCGATCACGCTCTGGAGCGCGGCCGTGAGGGCATACCGGAGCGAGCCGCCCCGCTCCACGAGGACCAGGTCGAGCACGCCCGGGTTCGAACGATCCATCAGAACACGCCGCATGACGCAACGGTAGAAGTGTGCGGCGCGCTGCGGAAGTACAAGGCGCCGACCGGCCGACCGCGAGCCGCTACCGGACGTCCCGACTCGGCAGCCCCCGTCAGGCGATCTTGCACGGCACGTAGGCGTGCCCCAGCTGAACGGCCGCGCCCAGGCGGTGGTTTCCGTCCTGGATGCTGATGCCGCCCCCGTCGACCCGGATCTTGATCGGTTCGAGTGCGGCGCTGTTCTTCATGCCGGTGACGGCGGCGCCGAGCCGCTTCTCGACGAGCCCGCCCGCCACGGTCTGCGCACGGCCGCTGGCCTGCTGCAGCAACGCGACGCTCACCTCGACCAGTTGGCCCGAACGCACACCCTGCGCCTCGAAGTCCTGCAACTGGTCGATCTGCGCACCGTGGAAGGCCCCGGCGCCCGCCCGGACGTGGAAGCTGGTGTCCCGCTGCCGGGAGAAGTGGCCGCTCAGGTCCGCCTGCGCCTGCTCCGGACCGACCTCCATGTTGACGAGCTTGTAGTAGGTCTCCAGGTCGTCGTCGACCTTGATGTACCCGTAGCTGCCGTCCTCGTCGAAGATCACGCGCTCCTCGGAGCCCGCGAGTTGGTAGATCTTCTCGTAGTACTCCTTGGTCAGCTTCTCGTCCAGGACGAGCCGCAGCCCCGGATAGTCCGGGTCGACGTGGGTGTGGTCGCCCTCCTCCCCGGCGGGCTTCGTCGCAGGGCGCCGCTGCACCGAGGGCTCGACGGCCTGCGTGCCGTGCGCGTGGGCCGCGTGGGCCGCGTGCTCCGCCTCGGACTCCCGGGCGAGCGGCCGGGACAGTACCCGGGAGGCGTTCGCCTCGGCCTCGCGCTCGAAGCGGTCGGAGGGGTCGCTGACCCGCAGCCCCGTCCCGTCGTCGGTGCCCGCGACAGGGCCGCTGCGCTGCTGGATGACGTGGGTCAACTCGTGCGCGAGCGTGTGCTTGTCGCCCCCTCCGGCGCCGAGCACGATGTGGCTGCCCGAGGTGTACGCGCGGGCGCCGATCCCGGCCGCCGACTCCCGGGCGGTCGCACCCGTGTGCAGCCGGACATCGGAGAAGTCCGCACCCAGCCGCGTCTCCATCTCGGCCCGGATCCCGTCGGCCATCGGCGTGCCGGCGCTCCTCAGCACCTCGTGGACGGCAGAACGCTGCACGTCGGCCGCGGCGTGCTGTTCCTGTTCCTGCTCCAGCATCCGGCTCACCGCGGCATTGCCCACGGCCCGCTGCATGGCGGTGAGCGCCGCCGGAGTCACCGCCCGGGCACCGGACGGCAGCCGGGCGGGAGCCGCGGGCCGACTGGTACGGCCCGGTCGTCGGTCGGCGGCAAACGCACTACCGGAGTCATGGGCACGCACAGGAAAGGCCCCTTCGAGGGATCGGCGACAGTCCCTCCCAGTCTGTTCGACCCCGCACCGCCAGCGGAAGGTACGCCAGGGCAACGTCCGATGTCCCCCGGGGCCACCTCCCCCGTCAGCCCGCCGCGCTCGCCCCGAGCGCGGCGGGCGGGCCGTGTCGCCAGTGCTGTGACCGGGAAGGTGTGCCGGGTTGCCTGGGCCTCGGTCGTTGGGCGCCGTGCACCGGACGGTTCCGGCTGTCAGCCGGCGAGTGCGGCATTGACGAGTGCCTTGATGTGGGGGAGGTCGTTGCCGGTCCCCGTCGGGTTGAGGGAGTACACCACGCGGTGTCGGAGGTCGCGGGTGGCGAAGACGCCGTTGTCCCAGCCGGGGCGGGAACCGGTCTTGCCCCAGGCGTACTCGCCGTTCGGGAGTTGGTAGCGCATGAGCCCGCCGATGCTGTAGCAGGCCGTTTGGCCGACGCAGTTCGTGTTGTCGGCGGCGTTCGGCACGTTCGGCACCTCGAACACCAGCTTCTGCTGGGCGGGCGGGAGCAGGCGGCCCCGGAACAGCGCGGTGATGAAGTGGTCCAGGTCGGCGGCGGTGGAGATGATGCCTCCCTCGGCCCACGGGTACGGGCTCTGCTCGGTCACGTCCTGTCCGTCGAGGTACACCTCCGCGTGGGGCGAGGGGATGGTCGGGTCGTCGGCGGCGGGCAGGCTGGTGTGGCTCAGATGCAGCGGCCGGATGATCCTGTGCTCCAGCTCGATGGTGAGGGAGTGGCCGGTGACCTTCTCGACGATCAGGCCGAGGACCAGGGAGTTGAGCCCGTTGTACTGCTGCTCGGCAGGGGGTGCGGGCGGCACGTCGGTGGCTGCGGCGAACGAGGCGCGCAGGAGGTCTTCGGGCGTCACGGACTTGAGCTGCCATCCGGGTCCGTCGGCCGGGCCGGGAGTCCGGGCGGGCTTGGGCAGGCCGCTCGTGTGGTCGAGGAGCTGGCGCACGGTGACGCGGTCGTACGCCTCGGGCAGCACCTCGGGGACGTACTGCCGTGCCGGTGTGTCCAGGCCGATCCGGTGCTCGGCGACGAGCTGGAGAGCCACGGTGTTGGTGAACACCTTGGTGACGCTGCCGATCCGGAGGTAGGCGCCGGCGGTGACCGGGCCGGCGGTGGCGTCCACGCCGTCCTGCCTGACGAGCGCACCCGCAACGACGGCGTCGGGCAGGTGGTCGAGGATGCCCTGGACGGTCGGGTTCACCAGCGCCGGGGCGTTGGAAGCAGGCGTGGCGGCGGCCGCCGGCAGCGCCGCGCCGGTGGTGAGAGCGGCGGCCAGGGCGAGGGTGGTGACGGTGAGACGGATGCGCATCAGGGTTTCTCCGGGGCGGCCTCGATGGGACTTGTTGACCTCGTCAACTCTGCTGCGTCCAGCTGCCGTCGCCCATCGGTGATCACCCTGATAACAACCCTGGACTGCCCCTGGGGGCGATCAGACGATCTTTGTTCCTGTCGGGTTGCTCTCACCGGCCCGACGGAGCGCGGCGCTGGAACGTGACGGCGCCGCTCAGGGCAGCAGCGAGACCTGGTAGTGGGCGATGGACCAGCCGTCGGCCGACCGGCGCAGCAGGACGCCGAGGTTGACGGTGAGGGTGGGGCGGTCGGGGAAGGCGAAGTCGACGCCCAGGTACCCGAGCAGGAGGTCGCCGGTGAGGCGGCGGGTCTCCAGGACGCGGTAGGCGGCGGTCATGCCGGGCGGCTGGGAGGCGTAGTACTCGGCGATGCCGGTGCGCCCGACGGTGTACGGGTGGAGGCCCTGGAAGATCGCGTCCTCGGTGAAGCAGTCGGCGACCTGCTCGGGCTGGTGGGCGTCGACAGCAGCCTTCCAGCGGTCGAGGACGGCACGCAGGACGGTTTCGTCGTTCATCGGGCGCCCTCCGGGAGGCCGGGGTCGTTGGGGTGGGGGGAGAGCGGGGTGACGGTGTCCTGGCGCCATACCCGCAGGGGCATGGTGGCGAGTGCCTGCTCCAACCGTTCCTCGTCGGGGGCGCTGAACAGGCCCCAGGTGCGCCATTCGCCGGGGGCGAGCGGCGGGCGCCAGAGCCGCAACAGGGTGCCCTGGGCGGCGAGTTCGCGGGAGCGATCGGCCTCGCGGGCCCGGATGTCGGCGATCGCCTCCTCGGTGGTTCCGTCCGGGACGGTGGTCACCATGTCGACCAGGAATTCCATCGGCGTCCTCTCGTACGGGTCTACCGGAGTATCGAGGGGCGCAGGTGCCGGGGGTGCGGAGGCACGCCGGTCACGGCCGGGCGTCGTGGCCGGCGCGCAGGCTGAGGACGGAGCCGGCCAGGAGCAGGCCGACCAGGGTCAGCAGCGGGGCCGTCCAGGAGCCGGTGGCGGTGTGGAGGGCGGCGGTGAGGGCGGGGCCGGTGGCGGCGAGGAGGTAGCCGCAGGTCTGGGCCATGGTGGAGAGCGCGGCGACGTGGTCGTGGTCGGTGCCCCGGCGGGCGAAGAGGACGGCGGCCAGGGCCTGGCCGCCGCCCATGCCGATGCCGAGGACGCCGGCCCAGAGCGGCGCGCCGGTGGCGGGGGCGAGTACGACGCCGAGCAGGCCGAGGACGCAGACGGCCACCACGGCGAGCAGGTGCGGCCGCTGGTCGGCGCGGGCGGCGGCGAGGACGGGGGCGAGGAAGCCGCCGACGGCGAGGCCGAGGATGAGGACGGCCTGGTCGGTGCCGGCGGCGGTGCGGCTGAGGCCGGCGTCGACCAGGATCGAGGGCAGCCAGGCGAGGGTGGCGTAGAAGACCAGGGTCTGGATGCCGAAGAAGGCGGTGAGGCTCCAGGCGAGCGCGGTGCGGCCGACGGGTCGGCGGTGCACCGGCGCGGCTGCGGCCGGTATCCGTCGTTCCACCCGCAGCTGCGGCGCCATGCCCGCCGCCGCGAGGACGGCCGGCACGACGGCGAGGCCGATCGCGGCCCGCCAGGACCACGCGTCGGCGACCGGCGCGACCAGGGCGGCGACCACGGCCGACCCGGCGCCCATCGCGAGGGCGTAGACGCCCATCATGGAGCCGATCCGCCGGGGCGCGAAGCGGGCCCGGACGAACACCGGGATCAGCACGTTGACGACCGCCACCGCGATGCCCACCAGCACCGTCCCCGCGTAGAGCCCGGGCAGGCCCGCCGTGCGCAGCAGCGCGCCCGCGACGAGCAGGACGCTCGCCCAGAACAGCCCGCGCTCCTCGCCGATCCGCCGCCGGGCGAGGGCGCCGAGCGGTGCGAACAGGCCCATGCACAGCGGGGGCAGCAGCCCGAGCACGGTGACGGTGCCCTGGCCCCAGCCGGCGACCGGCGCGAGCGGTCCGACCTGCCCGAACGCGACCCGGGTGTTGAGGCTGAGCAGGACGAAGCCGACGACGAGCAGCGCGCCGGAGGCGGGGGCGGCGCGGCCCGGTGAGGTCCGGCTGGGGGCGGAGGCGGTGCTGAGCGGCATGAGCGGCGAACCCTTCGCTGCGGCAGGAAGTTAGGCTTGCCTAAGCTTTCACGCTCAAGTGCGCTTGAGTGCAACCCGCCGGCCGTGAACCGTGAAGGAGACGACGCGTGGAGCAGCTCTACTCGATCACCGAGGTCGCGAAGGCCTTCGGCCTCTCCGTCCCCGCCCTGCGCTACTACGAGGACTGCGGCCTGATCACCCCCGCTGCCCGCCGCGGCCGGGTGCGCCAGTACGACCGGGCGGCCCTGGAACGCCTCGCCCTGGTCCAGCTCTGGCACGTGGACGGCATGATCCCGCTCGCCGGGACGGCCGCCGTGATGGCGAGCGAGCAGGCGGGGGAGCGGAAGGCGCTGCTGGCGGCGCAGCGGGACGGGATGACGGCCCGCGCCCGCCGCCTGGAGCGCGCCGCGGCCGTCCTGACCCACATGCTCGACTGCCACCGCGACCGCCCGCTGGACTGCCCGGTCACCCACGCGCACATCGACGCCCGCGTCGACGCCGCCCTCGCCGGCGAGGAGCTGGCCGACGACTTCCTCCCGCCCGCGACCGCGACCGGGATCGCGCCCGGGACCGCGACCGGGACCGGGATCGCGCCCGCGACCGCGACCGGTTAGCTCAGCACCGCCGGCGTCGGCCCGTCGGGTCGCACGGTGATGCTGTAGGCGGAGCCGGTCGGGACGGAGCGGAACCGCACGGTGTGGGCGGGCAGCAGGAGTTCGAGCAGCGCGGTGGTCTCGCGGACGGCGAACTGGGTGCCGAGGCAGGCGCGGGCGCCGAGGCCGAAGGGGAGGTACGCGCCGAGCTGGGCGGGGCGGGCGCCGGTGGCGGTGAAGCGGGCGGGGTCGAAGCGTTCGGGGTCGGGCCACAGGGCCGGGTCGCGGTGGGTGAGGTAGGGGCAGACCAGGACGTCGGTGCCGGCGGCGATGCGGTGGCCGTCGATCACGTCGTCCTGGACGGCGTGCCGGGGGAGCAGCCAGGCCGGGGGGTAGAGCCGCAGGGCCTCGCTGACCAGGGCCTGCGGGTCCGCGCCGCGCGCCTCGGGATGGCGGTCGAGGAGGAGGAAGAGCCAGGTGAGGGTGGTGGCGGTGGTCTCGTGCCCGGCGACGAGCAGGGTGACGAGTTCGTCGCGGATCAACCGGTCGGTGTACTCGGGGTGTTGGGCCGCGGCGTCGAGCAGGACCCGCAGCACGCCGGGCTCCTCGACGTCGGTCGCCGAGCGTGCCGCGTCGATGGCGGCCAGCGCGACGGCGTCGATCCGGGCGAGGTCGGCGGCGACGGCGTCCCGGGCGTCCCCGGCGTCCGTGGGCAGGGTCGGCATGGCCGCCACCACCCGTTCCACGGAGCGGAGTTCATGGTCGGTGCGGTCGTCCAACGGCAGCCCGGTGAGGGCCCGCCAGACGGTGTCGAGGGCGAATCCGCGCATCTCCTCGCCGAGGTCGAAGGTCTCGCCGGTGCGCGCGTAGCCCTTCCAGCGGTCGGCTGTCCGGCGGGCGGCGGCGGCGATCCGCTGCTCGTAGCGGCGCATCCCGGTGCCGGTGAACTGGGACTGCAGCAGCCGTCGTTGGCGCTTCCAGGCGTCTCCGGTGGCGGAGAGCACGCCGTCGCCGACCAGCATCCGCGCGCGGTGCGAGCGCTTGACGTAGCGGTCGGGGTGGCGGCCGAGTACGTGCTGTACGGCGGCCGGGTCGGTGACCAGCACGGTGGGCGTGGGGCCGAGTCGGAAGGCGGCGATGCCGCCGATGCCGCGCTGCGCCCGGGCGAGCAGGTCGATGAGGTCGGCCTCCTCGGTGCGCCACTGCTCGACGGCGTCGGCGGCCAGCTCCGGTACGGGGCGGGTGTCGGTGGTCACCGGGAGTCTCCTCGGGGGTCGGCCGTCGTGGGCGGGCGGCCCGCCCCGCAGCCGACTGTACGTCAGCCGAGTGGCGGCCCGGTTACGCCCGGTGACCCGGGGGTGCGTCCGGCGCACAGCTGCGCCGCGATCCGTCCCCCTCGACGGACCGCGGCGCAGCGGCTTACGGGGTGTCAGGCGGGTGCCCTACGGGTCACACGGCCTGCCACAGGGCGGGGACGATGGGCGGCTCCCAGCCGACCTGGGCGGTGTGACCCTGGATGCAGCGGTAGCTGACCCCGTTGTAGGTCACGACGTCGCCCGCCTGGTAGGTGGTGCCGGGCGTCCAGGTGCCGCCGGGGTTGGTCGGGCCGTTGCCCACGACCAGCGAG
Organism: Kitasatospora sp. NPDC058492; assembly: GCF_042720685.1. Classification (NCBI taxonomy): domain Bacteria; kingdom Bacillati; phylum Actinomycetota; class Actinomycetes; order Kitasatosporales; family Streptomycetaceae; genus Kitasatospora; species Kitasatospora sp. NPDC058492. Next base: position 213,165 of record NZ_JBHXMU010000005.1, read on the forward strand.
AAGCTGGTGCTGTGGGTGGCGGAGCCGGTACCGGTGAGCGTGATGCTGTAGGTGCCGGCCGCCGTGTTCGCGGCGGTCGCGATGGTCAGCGAGGCCGAGGCGCCGGACTGCACCGAGGACGGGCTGAAGGAGACCGTCACGCCCGCCGGGGCGCCGGAGGCGGTCAGGTTGACCGTCTGGGCGGAGCCGGAGGTGGTGGCGGTGGAGACCGTCGCGGTGGCCGAGTCGCCGGGGTTGACGGTGGCGGTGGCCGGGTTCACCGCGAGGGAGAAGTCGTTGGCGGGGGTGGTGCCGCCGACGGAGGTCTTCCAGATGGTGTAGGCCACGCCGTCGGCGCTGCGGTTCAGCGCGGTCGGGTCGATGTTGCTGGTGGTGTCGCAGGACTGGTGGTAGCAGGAGTCGTACGAACGGCCCGCGCTGCCGCCCCACTTGGTCGCCTGGCCGGAGGTCTTGACGGCGTCGGCGCCGGCCGCGTAGCCGGAGGTGGGGATGCCGGCCTGCTGGAAGGAGTAGTCGTCCGAGCGGCCCTGGCCCTCGACGTTCTCCTCCGGCTGGAGGTTGAGGGAGTCCCAGTAGGCCTTCATCGGTGCGGAGGCGGCGGAGGTGATGTTGTTGATGAAGTAGCCGGCGTTGGGCGAGCCGACCATGTCGAAGTTGTAGTAGGACTTGATCGCGGAGCGCTGGGTGGAGCTCAGCTGGCCGACGTAGGACTGCGAGCCCTGGAGGCCCTGCTCCTCACCGGTCCACCAGGCGAACCGGACGTGCCGGGTCAGGGTGGGGTTCTGCTGGGCGAGGACGAGGGCGTTCTCCAGCAGGGTGGCCGAGCCGGAGCCGTTGTCGTTGATGCCGGGGCCGGCGGAGACGCTGTCCAGGTGGGCGCCGAACATGGTGACCTGGTCGGCGGGGCCGCCGGGCCAGTCGGCGATCAGGTTGTTGGACTGGTAGGTGCAGGAGGTGCAGGTCTGCTCGGTCACGGTGTAGCCGGCGGCCTGCAGCTTGCCCTTGATGTACGCCACGGACTGGCTGTGCCCGGCGCTGCCGGCCCGGCGGTTGCCGCCGTTCTGGTTGGCGATGGTGTTCAGCTGGGTCAGGTGGGCCTGGACCTTGGCGACGTCGATGTCGGGCGCGGGCCCGCCGGGGGTGCCCCCGCCGCCGACGGTCAGGGTGTACTGGGCGGTGTGGGTGGCCGCGCCGGCGGTGCCGGTGACGGTGATCACGTACGTCCCGGCCGGGGCGCCCGAGGAGGCCGACAGGGTCAGCGTCGCGGACGAACCCGTCTGCACGGAGGAGGGGTTGAGCGTCGCGGTGACCCCGGTCGGGGCGCCCGAGGCGGTCAGGTTGACGGTCTGCGCGGTGCCCGAGGTGACGGCGGTGGAGACCGTCGCCGTGGTCGAGGCGCCGGGCTGGACGGAACCGGAGGCCGGGCCGAGCGCGAGCGAGAAGTCGTTGTTGCCGGACGGGGTGCAGGTCGGGTCGCCGCTCTGCGCGGGCACGCTGATCGCGTCCCAGGCGGCCTTGGTCCGGGTGAAGTAGTTGCAGGTCGGGTCGAGGTTCTTGGCGGCGGTCAGGGTGGTGGTGCGGTACCGCTTGTAGGTCATGCCGCTGGTCTTGAGCAGCATGCCGCCGTAGAAGACCTGGCCGGCCTGCTTGACGCCGATGCCGGTGACCGAGGAGTTGTTGCAGGTGGGGCTGGACGGCTTGCCGCCGCCCGGGTTGGAGCCCATCGACAGGAGGTAGAACCAGTGGTTCAGCGGGCCGGCGGCCGCGTGCACCTCGGTGCTGGGGATGGAGGAGGAGTAGCAGTTCGGGTCGTTGTTGACCAGTGAGGGCTGGTACAGGTTGCGGATCGGCCCCTGGCCGACCAGGTTGACCTGCCGGCCGACCTGGTAGTCGGGGTAGTCGTAGGGCGCGGGCTGGTTGGCGTACTCCTTGGTGAGCGCGCCGAAGATGTCGCCGGTGCCCTCGCCCAGGCCGTTCTCGTTGTTGGCGCCGCCGGGGGTGTACTGGTCGATGCCGTGGCCGAACTCGTGGCCGACGACGTCCTGGGCGGCGATCCACTCGTTGTTCTGGTTGTGGCCGATGGAGATGGAGCTGCCGTCCCAGTAGGCGTTGACGTCGTTGAGGCCGACCTTGACCGGCCAGCTGCCGCCGTTGCCGTTGTGGCCGTTGCGACCGAGCCAGTCGCGGAGCATGTCCCATTCCTTCTGGGCCGCCCACATGGCGTCGGCGCAACCGGTCTCCTTGCTGGAGGGGTTGCCGGTGCCCCAGGAGTCGGAGGACTTGCTGAACACCTGGCCGCTGCTGTAGTCGGAGCAGGTCAGGCCGGGCCGGTTCGGGTCGCGCAGCGAGTACGAGCCGCCGGAGTTGGTGGTGCTGATGGTCAGCGGGCCGGGGCCGTTCCACTTGCTGTTGATGGTGCCGGCCCGGACATCGTCGTAGCTGTCGATCACCTCGCCGCTGGCGGCGTCCACGAAGACGTGCAACGTGCTCGGCGCGCTCTCGGTACGGCCCTTGAGGACGGTCTCCCAGGCGAGCCGGCTCGCGCCGTCCTTGACCCGGACGACCAGGCGGCGCTCGGCCACCGAGTCCACCGCGGCCAGCTTGGTGCGCGCGGTCTTCTCCGCGTTCGCCGCGCTGACCTGCGGGGTTATCGACCCGCCGACCGGCCCGGTGGCGGCCGACTGGAGGCCGCGGACCTTGCCCTGGCCATCGGCGAGCACCACGGCGTCGCCGCCGACCACCGGCAGGCCGCGGTAGCTGCGGTCGTACGCGACGGAGTAGAGGCCGCCGAGCCAGGGGGTGACGGCCCGGCGCTCGTAGGTCTCGCCGGGGCCCTTGGCCAGTGCGTCCAGGCCGGCGGCCGCGGCCGCGTCGGCGGCGTTGACGGCTGCCGCGAGGGCGCTGGGTGGTGCGGGAGAGGGGGTGGGCGCGGCGGTGGCCGGCCCGGCCGTGGCGGCGATCATGCCGGCCAGCACGGTCAGGGTGGTCGCCGTGGTCAGCAACCGTCCTGTGGAAACTCTGCGTTGCATCGAGGCTCCTAGCATGTGGGGGTCCTCGACCGCGGACGGCATGGCTGGTGGCGCACCGCAGGGCCGTGTCTGGGGGACGGCCGTGCGGGCCGTCCGCGTTCGGGTGCCGGAACCCTCACACGGCGTCATGCTCTGGTCAATGGCTGGTGCACGCGATGCATAGGGTTGGCAAATTCCGTCAAGCTGGGCTTTTGTCCGAGTGGTTGAGACCACCTCATGTACGGACCGGGTGTCATCGAGTACCGTCCTGATGGTCGGAAGGTTGGCGAGGGCCCGGGGGAAGCGACCGGAGGAGGCAGCCGTGCACCGCAACCGCGTGGCCGTGGCACCGGCGTCCGCACCTCCGTTCCCGCCTCCGTCCCCACCCGTCGCCCCGCCCGCCCAGGAGCTCGGCGCCTGGCGGGACTTCGGCGCCCGGCTGCGCCACTGGCGGCGCCGGGCCGGCCTCACCCAGGCCCAACTCGGCGCCGGCATCGGCTACGACCACACCGCGGTGAGCAAGATCGAGCACGGCGCCCGCCGGGTCACCCCGCGGATCGCCGACCGGATCGACGAACTCCTCGGCGCAGGCGGTGAGTTGCGGGCCGCCTGCCAGCGGGCCGAGACCGCCGAACTGCCCTCCCTGGCGCCCCTCGCGCCCGCCCTGCTGCGGCCCCCGCTGCCGACCGCGGCCGTGAACGGGCCCGGCGGCCCGGCCCGCTGGAGCGCCCCCGCCCAGCCGCCGCCCCGGCTGCCCGACTACGGCCTGCTCTGCCCGCTGCACGGCGCCGACGGCTGCGACGTCCCCGGCCCGGTCGAACTCGCCGCGCTGCACGCCGAGTTCTGCGCCGCGAACCCGGCCGCCGCGCCGCCGCTGGACGCCGCCACCGCACACGCCCTCACCGGGCTGCTCGCCGCCCACCTGCGTTCCGGCGAGGCCGGCGGCCTGCCGGGCCTGGCCGCCGCCGTCGAACGCACCTTGCAGGCCGTGCTCGCCCGGCTCGCCGCCGCCCCCGCCGCGCAGCGCCGCCCGCTGGCCCGGCTGGCCGCCGAGCACGCGCACGCCGCGGGCGCGCTGCGGATGCAGGACGGCCGCAACGCCACCGCGATGGCCTGCTTCGACCGTGCGCTCGCCTGGGCGGAGCTCGCCGGGGACCAGGCCACCCAGGTCGCCGCGCTGAGCGACATGAGCACCCTCGCCCGGATGGACGGCGACCCGGCCGCCGCCCTCGGCTACGCCCGGGAGACCGGCCGCGCCGCCCCCGGCCGGCACTGGGCCGGCGCGATGGGCCAGATCGGCCAGGCCCGTGCGCACGCCCTCACCGGCGACGTCCGGGCCACCATCCGGCACCTCGGCCGCGCCCGGCTGCACCTGGACCACATCGGCGCCCGGGACGAGGACGACGCGCCCTGGCTCTCCATCGCCTCGATGCGGCTGCGGGTGGAGTCCGGCGCGGCCGCCGCGCTGCGCGACCTCGCCGCGGTCGTCGACGACCCCCGGCTGGCCCGCCGGGCGCTGACCGCCGCCGAGACCGCGCTCGGCCTGCTCGGCCCGGCCCAGCTCCCCTCCAGCCGTCTCCTGTTCACCGTCCGGGTGGCGGACTGCCACGCCTGCGCGCACGACCCGCAGACGGCCGTCCAACTGCTCGGGCCCGCCCTGGAGACCGCCCCGGCGGCGGCCCTGCCGGCCCTGGTCGGGTACGAGCTGCGCGGCCTGCGCGACCGCCTCGCGGCGTACCGGCCGGACGCGGCGTGGCGGCTGGCGGAGCTGGCGGGATCCTGAGGGGCGCCGCCGCCCGCGCTGCCCACGCCCGCGCTGCCCACCCCGCCCACGCCCGCGCGCCCGGTTCGCGCTCGCCCCGTGCCACCCGCGCCGCCCTCGCGGGACCGGTGGCCGGATCCGGGTCCGGACCGCACCCCGCCACAGGGGGGCGTGCGACCTTGCCCGGCGCGAAACCGGCCTCGCTGCGCTCCGGTTTCTCCGGTGCCTACGAACAAACGCGCCCCTTTCGCGCCGCTCTAGCGTCAACTTCGTGCGCGGATCTTCCTCCGATCGGGTTATTTATGGCGTTAACACGTCGAATGACTGCCGCAGCTGACCGCTCCCGCTAGAGTCTCTGACGTTTCCAGTCATTAGTTCGCGAATAACCAAGGGGGCGCGTGCTGTCCGCCATTGCACGCCGGCTCGCTCATCCGCTTCTGCTCCTGGGGGTGCTGTGCACGGCCGTCGCCACACTGCACTTCCACTGGGAGCCCGACCGGGTCTCCCCCCTCGTGCTGGTCGGCGTCCTCGGGTACCTGGCGGTACTGGAGCGGGTGATCCCGTACCGGACCGACTGGCATCCGAGCGGGCGTGAACTGCGCTGGTACACCGTGTACTTCGTTCTGAGCATGGTCGGCGGCGCGGTCGCGGCGGGGCTGGTGACGGCGCTGGTGCAGGTGCTCGGGGCGGCCCGTCCGGCGCTCCCGTTCGCCGTGGAGATCCCGCTCGCGCTGCTGGTCGGCTCGCTCGGCGACTACCTCGTCCACCGCTGGTCCCACCACAACCGGTGGCTCTGGCGCCTGCACGGCGTCCACCACGTGCCGGACAAGGTGAATGTCGCGAACAACGGCGTGAACCATATTCTCGACGTGTTCGTCGCGCAGTCCGTGGTGCAACTCTTGCTGTCGCTGATCGGCTTCTCGGCGGAATCCGTGTTCGTGGTCGGAATATTCATTCTTGCGCAGGGGTATTTCGTTCACGCGAACATCGACGTCCGCCTCGGGCTCCTCGGCCACCTGCTGGCCGGCCCCGAGCTCCACCGACTGCACCACAGCACCGACCTCGCTGAGGCCGGGCACTACGCCTCCGACCTCTCGCTGTGGGACCACGTGTTCGGCAGCTTCACCTGGCGCCCCGGCCGGGTGCCCACCGCCGTCGGCCTCGCCGATCCGGCCGCCTTCCCGGCCACCGGCGAAGTGGGCGCCACCCTGCTGCACCCCTGGCGCCAGGTGAAGGCCACCGAGCCGTCCGTCTGACCCTGCCCGCGAGGCCGCTCTTCCTCCGCCCGTGTCCGCGCCGCCACGCCATCACCCTCGGATTGGATCATGACCACCTCGCCCTTCGCCGTGCCCTGCGACCGGATCGCGATCACCGGCATCGGCTGCCGCCTGCCGGGACACGCCAACGACCACCGGACCTACTGGCGCAACCTCGTCGAGGGCCGGGACTGCCTCACCGAGACACCCGCCGACCGCTACGACACCGGCACGCTCGGCAGCCGCGACCGCTCCAAACCGGGCCGCCTGATCGGCGGCCGGGGCGGCTACATCGACGGGTTCGACACCTTCGACCCGGACTTCTTCGGCATCAGCCCGCGCGAGGCCGAGCACATGGACCCGCAGCAGCGCAAGCTGCTGGAGGTCAGCTGGGAGGCCCTGGAGGACGGCGGCCTGCGCCCCGGCGAGCTGGCCGGCCGCGACGTCGGCGTCTACATGGGGGCCTTCACCCTCGACTACAAGATCCTCCAGTTCGCCGACCTCGACTTCCGCACGCTCGCCGCGCACACCGCCACCGGCACCATGATGACGATGGTGTCCAACCGGATCTCGCACTGCTTCGACTTCCGCGGCCCCAGCGTCTCGATCGACACCGCCTGCAGCTCCTCCCTGGTCGCGGTGCACCTCGCCTGCCAGAGCCTGCTCCGCGGCGAGACCGAACTCGCCCTGGCGGGCGGCGCGTTGCTGCACATGGCGCCGCAGTACACGATCGCCGAGACCAAGGGCGGCTTCCTGTCCGCCGACGGCCGCTCACGCGCCTTCGACGCCTCCGCCGACGGCTACGTCCGGGCCGAGGGGGTCGGCGTGGTCGTCCTCAAGCGGCTGTCGGACGCGCTGCGCGACGGCGACCCGGTGCACGCCGTCATCCTCGGCAGCGGCGTCAACCAGGACGGGCGCACCAACGGCATCACCGTCCCCAGCGCGGACGCCCAGGTCACCCTGATCGAACGGGTCTGCGCCGAGGCCGGGGTACTGCCCGGCAGCCTCCAGTACGTCGAGGCGCACGGCACCTCCACCCCGGTCGGCGACCCGATCGAGGCGGCCGCGCTCGGCCGGGTGCTGGGCGTCGGCCGCCGCCCGGGCGACCGCTGCTACGTCGGCTCGGTGAAGACCAACATCGGGCACACCGAGGCCGCCGCCGGCGTCGCCGGGCTGATCAAGACCGCCCTCGCCCTCAAGCACCGGCGGATCCCGCCGCACCTCAACCTGGAACGGCCCAACCCCGGCATCGACCTGGCCGCGCTGCCCTTCGACATCCCGACCGCCCCGGTCGACTGGCCCGAGCACGACGGGCCGGCCCGGGCCGGCGTCAACTCCTTCGGCTTCGGTGGCACCAACGCGCACGTCCTGCTGGAGGAGGCACCGAGCGCCGGGCCCGCCGCCCCGGCCCCGCAGCCGGCCTGCACCGTGCTGCCGCTGAGCGCCAAGGACGCCGCCGGACTGCCCGAACTCGCCGCCGGAATCCGCCGGGAGCTCGCCGCCGGGGTGCCGCTCGCCGACCTCGGCCACACCCTGGCGCACCGGCGCCAGCACCTGCCCGAGCGGCTCGCGGTGGTCTACTCCACGCAGGACGACCTGGACGAGGCGCTGGCCGCCCACGAGCGCGGCGAGGCGCACCCCAGGGTGCTCCAGGGCCGCGCCCGGGAGCGCCAACAGCGCCGCCTGGCCTGGGTGTTCACCGGCATGGGCCCGCAGTGGTGGGGCATGGGCCGGGGTCTGTACGAGAACGAACCGGTCTACCGGGCGGCCGTCCAGGCCTGCGACCGGGAGATCCGCGAGCAGGCCGGCTGGTCCCTGCTCGACGAACTGCACCGCGACGAGGCCGACTCCCGGATGGCCGAGACCTGGCTCGCCCAGCCCGCCAACTTCGCCGTCCAGCTGGGCCTGTCCGCGCTCTGGCGCAGCCACGGCCTGCGCCCCGACGCGGTGGTCGGGCACAGCACCGGCGAGGTCGCCGCCTTCCACGAGGCCGGGGTGTACGACCTGGCCGACGCCGTCCGGGTGGTGCTGGCCCGCAGCCACCTCCAGCAGCGGCTGTCCGGCACCGGCACCATGCTCGCCGTCGGCCTCCCGGAGGCCGAGGCGGAGCGCCGGATCCGCCCGTACCGCGCCCGGGTCTCGCTGGCGGCCGTCAACAGCCCCTCCACCGTGACCCTGGCCGGCGACACCGACGCGCTGCGCGAACTCGCCGAGGAACTGCGCGGCCAGGAGGTGTTCACCCGCTTCCTGGAGGTCGAAGTCCCGTACCACAGCGTGCGGATGGACCCGATCCGGGACGAGCTGACCGCCGCGCTCGCCGCGCTCAAGCCCAACGAGGCCCGGCTGCCGCTCTACCTCACCGCCCGCGAGGGCCTCGCCCGCGGCCCCGAACTCGACGCGGGGTACTGGTGGCACAACGTCCGCAACCCGGTGCGCTTCCGCGCCGCCGTCGAACGGATGGCCCAGGACGGGCACGGCCTGTTCCTGGAAATCGGCCCGCACCCGGTGCTCGGCCACGCGATCCGCGAGTGCGTCGACGGCGCGCACGCCCTGGCGTCCATCCGCCGGCACGCCGACGAGCCCGCCTGCTTCACCCGGTCGCTGGCCGAACTGCACACCCTGGGCGTCGAACCGGACTGGCGCGCACTGCACCCGGCCGGCCGCCCGGTGCCGCTGCCCGGCTACCCGTGGCGGCGCGACCGGTACTGGGTCGAGCCGAGCGCCGTCCGGCAGGTCCGGCTCGGCGAGGTCGACCACCCGCTGCTCGGCCGCCGCACCGCGAGCGCCCAACCCGCCTGGACCACCGCACTCGACCCCGAGCGGCTGCCCTACCTGGCCGACCACCGGATCGAGGGCCAGGTGGTCTTCCCGGCGGCCGGGTACCTGGAGATGGCCGCCCAGGCCGTCCGCGCCCTCACCGGCGGCACCGAGGTGGTGCTCGCCGAGATCGAGCTGAACCGGGCCCTGTTCCTCTCCGACACCGAGCCCACCCCCGTCCAGCTCGGCTACGCCCCGGAGGACGCCCGCTTCACCATCGCCTCCACCCCGGCCGGCGGCGAACCGGTGGTGCACGCCGGCGGCCGGGTCCGCACCGGCCAGCGCCGCGCCCACGGGCCGGCGCTGGACGCCGAGGCGATCCGCTCGCGCGGACAGCGCTTCGACGGCCCCGACTGCTACCGGCTCCTGGCCGCCCGCGGCTACGACTACGGGCCCGCCTTCCAGGCCGTCCAGGAGGTGTGGGCGAGCCCCGGCGAGGCACTGGCCCGGATCAGCCCGACCGACCGGCTCGGCCCCGAGGCGGCCGACCACCAGCTGCACCCGGTGCTGCTCGACGCCTGCTTCCAGACCCTGCTGGCCACCCGGCTGCTCACGCCCGAGGACGGCGGCGTGCGGCTGCCGGTGTCCATCGAGGAGGTCCGGCTCGACCAGGTCGGCGACCGGCCGATCTGGGCGCACGCCACCGTCACCCGCGAGGGCGGCGGCGAACTCGTCGGCGACCTCGCCCTGTACACCGAGGACGGCACCCCGGTCGGCCGGATCACCGGCTTCCGGGTCGCCGACGTCGCGCAGGCCCCCGCCTCGGTCGGCCTCGCCACCATCGACGGCTGGCTCACCGAACTCGCCTGGACGGACGCCCCGGCCGCGCCCGCCGACCAGGACCTCGGCGACCTGCTGCTGTTCGCCGACGCCGGCGGCCTCGCCGAACGCCTCGCCGCGCTGGCCGCCGAACGCGGCGCCCGCTGCCACCTGGTCCGGCCCGGCACCGGCTACCGGCCCGGCGACGGGCACTCGACCGTGCGCCCGGACTCCGCCGAGGACCTCACCCGGCTCCTCACCGACCTCGGCCCCGGCTACCGCACCGTCGTCCAGCTGTGGAACCTCGACCAGCCCGCCCTCGACACCACCACGGCCGACCGGCTCGACCAGCTCGCCACCCTCGGCGGCTACGCGCTGATCGCCCTCGCCCAGGCCCTGCCCGCCGCCCTCCCGGACGCCCGGCTGCACATCGTCACCCGGGGCACCCAGGCCGCCGACCCCGCCGACCGGGTCGAACCGCTCGGCGCACCCGCCTGGGGCATCGGACGGGTGCTCTGGCAGCAGGAACTCGTCGCCCAGCGCGGCACCCTGATCGACCTCGACCCCGCCGCCGACCCGCTCGACCAGGCCGAGGCGCTGCTCGCCGAACTCGCCTCCCGGGACGAGCAGGAGATCGCCCTGCGGGCCGGCCACCGCCGCACCAGCCGGCTCCGCCCGGCCGAGGGCCTCACCCGCCCGCTGCCGCCGGTCCTGCGCCCCGACGGCAGCTACCTGGTCACCGGCGCGTTCGGCGCGCTCGGCCGGCTGCTCTGCCGCACCCTGGTCCGGCGCGGCGCCCGGCGGCTGATCCTGGTCGGCCGCACCACGCTGCCCGAGCGCGACCAGTGGTACCGGACCGACCCCGCCAGCCCGGCCGGGGAGCGGATCGCCTTCCTGCGCGAACTCCAGGCGCTCGGCGCCGAACCGCTGCTCGCCCCCGTCGACGTCACCGACGAGACCGCCCTCGCCGCCTGGCTCGCCGACTACCGGCAGCGCCAACGCCCGCCCATCCGCGGGGTGTTCCACCTCGCCGGGCAGGTCAAGGACGTGCTGGTGCCGCAGATGGACCGGGCCGCCTTCGACGCCGGATACGCCCCCAAGGTGGTCGGCGGCCACCTGCTGCACCGGCTGCTGCGCGACGAACCGCTCGACCACTTCGTGCTGTTCGCCTCCGTCGCCTCGCTGCTCACCACCGCCGGGCAGACCAACTACGCGGCCGGCAACGCCTTCCTGGACGCCCTCGCCCACCACCGCCGGGCCGCCGGCCTGCCCGCGCTCAGCCTCGACTGGGGCCCCTGGGCCACCGGCATGATCGAGGAACTGGGCCTGGTCGCCCACTACCGCGACGCCCGCGGCATGAGCTCGCTCCCGCCGGACGCCGGCACGGCCGTGCTGGAACGCGTCCTCGGCCAGGACCGCGCCCAGCTGCTGGTCGCCACCGTGGTCGACTGGCCGACCTTCCTCGCCTGGTACCCCGCGCCGCCGCCGCTGGTCGCCGACCTGGCCGCCAGCGCCGCCGAGCAGGCCCCGGCCGAGACCGGCGGCTTCCTGGACGCCTACCGCACGGCGGATCCGCCGACCCGGCACCGGCTCGTCACCGAGCGGTTCACCGCCGCCGCCGCGGCCGTGCTGCGGATCGGCGCCGAGCGGATCGCCCCGGACACCAGACTCGGCGCACACGGGCTGGACTCGCTGCTCGCGATGGAGCTGCGCGCCCGGGTGCACGGCGAACTGGGCGTCGCCCTGCCGGTGGTGGCGCTGCTCAGCAACGGCACCGTCGGCGACCTGGTCGACCTGCTCGTCGCCGGCCTGGCCGAGCGGCTCGACGCCGAGGGCGGCCCCGAGCAGGCCGAGGTCGAGCTGCACACCGACGAGGCCCGCTACCCGCTCACCCACAACCAGCAGGCGCTGTGGTTCCTGCGCCAGCTGCACCCGGACGGCTTCGCCTACAACATCGGCGGCGCGGTGGAGGTGCGCGCCGAGCTCGACCCCGAGCTGGTCTTCGCCGCCTTCCGCGCGCTGGTCGCCCGGCACCCCGGGCTGCGGGCCGCCTTCACCGCGGAGGAGGGCCGGCCGGTCCAGCGGATCCGCCCGGAGGTGGTGGCCGACACCGGACTGTTCGACGTCGAGGGCCGCCCCTGGGAGGAGATCCACGCGCTGATCGTCGCCGAGTACCGGCGGCCGTACGACCTCGCGAACGACCCGCTGGTCAGGCTGCGGCTGTTCCGGCGCGGACCGGACCGCTGGGTCCTGATGAAGGCCGTCCACCACATCGTCTCGGACGCGATCTCCACCTTCACCTTCATCGAGGAGCTGTTCGAGGTCTACGAGGCGCTGCGCCAGGGCCGCACCCCCGAACTCCCCGCCGTGGCCGCCCGCTACCTCGACTTTCTCAACCACCAGAACCGCTTCCTGGCCGGCCCCGACGCCCGGCGGATGCTCGACTACTGGCGCGGCCACCTGCCGGCCGAGATGCCCGCCCTCGCCCTGCCCACCGACCGGCCCCGGCCGGCCGTGCAGACCCACAACGGCGCCTCGGCGTTCTTCCGGCTCGACGCCGACCTGACCGCCCGTGTCCACGAGCTGGCCCGCGCGCACCACGCCACCCCGTTCATGGTGCTGCTGAGCGCCTACTACCTGCTGCTGCACCGCTGGTCGGGCCAGCAGGACATCGTGGTCGGCAGCCCCGTCACCGGCCGCACCCAGGAGGAGTTCGCCTCCGTCTACGGCTACTTCGTCAACCCGCTGCCGCTGCACGTCAGCCTGGCCGGGGAGCCGACCGTGGCCGAGCTGCTGGCCCGGGTGCGGGAGAGCGTGCTCGGCGGCCTGGACAACCAGGAGTACCCGTTCCCGCTGCTGGTCGAGCAGTTGGGGCTCCAGCACGACCCCAGCCGCTCGGCGGTGTTCCAGGCGATGTTCATCCTGCTCACCCACAAGGTCGCCGTGGAGCGCTTCGGCTACCGCCTGGAGTACATCGAACTCCCCGAGGAGGAAGGGCAGTTCGACCTGACGCTGTCCGCCTACGAGGACCGCTCGGACGGCTGCTTCCACTGCGTGTTCAAGTACAACTCCGACCTCTTCGACGCCGCCACCGTCGAGCGGCTGGCCGCGCACTACCGCAACCTGCTGGACGCCATGACCAGCGCCGGCACCGACCGCCCGGTCGGCCGGCTGCGGATGCTCGACGAGGCCGAACGCCGCCGCATCCTCACCGGCTTCAGCGGCGCCGACCGGCGGGCCGACCACGACACCCTGGTGCCCGAACTCGTCGCCAAGGCCGCCGCCGAACACCCCGAGGCCGTCGCCGTCACCTCCCCCCGCCCGGACGGCGTCCGCCGCCTCACCTACGGCGAGCTCGACCGGCGAGCCCAGCGGACGGCCCTGCGGCTGCGCGAACTGGGCGTCGGCGAAGGCTCGGTGGTCGC
>NZ_JBHXMU010000006.1:0-138582 GCF_042720685.1 Kitasatospora sp. NPDC058492
AGCTTCCGCGGCCCCTGAGCCGTCCGGTCCTTGCGGATCTTGAAGTCCATCGCATCCCCTGAACTGGGGTGTTGCGACAACCACTAGAACCTAAGGGCGCGCGGGCGGGGGTTTGAAGACACACCCTAGGCTTGAGGCCGCACTGGTCCGAGGGACGGGGAGTCTGTTGCCGTGACCGATCGCAGCTCAGAGGATGATCAGTCGAACCCGAGCATCGCCCGGGTCTACGACTATCTGCTCGGCGGCAAGGACAACTACGCCGTCGACCGCGAGATCGGCGACTTCTTCATCAAGGACCTGCCCGGTTCGCAGGCGGTGGCCTTCGCCAATCGCCGGGCCCTCGTTCGCGCCGTGGCGGCCATGGCCCGCGACGGCATCTCCCAGTTCGTCGACATGGGCAGCGGCCTGCCCACCGCCGACAACGTGCACCAGGTCGCCCAGCGGCACCGTGCGGACGCGCGCGTCGTCTACGTCGACCACGACCCGGTCGTGGTCGCCCACAGCCGGGCCCTGCTGACCGCCGACGACCGCACCACCGTGATCCGGGCGGACCTGCGCGAGCCGGAGGAGCTCTACCACGACCCCGGCCTACAGGAGTTGGTCGACTTCGACGAGCCGGTGGGCGTCGTCTTCAGCGCCGTGCTGCACCACCTCACCGATGCCGAACGCCCCGCCGAGCTCGCGCGCTGGTGGGTGGACCGGGTGCCGCCGGACAGCCAGGTCTACATCTCCCACTTCCGCTCCGGCGGGAACGAGGAGACCCGGCTCCTGGAGCAGAAGCTGCAGAGCAGCTTCGGCCGGGGCCACTGGCGCACCGACGAGGAGATCACCGGCCTGTTCGACGGTCTTGAACTCCTCGAACCGGGCCTGGTCCCCTGCTCACTGTGGCGGCCGGACCCCGCGCCGGACGACGACGGCACCGGAAACGGCGTGGACAGGCCTGCCCTGACGGTGTGGGAACAGCTGATCTCCTGCGCGCTGGCCCGCAAGCCGTAACCGGCTCGTACGCCGCGCAGGCGGGCGGACCGGGAGTGTCAGTGGCGTGCTGTTGAGTGTGCGCCATGACTGTTCACCACCTTCTGGCCGCCCTGCCCGGGCCCGACGAGCTGCGCGCCCGCTGCCGGGCGCTGGCGCTGCTGGACTCGATCGTCTCCACCCCCTACGCACCCGACCACTCGTACGTGGCCGGGTGGCGTCCGGGCGTCGATCTGGCGTGCATGGACAACGGTTCCGGTGACCAGTACGCGATCGTCTTCGACCCGGCCGGGGTGTTCCTCTACGGGTTCGACCACGAGAGCGACGCCACCCCGTGGCGGGAGGAGGACCGCGCGCACTGGCCCGGCCTGCTCGACGGCCTGCCCGGCTCGCTCGCGCACTACACGCAGGCGCCGGAGTTCCAGCTCGAAGGCTTCTTCGACGCGACCGTGTGCGCCTGGCGCGAGACGGGCGGCACCGACTGGCGGTGCGGGCCGGTCGAGTTCGCCGACGGCGAGACGGACGGCGCCGACTGGCTGTTCGACCTGCTCACCGACGCCGACGGTACGGAGGCGTTCGTGGACTACGCCGAGGACCACCACGAGCAGTCCGTCGACCGGGAGGCGGTGGCGGCCGTGCTGGCGGACGCCCCGCTCGATCGCCGGACGGTTTCCGCGCTCTCGCCCACCGCGAACTTCGACACCGTCGCCGCGTTGGCCCGCGCGCTGGGTTACCACACCGTTCGGGAGGACAGCTGAGAAGTCGCCGGTCAGCGAGGTCGCACGACCGGCGTGATCCGAAAGAGAGCCCCTAGACCAGCGGCGTGTGGCTCGGGGGTTGGAGGCGTACGGGGAGGGTCTTCAGGTGCCAGTTGAGCGGGTTGGTGCCGCGTTGCAGGTGCTCCGGGTCGACGGCGAGTTGCAGGTCGGGTACCCGGTTGAACAGGGCGGCCAGGGCGACGGCGGTCTCCTCCTGGGCGAGGTGCGCGCCCAGGCAGCGGTGCGCGCCGTGCCCGAAGCCGAGGTGGGGCTCCTTGCTGTGGCGGGTGCGGCCGAGGTCGAGGCGGTCGGGGTCGGCGAAGGCGGCAGGGTCGCGGTTGGCCGCGGACACGATCGGGAGGACGGCTTCTCCGGCGCACACCGGGGTGGCGCCGACGGTGGTGTCGCGGGTGGCGTAGCGGGGCAGCGCGCGCACGACGGGCCCGCAGTAGCGCATGAGTTCGTCGACGGCGTGCGGCATGAGGGCGGGGTCCGCGCGCAGCAGGGCGAGCTGGTCGGGGTGGGCGAGGAGCACTTCGGTGCTGTTGGCGATGAGGTTGACGGTGGTGATGTGCCCGGCGACGACCAGGTTGGTGATGAGCGAGACGAGCTCGTCGGTGCTCAGGCGGTCGTCGTGGTGGGGCGCGAGCAGTTCGGAGATGAGGTCGTCGCCGGGGTCGGCGGTGTGGAGGCCGATGAGGAGGTGGGCGTCGGCGACCATGCCGGCGAGCGCGTCGCCCAGTTCCTCGCCGCAGGTGCCGGCGGCCAGGGTGGCGCTGCGGCTCCGCCAGCGGTCGCGGTCGGCTTCGGGGACGGCGATGAGTTCGCAGATGACGGTGATGGGCAGCGGTCGGGCGAAGTGTTCGATCAGGTCGACGACGCCGTCCTCGGCGTGGTCCGGCAGGCGGTCGAGCAGGTCGGCGGCGATGGCTTCGATCCGGGGGCGCAGCGCGGCCACGCGGCGCGGGGAGAACGCGGCGGCGACCAGGCCGCGCAGACGGCGGTGGTCGGAGCCGTCCGAGTCGAAGATCCCGGCGCGCAGGTACTTCTCGTGGCCCGCGTACATGCCGCGGGCCTGCCAGGTCTGTTCGGTGCGGTGGGCCACCTTCGCGCCGGGGACGGTCGCGGCGTCGATGGTGAAGTCGGGATCGCTCATGATCGTGCGGATGTCGTCGTGGCGGGTGGCCACCCACATGGGGTCGACGCCTCGTACGCGGCCCCGCACCAGGTGCTCGCGTTCGCGGATGTGCGCGTAGGAGGTGAACGGATCGCGGACCAGCTCCTGGTCGGCCAGGTCCAGTGGTTCGTCGCCGGTCTCGGTGGTGGCCTGGCCTTGCGTCGTCATGGTGAGGCGCTCCCTACGGGTGGTCGTTCCGTGACGGCATCATGGCGGCCGGACCGTGCCCCACCTGTCGTTATCGGCGCCAATCCACCCGAACGAACGTATTCGCCCTCGCCCCCGGAGACGAGGACGGCCGGTCGTCGTCCGGGGTCGCGGCCGGTGTCCGTTCGGGTCGGTGTCAGCCGTGCCCGGCGGTGGATGAACGGACGTGGAGTTCCCACGCGTGGGTCCGTACCACGCCCGGGTCCGCCGCGCCCGAGAGCAGGTCGCTGAGCAGGGCGGCGCATTCGCGGCCGTACTCCGCCGCGCGCAGGTCCACCGCCGTCACCTGCGGGCTCGACCCGCGGGCCGCGGCGCCGTCGACGCAGGCGGCCACCAGTACCTCGGATCCGGCCCGCAGGCCTGCCCGGGCCACGGCGGCCAGCACGCCGGGCACCGCGCCGTCGGGGGCGCAGACCACGGCGTCCAGGCCCGGGGTGCCGGCGAGCAGGTCCGTGGTGGCGGCCTCGGCCTCGGTCGGCGTGGCCGCGAACGGGACCGTTCGCACGACGACCTCGACGCCCTGGCGCCTGGTCCAGTCGGCGGCGGCGGCCCGCAGGGCGGCCGCCCAGTCGGATCCCGGGCCGGGGGCCAGCAGCGCCGGGCGGCGTGCCCCGCGCTGCGCGAGGTGGTCCAGCAGGGCGGCGAGCGAGGTGGCGTTGTCGCACACCACCGACCCGCTGGGCGCGGCCCCGCCGCCGAGGTAGCGCTCCCCGGTGACCACGGGTACGCCGGCGGCCAGCAGGCCGGGCACGGCGGGGTCGTCGACCTCGGGATCGATGACCATCAGTCCGTCGACCCGGGCGGCCAGCCCGTCCTCCGCCGCCTTCCCGGGGGCCAGCAGCACCACGTCGAGGCCGTCCTCGCGGGCCCGCTCGACGGCGCCGAACGCCAGTTTCATGTAGTAGTCGAGGCGGGTCGCCGTGCGCGGCAGGTACAGGCCCACCGCCCCGGTGCTGGAGCGGCGCAGGCTGCGTGCCGCCGAGTTCGGCCGGTAGCCGAGCTCTCGGGCCGCGGCCTGGACGCGTTCGCGCGTCGCCTCGGCCACCCGGCCGGATCCGAGGAGGGCGTCGGAGGCGGTGCTCTTGGACACCCCGGCCGCCCGGGCCACGTCGAACAGGGTCACGGATCGGCTGGTCACAGCCCGGAAGTCTAGACGCAGTACCGGGAGCCACCCGTCGTCCGGGCGCCTGCGGTGCTGCTCGCACCCCCTTGCCGGAACGTTCCGGCACAGCTTAGGGTCACCCGTGCCGGAACGTTCCGGCACGGCTTCGGCCGCTGCTCCCGACACCATCACCCGAGACGACCCGAGGACCCGCCATGCGCCTGATCACCGCCCTGAACCCGCCCGCGTCCCCGGCCCGCACCCGCGCACCCCGGCGCGCTGCCCTGCGGGTCGCCCTCGTCCAGCAGCGCTGGCACGCGGACCCCGAGCAGCACCGGGCCGGCCTGCTGGAGGGGATCCGGCTCGCCGCCGAACAGGGCGCCACCCTCGTCGCCCTCCAGGAGCTCACGCTCTCCCCGTACTTCGCCGTGCTGCGCCAGGCCGACCACCCGCAGGCCGTCGAGCCCGAGGACCTGCGCACCGGCCCGACCTTCACGTTCGCCGCGGCCGCCGCCCGCGAGCACGGCCTCCACGTGCACGCCTCGCTCTTCGAGAAGGCCGACGGGCCGGACGGCCCCGACGGCCTCGGCTACAACACCGCGATCCTCGTCGCCCCCGACGGCACCCTGGTGCAGCGCACCCGCAAGCTGCACATCCCCGTGACCGAGGGCTACTACGAGGACACCTGGTTCCGCCAGGGCCCGGCCGGCGAGGACGCCTTCCCCCTCGCCGAGGTGGGCGACGCCGCCATCGGCCTGCCGACCTGCTGGGACCAGTGGTTCCCCGAGCTCGCCCGCGCCTACTCCCTCGCCGGCGCCGACGTCCTCGTCTACCCGACCGCCATCGGCTCCGAGCCGGGCCACCCCGGCTTCGACACCCAGCCGCTGTGGCAGCAGGTCATCACCGGCAACGCCATCGCCAACGCCACCTTCATGGTCGTCCCCAACCGCATCGGCACCGAAGGCGAACTCACCTTCTACGGCAGCTCGTTCATCGTCGACCCGTACGGCCGCGTACTCGCCCGGGCACCGCGCGACGAGGCCGCCGTCCTGGTCGCCGACCTCGACCTCGACCAGCGCCACGACTGGCTCGAACTCTTCCCCTTCAACGCCACCCGCCGCCCCGACGCCTACGCGCCCCTGACCGCCGAGCGCTGACGCCACCCGGCCTCCCCGGCCCGGTTCCGGCCGGGAGACGGGGAGGCCCGGCGGCGGCGCCACCACCGGCACCCGCCCACGGCCGGACCCGGGCGAGGCGGCGAGGCGGCGAGGCGGCGAGGTCAGAGGGCCAGGGCGGGGCGGTGGTGGTCGAGCCACAGCGCGAGGTCGACGACCCGCTCCAGGCGGAGCCGGTGGCCCCACGGCAACTGCCCGGCAGGCGTGTCGAGGGCGGCCCCGACGACCGTCTCGTCGGCGATGTCCCGTACGTGCGGTGCGTCCAGCGCCTCGCGGGCCAGCCGCTGCAGGCCTGCGTTGTAGTCGGGGTGGTGGGTGGCCGGGTAGTGGTTCTTCGGCCGCCAGAGCACCGAGTCGGGGGCGATGCCCCGGCCGAGGTCGCGCAGCAGGCTCTTCTCCCGGCCGTCGTGGTTCTTCATCGCCCAAGGGGTGTTGAAGGCGTACTCGACGAGGCGGTGGTCGCAGTAGGGCACCCGCACCTCCAGGCCCTGGGCCATGGAGAGGCGGTCCTTGCGGTGCAGGAGTTGGCGCAGCCAGCGGGTGAGCGAGAGGTGCTGCATCTCGCGCAGGCGGTGTTCGGCGGCGCTCTCGGAGTCGAGGCGGGGGACGGCGGCCACGGCGGTGCGGTAGGTGTCGGCGCGGAACTCGGGGATGCGCAGCTGGGCGGCGAGGTCGGGGTGCAGGGGCATGGCGGCCTGGTCCCCGGTGACCAGGAGCCAGGGGAAGGCGCGAGCGGCGAGCGCCTTCGGGTTGTGGAACCACGGGTAGCCTCCGAAGACCTCGTCGGCGGCCTCGCCGGAGAGGGCGACGGTGGAGTGCTTGCGGATCTCCCCGAACAGCAGGTAGAGCGAGGTGTCCATGTCGCCGACGCCGATCGGCGAGTCCCGGGCGACGACCACGGCGCGCCGGTTGTCCGGGTCGAGCAGGGCACGGGGGTCGAGGACGACGGTGGAGTGCTCGGTGCCGATGAACGCGCCGGCCTCGGCGGCGAACGGGGTGTCGTGGCCGGTGCGCAGCACGTCGCCGGTGAACCGTTCGGCCTGGTCGCTGTAGTCGACGGCGTAGGAGCGCAGCGTGGCCTGCGGCCCTTCGCGGAGCCGGAGTTCGTCGGCGATCAGGGCGGTGACGACGGTGGAGTCGAGGCCGCCCGAGAGCAGGCTGCACAGCGGGACGTCGGCCTCCAGCTGGGTACGGGCGGCGCGGTCGACCAGGCCGCCGATCAGCTCGGTGGTGGTCTGCGGGTCGTCGGTGTGCGGGCGGGCGGTCAGCTCCCAGTAGCGCCGTTCGCGGATGCCGTCGCGGTCGAGGACGAGCAGGCTGCCGGGGTGCACCTCGCGGACGCCGGCCCAGACGGTGGGGCCGGTGTTGAACAGCAGGCTGTAGGCCTCGCGCAGGCCGTCGGCGTCCACGGTGGGGGTCACCTCGGGGTGGGCGAACAGGGCCTTGGGTTCGGAGCCGAAGACGAGGCCGCCGTCCGTCCCGGCCCAGAACAGCGGCTTGACCCCGAGCCGGTCGCGGACCAGCAGCAGGCGCTGCTCGCGGTCGTCCCAGACGGCGAAGGCGTACATGCCCTCCAGGTGGTCGACCAGGGCGTCTCCCCACTCCTGGTAGGCGCGCAGGACCACCTCGGTGTCGCTCCGGGTCTCGAACCGGTGGCCCTTGGCGGCGAGTTCGGATCTCAGCCGGTGGTGGTTGTAGACCTCGCCGCTGTAGGTGAGCACCACCTGCGGGTGTTCGGGGCGGTCGGGCATGGGCTGGGTGCCGCCCTCGATGTCGATGACGGCGAGGCGGCGGTGGCCGAGCGCGGCGTGGCGGCCGAGCCAGACCCCGCCGGCGTCGGGTCCGCGCAGGGCCATGGTGTCGGTCATGGCCTGGATGACGGAGGCGGCGCCGTGGCCGGTGTCCTGGTGGAAGGACTGGCCGATGTCCTGGTGGAAGGACACCCAGCCGGTGATCCCGCACATGCTCGCGCTCCTGGGGTGAAGGGGTGTGCTCTGCCGGACGCTGTCGGCGACGGCGCCCGGCACAGAAGTCGGACCGGACGTCGGGGAAGTTCCGAGCACCTGCATGATTCCCGGAGCGGGTCGGGCGGTGCCCGTGCGAAGCCCGCCGAGCGCGAACCGCCGGGCGTCGGGCTCGGACGGACGGGCGTCGGGCTCGGACGGACGGGCGTCGGGCTCGGACGGACGGGCGTCGGGCTCGGACGGAGGTGCCGGTACGCCGGGTGGCGGCCTTCAGTTCCGGGGGTCGGGCAGCGCGGGGTACGGGATGAAGGTGCTGGTGTGCTCGTCGAGCGCGAGCGGCCGGCCGATGGCGGGCGCGGCGCGCTGCGGGCACGCCGGGCGTTCGCACACCTTGCAGCCGAGCCCGATCGGGGTGGCGGCCGCCACGTCGCCGAGGTCCAGTCCCGCCGAGTACACGAGCCGTGCGGCGTGGCGGAGTTCGCAGCCGAGGCCGATGGCGAAGGTCTTGCCGGGGCGGCCCCAGCCGCCGGGTGAGCGGGTGACGGCGCGGGCGGTCCAGAGGTAGCGCCGGCCGTCGGGCATGGCGGCGACCTGGACGTGGACCCGGCCGGGGGCGGCGAAGGATTCGTAGACGTTCCACAGCGGGCAGGTGCCGCCGGTGCGGGAGAAGTGGAAGTCGGTCGCGGACTGGCGCTTGGAGACGTTGCCGGCCCGGTCGACCCGGACGAAGGAGAACGGCACGCCGCGCAGCCGGGGCCGTTGGAGGGTGCTCAGCCGGTGGCAGACCGTCTCGTAGCCGACGCCGAAGTGGTCGGCGAGGTGCTCGATGTCGTAGCGCGCCGATTCGGCCTCGGCGTGGAAGGCGGCGTACGGCAGCACGAGGGCGGCGGCGAAGTAGTTGGCCAGGCCGATCCGGGTGAGCGACCAGGCGGTGGAGCCTTCCGGGCTGTCCTGGGCCGCGAGTTCGGACAGCAGCGGATCGTGTTCCAGGTAGGCGAGTTGGGTGGCCATCCGGAAGGCCTGCTGGCCCGGGCGCAGCCGGTCCGACAGGCTCAGGACCTTGCTGCGCGGGTCGTACCGGTGCAGGTGCTCGCCTCCGGCGACGGTCCGTACGCCGTGGCCGGAGGCGAGCCGGTCGGCCAGCACCGCCCTGACCTCGCCGCGCCGCAGGCCGATGGCTGCGGCCAACTCCTCGGCCGCGGTGTCGAGTTCGTGGAGGTAGTTCTGGCGGCGGTAGAAGAACTCGCGGACCTGTTCGTGCGGGGTGAGGGTGTCGGGCGCCGGGCCGCGGTCCCCGGCGAGGACGGCGAGCTGCTCGGCGACCGCCCGTCGGCTGCGGCCGAGGTCCATGAGCAGCCGCGCCACGGCGGGCAGGCGGGCGGCCACCTCGTCGAGGTCCCCGGCGGTGACCCGTCCGGCCGCGAGCTCCTCGCCGAGCGCGTCGCGCAGTTCGGCGGTGAGCCGGGCGCTGTCGGGCGGGGCGAAGTACCCGGCCTCGACGCCGAAGGCCTCGGTGAGGCGCAGCAGGACGGGCACGGTGAGCGGGCGGGCGTCGTGCTCCAGCTGGTTGAGGTAGCTGGGTGAGAGGTCGATCAGCCGGGCGAGGGCGGCCTGGCTGAGTCCGCGTTCCTCGCGCAGGCGGCGCAGCCGGGCACCGGCGAAGGCCTTTCCCATCGTGTCGTTCTCCCCTCACCGGGCGTCGGCCGATCCGGTGCGGGAAGCCTAGCCGCACTGCGAGGCGCCAAGTCGTCGCAACCTTCGCAGATTTGCCGAGGACCGTTCGCAGAAGTTGGCAGTGGTCCATCGGTGACGGCGGCTCCGCGGGGTGCCAGAGTCGGTGGTGCGGCCGGGAGGTGCGCAGGACAGCGGCGAAACACCAGGTCGGTCGCGGCCGGGCAGGCTGTCCGGGCATCCACGTCCTGCGGCGTTCCGCCGCCGCCCGGCACCGCCCGGCCGCCCACTCACCCTTGCGGTGAGACACCTCACAACCTTCGCAACGAGCACCCCTGGGGAGCAGACCCATGACTCAGTCGGTCCGGCAGCAGCAGGAGCAGCAGGCGGCGGCGCTGGCCGCCCGGTGGGCGTCCGACCCGCGGTGGGCGGGCATCGAGCGCACGTACTCGGCGGCCGAGGTCGTGCGGCTGTCCGGCACCGTCCGCGAGGAGCACACGCTGGCCCGCCGGGGCGCCGAGCGCCTGTGGCGGCAGTTGCACGAGCAGGACTACGTGCACGCCCTCGGCACGCTGACGGGCGGTCAGGCCGTGCAGATGGTGAGGGCCGGGCTGCAGGCGATCTACCTGTCCGGGTGGCAGGTCGCGGCCGACGCCAACCAGGCCGGGCAGACCTACCCGGACCAGAGCCTCTACCCGGCCAACTCCGTTCCCCAGGTGGTGCGTCGGATCAACAACGCGCTGCTGCGCGCCGACGAGATCGACGCGGCGGAGGGGACGGACGGCGGGCCGGACTGGCTGGTGCCGATCGTCGCCGACGCGGAGGCCGGGTTCGGCGGTCCGCTGAACGCCTTCGAGCTCACCAAGGGCATGATCGCGGCCGGCGCGGCGGGCATCCACTACGAGGACCAGCTCGCCTCCGAGAAGAAGTGCGGGCACCTGGGCGGCAAGGTGCTCGTCCCCACCGCCCAGCACGTCCGCACCCTCAACTCCGCCCGCCTGGCCGCCGACCTCGCGGATGTGCCGACCCTGATCGTGGCCCGCACGGACGCGCTCGCCGCCAACCTGCTGACCAGCGACGTCGACGAGCGCGACGCCCGGTTCTGCACCGGCGAGCGCACCGCCGAGGGCTTCTACCGGGTCGAGCCGGGCATGGCCCCGGTGATCTCGCGCGGCCTCGCGTTCGCCCCGTACGCGGACCTGATCTGGGTGGAGACCGGCACCCCGGACCTCGCCCAGGCCCGCGAGTTCGCCGAGGCGCTCAAGGCCGAGTACCCGGACAAGATGCTCGCCTACAACTGCTCGCCGTCCTTCAACTGGAAGGCCGCCCTGGACGACGACCAGATCGCCAAGTTCCAGCGGGAGTTGGGCGCGATGGGCTACCGCTTCCAGTTCATCACGCTGGCCGGCTTCCACGCGCTGAACCACTCGATGTTCCAGCTCGCCCGCGGCTACGCCGAGCACGGGATGACGGCCTACGTCGACCTCCAGGAAGCCGAGTTCGCGGCCGTGCCGCAGGGCTACACCGCGGTGAAGCACCAGCGCGAGGTCGGCACCGGGTACTTCGACCTGGTCTCCACCGCGCTCAACCCGAACGCCGAGACGCTCGCCCTGACCGGCTCCACCGAGGCCGAGCAGTTCCACTGAGCCGCCCTGGCGGCCTCCTTGGGGAGAGACCGCCTTTCACCCCGCCGCCCGGGGCCTCGTTGAGGGACGAGGCCCCGGGCGCCCTCCCGCCCGCCACCTGGAGAACCGGATGAGCCAGCCCAGCCGCATCGACGTCCTCGGCGAACACGAGGACCGCTTCGACGAGATCCTCACCCCTGACGCCCTGGACTTCCTGGCACGCCTGCACGGGGCCTTCGCCTGCCGCCGCGCCGAACTCCTCGCCGAGCGCCGCCGCCGCGCGACAGCGCTCGCCGCCGGAGGCACCCTGGACTTCCTTCCCGAGACCCGCGCCGTCCGCGAGGACACCACCTGGCGGGTGGCCGGCGCCGGACCCGGCCTGGCGGACCGCCGGGTGGAGATCACCGGCCCGCCCGAGCGCCGGATGGCCGTCAACGCGCTCAACTCCGGCGCGAAGGTGTGGCTGGCGGACTTCGAGGACGCCACCTCCCCCACCTGGCACAACCTGCTCACCGGCCAGCTGAACCTGCTCGACGCCATCGAACGCCGGATCGACGACACCACCCCGGAGGGCAAGCGGTACCGGATCGGCGACACGCCCGCCACCATCGTCGTGCGCCCGCGCGGCTGGCACCTCGACGAGCAGCACCTGCTGATCGACGGCCGCCCCGCGATCGGCGCCCTCGTCGACTTCGGCCTCCACCTCTTCCACTGCGGCCGGCGGCAGATCGAGCGCGGCAGCGGCCCGTACTTCTACCTGCCCAAGCTGGAGAACCACCTCGAAGCCCGGCTGTGGAACGACGTCTTCACCTTCGCCCAGCACGAATTGGGCATCCCGCACGGAACGATCCGCGCCACCGTGCTGATCGAGACCATCACCGCGGCGTTCGAGATGGACGAGATCCTGTACGAGCTGCGCGAGCACGCGGCCGGCCTCAACGCCGGGCGCTGGGACTACCTGTTCAGCCTGATCAAGAACTTCGCCACGCACGGCCCCCGCTACGTCCTGCCGGACCGCGCCACCCTCACCATGACCCAGCCCTTCCTGCGCGCCTACACCGACCTGCTGGTGCGCACCTGCCACCGCCGCGGCGCCCACGCCATCGGCGGCATGGCCGCCGCCGTCCCGCAGCGCGACCCCGCCGCCAACGAGGCCGCCCTGACCAAGGTCCGCGCCGACAAGGAGCGCGAGGCCGGCGACGGCTTCGACGGCTCCTGGGTCGCCCACCCCGGCCTCGTCGCCACCTGCCGGGCGGCCTTCGACACCGTCCTCGACGGCCGCCCGCACCAGCTCGACCGCACCCGCGAGGACGTCGAGGTCACCGCCGCCGACCTGCTCGGCGTGCACAGGCTGTCCGTCGGCCTGCCGACCGAACAGGGCCTGCGCTCCAACGTCGCCGTCGCCCTGCGCTACCTGACGGCCTGGCTCGGCGGCTCCGGGGCCGTCGCCGTCTTCGGCCTGATGGAGGACGTCGCCACCGCCGAGATCGCCCGCTGCCAGATCTGGCAGTGGCAGCACCACTGCTCCCGGCTGACCGGCGGATCGCTCGCCACCCCCGACCTCGTGCGGAGGCTGATCGACCGCGAGCGCGCCGCCCTGCTCGCCGAGGGCGCCGACCCGGCGCTGGTGGACGACGCCGTACGGATCCTGGAGGAGACCGCCCTCGGCGCCGACCTGCCCGCCTTCCTCACCACCGAGGCCTACGCCCGCCACCTCGTGCGGATCCGCACCGCGGCCTGAGCCGCCCGACCACGGAGGCAACACCATGAACGACATTCGCCGCGTCGCGGTCGTCGGCGCCGGGCAGATGGGCTCCGGCATCGCCGAGGTCTTCGCCCGCGCCGGCCTGGACACCGTCGTCTGCGAGGCCGGCCGAGGCGCCCTGCGCGCCGCCCGGGCCCGGATCGACCGCTCGCTGCACCGCGCCGTCGACCGTGGCCGGATCAACGAGCAGCAGCGCACGGACGCCTGGGCCCACCTGCTGTTCGCCGACGACCTGGAAGCGCTCGCCGACCGCCAGCTCGTCGTCGAGGCAGTCGTCGAGGACGAACGGGTCAAGACCGAGGTGCTCGGCACCCTGGACAAGGTGCTCGTCGCCGACGACGCCGTCCTGGCCACCAACACCTCCGCCATCCCGGTCACCCGCCTCGGCATCACCACCGACCGCGCCTCCCACGTCCTCGGCCTGCACTTCTTCAACCCCGCCCCCGTCATGCCGCTCGTCGAACTGGTCGCCTCGCTGCACACCGCCCCGACCGTCCTCGACCGGGTGGAGGCCTTCACCCGGGACACCCTCGGCAAGCACGTCATCCGCTCCCGCGACCGGGCCGGCTTCGTCGTCAACGCCCTGCTGGTGCCCTATCTGCTCTCCGCCGTCCGGATGGCCGAGGCCGGCCACGCCAGCCCGGAGGACATCGACGCCGGCATGGTCCACGGCTGCGCCCACCCCATGGGCCCGCTCCAACTCGCCGACCTCATCGGCCTGGACACCGTGCAGGCCATCGCCGAGTCCATGTACGACGAGTACAAGGAACCGCTCTACGCGCCGCCGCCCCTGCTCTCCCGCATGGTCGAGGCGGGCCTGCTCGGCCGCAAGAGCGGACGCGGATTCCACGCACACCCCTCGACCTGACGGCCCCTCGGCGCCCGCTACGCCCAGCGCCCCGGAGAACGCGCCACCCGCGCGCTCTCCGGGGCGCTGCGCTGTTCCGGGCCGCTGCGGGGAACCGGTTCCCCGGCGAGGTTCGCAGGTTTCGCAGCTTCACAGGAATCCGCCGTACGGATTCCACCGATTGGCATGCTGGATCATCGGCCGTCCGACGCGCAGGCTCGATCATGCAAGCCCGAGAGCCGTCGAACGCCCCCGAGGAGTCCCGTGATCGAGCACCACGTCCACGTCCACCCCAGTGCCGACCGGCTGCCGCGTGAGGAGCAGCTCGCCTGGAAGCTCGCCGCCGTCGCCACCGGCACCGAGGAGCTGGACCCGGCCGGCGTGAGCATGGCCGTCAACCGGGTGATCGACAACGCGGCGGTGGCCGTCGCGTCGCTGCTGCGCCGGCCCGTGGCGGTGGCCCGCGCCCAAGCGCTCGCCCACCGCGGCGCGCCGGGCGCCCGGGTGTTCGGCAGCCCGACCCGGGTCTCGCCGGAGTGGGCGGCCTGGGCCAACGGCACGGCGGTGCGCGAACTGGACTTCCACGACACCTACCTCGCCGCCGACTACTCCCACCCCGGCGACAACATCCCGCCGCTGCTGGCCGTCGCCCAGCACACCGGCCGCAGCGGGGCCGACCTGCTGCGCGGCATCGTCGCCGCCTACGAGGTCCACGTCGCGCTGGTGCGGGGCATCTGCCTGCACGCCCACCGGATCGACCACGTCGCGCACCTGAGCGCGGCCACCGCCTGCGGGCTCGGCGCGCTGCTGAGGCTGCCGACCGAGACGGTGTACCAGGCGGTGCAGCAGGCCGTGCACACCACCACGGCCACCCGGCAGTCCCGCAAGGGCGAGATCTCCAGCTGGAAGGCCTTCGCCCCCGCCTTCGCCGGCAAGGCCGCGATCGAGGCGGTGGACCGGGCGATGCGCGGCGAGACCTCCCCGTCCCCCGTCTACGAGGGCGAGGACGGCTTCCTCGCCTGGATGCTCGACGGCCCGCAGTCCGACTACACCGTGCTGCTGCCCGCGCCCGGCGAACCGAGGCGGGCGATCCTGGACACCTACACCAAGGAGCACTCCGCCGAGTACCAGGCCCAGGCGATCATCGACCTGGCACGGCGGCTGCGCGAGAAGGCCGGACCGCTGGGCGGCGTCCGCTCGGTCGTCCTGCACACCAGCCACCACACCCACCACGTCATCGGCTCCGGCTCGGGCGACCCGCAGAAGTACGACCCGACCGCGAGCCGGGAGACCCTCGACCACTCGATCCCGTACATCCTCGCCGTCGCCCTGGAGGACGGCGCCTGGCACCACGAGCGCTCCTACGCCCCCGAGCGGGCCCGACGCCCGGAGACCGTGACGCTCTGGCGGAAGATCACCACGGTCGAGGACCCGGAGTGGACCGCCCGCTACCACGACCCCGACCCGGCCCGGCGGGCCTTCGGCGGCCGCGTGGTGATCACCCTGGACGACGGCACGGTGATCGAGGACGAGCTCGGCGTCGCCGACGCCCACCCCGCCGGCGCCCGCCCCTTCGACCGCCCCGCGTACCAGCGGAAGTTCCGCACCCTGGCCGAGGGCGTCGTCTCCCCCGCCGACCAGGACCGCTTCCTGGCAGCCGCCGCCGATCTCGCCGAGCTGAAGGCCGCAGACCTGGACGAGCTGTTCCCCGCCGTCGACACCGAGGCCGTGCGCGCGTTCGACGCGCTCCTCCCGAAGGGCCTGTTCTGATGCTGCACACCCGCACCACCCCCGCCCAGCGCCGCCGCGCCCTACGCGAACGCCTCGCCACCGGACGGCTGTTGACGATGCCCGGCGCGCTCAACCCGCTCTCCGCCCGGCTCATCCAGGACCTCGGCTTCGAGGCCGCCTACCTCTCCGGCGCCGTCCTCGCCGCCGACCTGGGCCTGCCCGACATCGGCCTGACCACCGCCACCGAGGTCGCCGCCCGCGCCCAGCAGACCACCCGGGCCACCGACCTGCCTGTCCTGATCGATGCCGACACCGGCTTCGGCGAGCCCATGAACGCCGCCCGCACCGTCCAGCTGATGGAGGACGCCGGCCTCGCCGGCCTGCACCTGGAGGACCAGGTCAACCCCAAGCGCTGCGGC
Organism: Kitasatospora sp. NPDC058492; assembly: GCF_042720685.1. Classification (NCBI taxonomy): domain Bacteria; kingdom Bacillati; phylum Actinomycetota; class Actinomycetes; order Kitasatosporales; family Streptomycetaceae; genus Kitasatospora; species Kitasatospora sp. NPDC058492. Next base: position 15,417 of record NZ_JBHXMU010000006.1, read on the forward strand.
CACCTCGACGGCAAGGCGGTCGTCCCCCGCGAGGACATGACCCGCCGCCTGCGCGCCGCCGTCGACGCCCGGCGCGACCCCGACTTCCTGCTGATGGCCCGCACCGACGCCCGCTCCGTCGAAGGCCTGCGCGCCGCGATCGACCGGGCCAAGGCCTACGTCGACGCCGGAGCCGACGCGATCTTCCCCGAAGCCCTCGCCGACGAGGCCGAGTTCGAGGCCTTCCGCAAGGCCGTCGACGTCCCGCTGCTCGCCAACATGACCGAGTTCGGCAAGTCCCCGCTGCTCGACGCCCGCACCCTCCAGGACCTCGGGTACGAGATCGCGCTCTACCCCGTCACCCTGCTGCGCCTGGCCATGGGCGCGGTCGAGGACGGCCTGCGCACCCTCGCCGCCGAGGGCACCCAGGAGTCGCTGCTGCCGCGCATGCAGACCCGCTCCCGGCTGTACGAACTCCTCGGCTACGAGCAGTACGCGGCCTTCGACACCGCCGTCTACGACTTCACCCTCCCACCCGGCGCCTGACCCCGCATCGGAGACCAGCCATGCCCACCACCGCACCCGGGATCCACCGCGGACTCGCCGGAGTCGTCGTCGACACCACCGGGATCTCCACCGTCATCCAGGAGACCAACTCCCTCACCTACCGCGGCTACCCCGTCCAGGACCTCGCCGCCCAGCGCTCCTTCGAGGAGGTCGCGTACCTGCTGTGACACGGCGAACTGCCCGACCCCGGACAGCTGCGGGAGTTCCGGGCCCGCGAGGCCGGCCTGCGCCCGCTCGACCGCACCACCGCCGAACTGCTCGCCAAACTGCCCGAGACCTGCCACCCGATGGACGTGCTGCGCACCGCCGTCAGCTTCTTCGGCGCCGAGGACCCCACCGAGGACGACGGCCGCCCCGCGCCCCACCTCGCCAAGTCCCTCACCCTGCTGGCGAAACTGCCCACCGCCGTCGCCGCCGACCAGCGCCGACGCCGGGGCCTGGCGCCCATCCCGCCGGACCCCGGGCTCGGCTGTGCGGAGAACTTCTTCCACATGTGCTTCGGCGCGGTGCCCGCCCCCGAGGTGGTCCGCTGCTTCGAGATCTCCCTCGTGCTGTACGCCGAGCACAGCTTCAACGCCTCCACCTTCACCGCCCGCATCGTCACCTCCACCCTCTCCGACCTCTACAGCGCCGTCACCGCCGCGATCGGCGCACTCAAGGGCCCCCTGCACGGCGGCGCCAACGAAGCCGTGATGCACATGCTGGAGGAGATCGGCGACCCCGACCGGGCCGCGCAGTGGCTCGACGAGGCACTCGCCGCCAAGCGGAAGATCATGGGCTTCGGCCACCGCGTCTACCGGCACGGCGACTCCCGCGTCCCGATCATGCAGGCCGCCCTGGACGACCTGGTGGCCCGCAGCGCCGACCCCGGGACGACCCGACTGGCCGCCCTGCACGCCGCACTGCGCGAAGCGATGCTGGAACGCAAGGGCATCCACCCCAACCTCGACTACCCCGCCGGCCTCGCCTACCACCTGATGGGCTTCGACACCCCCGTCTTCACACCCCTCTTCGTGCTGAGCCGCATCACCGGCTGGACCGCCCACATCACCGAACAGCTCGCCCACAACTCCCTGATCCGCCCGCTCGCCCGCTACGACGGCCCCGGCCAGCGCCCGGTGCCGGGGCTGTCACCGAGCACGGCGTAGGGAACGCGGCTGCGGCGGTCCGGCTCGACCGCCAGGCGCCCGCCCGCCGGCGGGCGGGCGGGCGCGCTGGGCGCAGTCGCGGCGCTCGCAGATCCGGCAGCCCAGCCCGATCGGGGCGGCCGCTCCCGCAGCGTCGAGCGCGACGCCCTCGGCGTAGACGAGGCGGTGGGCGTGGCGCAGCTCGCAGCCGAGCGCGACGGCGAACTCGCTGCGCGGCGCGCGGTGGCCGAAACCCCCGTGGGAGACGGTGCGGGCGATCCAGAATTGACATCCTCAACCGGCCTGAAGGCCGGTGATTCCCTCCACGCTGCGCGTGGAACACGCGGCGTCCGGGTGGGTTCCTGCTTCACCGCGCGGTGCCGGGACGAGTCCTGGTCTTATCTGCGCTCCACAGGCTGAGACCGCAAGTCCTGCGGCCTTGGCTATGTTCCGGGCGGCGTTCACGTCCCTGTCGTGGACGGTCCCGCAGTCCCCGCATGTCCACTCACGGACGTGCAGGAGCTTGGGGCCGTCCTTGATCCCGCAGTGCGAGCAGACCTGAGAGGTCGGCTCGAACCGTCCGATGCGGATGAACTCGCGCCCCGCCCGGCCGGCCTTGTATCCCAGCATGTTCAGGAACGCGGACCATCCGGCGTCGTGCACCGACTTGGCGAGGCGCGTGCGCGCGAGTCCCTTGACCGACAGTGTCTCGACCGCGAGCGCTTGGTTCTCGCGCACGAGGGAAGTCGAGAGCTGGTGGTGGAACTCGCGCCGGGCGTCGGCCACGCGGGCATGTGCCCGTGCGACCTTGACCCGCTGCTTGTCGCGGTTGTTGCTGCCCTCGGCCTTGCGGGACAGGGCCTGCTGCGCGCGCTTGAGTTTCTTCTCGGCACGGCGCAGGAACTTCGGTGATTCGATCTTCCGGCCGTCGGACAGGACCGCGAAGTGCGTCAGCCCGAGGTCGACACCCACCGCCCGGCCTGTCTCCGGCAGCAGGTCGGGGTCGGTCTCCACGACGAAGCTCGCGAAGTACCTTCCGGCGGCGTCCTTGATCACGGTCACGGTGGACGGGGTGGACGGCAGCACACGGGACCAGCGGACCGGCACGGGGCCGATCTTCGGCAGGTTCAGCTTGCCGCCCGGTGTGATCGACCATCGGGCGTTCGCGGTGAACCGCACCGCCTGCCGGTTGTCCTTGCGGGACTTGAACCGGGGCGGTTTGATCTTCGGACCCTTGCGGGTGCCCTTGAGGGAGGCGAAGAAGTTTCCGTACGCGGTCTCCAGATCCCGCAGGGACTGCTGCAGCACCACGGCGGACACCTCGCCCAACCAGGCGCGTTCCGGGGTCTTCTTCGCCTCCGTCAGCCGCTTGGACAGCTCGGCGGCCTTCGGAAACGGCAGCCCGGCAGCTCGCGCGTCCTCACGTTCCCGAAGGGCATCGTCGAAGACGACGCGCGCGCACCCGAACGCCTGCGCCAGAGAGGAACGCTGACCAACCGTCGGGTACAGGCGGAAACTGTACCGAAGCTGCACAATCGACACAGTACTGCAGTTGGTTTATGACTGAGCATCAGGAGATCCGTACAGGCAGGCACTGCACATTCGCGCTTCACGCGCACTTGGTTTTCGTGACGAAATTCCGGCACAAGGTGTTCAACGACGCCCATCTTCGACGGGTGGAGGAGATCATGCGGACGGTCGCCGAAGACTTCGAGTGCGAGATCGTGGAGTTCAACGGTGAGAACAACCACGTCCACCTGCTGGTGAACTTCCCCCCGAAGGTCGCCCTGTCCAAGCTGGTCAACAGCCTCAAGGGCGTCAGCTCACGCCGGATGCGCCAGGAGTATCCCGAACTGGTCCGCCACTACTGGCGCGCACAGAAGCTGTGGTCCGGCTCGTACTTCGCGGGGTCGGTCGGCGGAGCACCGATCAGCGTGCTCCGCCAGTACATCGAGCAGCAGAACCGCCCGGCCTAGAACCTGCACGGAGCGCACTCCGGCGCTCCGCGCCTACGGGCCAAGGATTCGCCTCACCACCGGGCTGAAGCCCGATGCACTGCGAATAGTCTCGGTAGCTGGTCGAGATGCCGAGCTCGCGCGCCAGCTCGACCTGGTTCATGCCGTGCTCGCGGCGCAGCCGGCGCAGCTTGGCGTGGGCGTAGACCTTCCGCCCGGTCGGACGTGGCATGGCGCGTACTTCCTCTCTCAGACCCGGTTGGTTCGGATCGCGGCCTCGACCCGGACGGCGTCGGCCGTGTCCCGGACCTCGTGCACCCGCACCGCCCACGCGCCCTGCGCGGCGGCCAGGACGCTGGCCGCCGCGGTGGCCGCGTCGCGTTCACGGGCCGGACGGGCCTCGCCCGTCCGCGGGTCGGCCAGCAGCTCGCCCAGGAACCGCTTGCGCGAGGCCGCCACCAGGAGCGGGCGCCCCAGCACGCGCCAGGCGTCCAGCGATGCCAGCAGCGCCCAGTCGTCCTGCCGGCGTTTGGCGAAGCCGAGGCCCGGGTCCACGATGACCTGGGAGGGGTCGACCCCGGCCGACACCACCGTGTCCATCTGCCGTGCGACCTCACGGATCACCTCGGCCGCGACGTCCTCGTACGCGGCCAGTTCGTCCATGCGGGCGGACTGCCCGCGCCAGTGCATGACGACGAAGGGCACTCCGGCCCTGGCCGCGGCGCCGATCATGCCCGCGTCGGCCCGGCCCCCGCTGACGTCGTTGATGATCCGGGCGCCGGCTTCCACCGCCGCTTCGGCGACCCGGGCCCGCATCGTGTCGATGCTGACCAGGACGCCCTTGTCGGTGAGCGAGCGCACCACCGGCAGGACCCGGCGCAGTTCCTCCTCCTCGGACACCCTGGTCGCTCCCGGCCGGGTCGACTCGCCGCCGACGTCCACGATGTCGGCGCCCTGTTCGGCCAGCAGCAGTCCTCGGTCCACCGCGCGCCCCGGGTCCAGCCAGCGGCCGCCGTCCGAGAACGAGTCGGGGGTCACGTTCACGACTCCCATCACCGCGCACCGGTCCCATTCGGGCAGCCCCGACAATACCTGCGAAGGTCTTTTCATGCCCCCATTGTGCCGCCCGCCCCACCTGTCCCCCAACTCGCACCACCGAGAAAATTCGTATCACAGAGTGGACACCTGAGGACGACCGATAGCCCGGCTGGTTAACCTCCTGCCATGACACTCGGAATTCCCTCCACGCGCACGGATCGGGCGACCTCCATCCGCGAACTCCTCGCGACCGGCAGGCTTTCCTCTTCATTCGAATTCATGCCGCCCCGGAGTGCCGAAGCGGAGGTCGGCCTGTGGAATGCGATCCGGCGCCTGGAAGCGCTGTCCCCCACCTTCGTCTCGGTGACCTACGGCGCCGGCGGGTCGACACGGGAGCGGACGGTGAACGTCACCGGCCGCATCGCGCAGGAGACCACCCTCACACCGACCGCCCACCTGACCGCGGTCGGCCACAGCGTCGCCGAACTGCGGAACATCCTCGGCCACTACGCCGACCAGGGCGTTCGCAACATCCTGGCGCTGCGCGGCGACCCGCCGGGCGATCCGCTGGGCACCTGGCACCGCCACCCCGACGGGGTGGAGTACGCCGCCGACCTGGTACGGCTGATCAAGGAGTCCGGCGACTTCTGCGTCGGCGTGGCCGCGTTCCCCGACCTGCACCCGAGGTCCCCCGACTGGGATTCCGAGATCAGGCACTTCATCGAGAAGTGCCGGGCCGGAGCCGACTACGCCATCACCCAGATGCTCTTCGACGTGGACAGCTACCTCCGTTTCCGGGATCGACTGGAATCGGCCGGCTGCACCGTTCCGGTCATTCCGGAGATCATGCCGGTGACCAGTATCCGGTCACTTCGGAGGATTCCGACGCTGACCACGGCCGCTATTCCTGATGAGCTTTCCGAAAGCATGCTGAAGCAGCAGGACAACCCGAAGGCCGTCCGGGCGATCGGTATCGATCACGCCACCGAAATGTGCCGGCGCCTGCTCTCCGAGGGAGTTCCCGGGCTGCATTTCATGACCATGAACTTCTCGACGGTGACGACGGAGATCTACCAGAACCTCGGGCTTCTCGGGTCCGGGTGAAACCGGCCGGGCCGCCGTCGGGGAAGCGGCCCGACCCGGCCGGGCGCCGCACGGCGTGCGGGGCCCGGCCGGGGCGTGTCGCCGGTGGGTCAGCCGGCGAGTTCCGCGCGCAGGCGGCGGGCGGCGCCGACGAGGCTGTCGAGCGAGGCGCGGGTCTCCGTCCAGCCGCGGGTCTTCAGGCCGCAGTCGGGGTTGACCCAGAGCCGCTCTGCGGGGATGGCGGCCAGGCCCGCACGCAGCAGTTCCACGGCCTCCTCGGTGCTCGGGACGCGCGGGGAGTGGATGTCCCAGACGCCCGGACCGACCTCGCGCGGGTAGCCGGCCCCGGCGAGCTCTCCGGCGACCTCCATGTGCGAGCGGGTGGCCTCCAGCGAGATGACGTCCGCGTCGAGCTCGTCGATCGCCGTCATGATCGCGCCGAACTCGGCGTAGCACATGTGGGTGTGGACCTGGGTGTCGGCGCGGACGCCCGAGGTGGCCAGGCGGAAGGACTCGGTGGCCCACGCCAGGTACGCCGGGCGGTCGGCGGCGCGCAACGGCAGGGTCTCGCGCAGGGCCGGCTCGTCGACCTGGACGACGGCCGCGCCCACGGCCTCCAGGTCGGTGACCTCGTCGCGCAGGGCGAGGGCGACCTGGCGGGCGGTGTCGCCGAGCGGCTGGTCGTCGCGGACGAAGGACCAGGCGAGCATCGTGACGGGGCCGGTGAGCATGCCCTTGACCGGGCGTTCGGTCAGGCCCTGCGCGTAGCCGAACCAGTCGACGGTCATCGGGTGCGGGCGGGAGATGTCCCCAGCCAGGACCGGCGGGCGCACGTACCGGGTGCCGTAGGACTGGACCCAGCCGTGCCGGGTGGCGAGGTAGCCGGTGAGCTGTTCGGCGAAGTACTGGACCATGTCGTTGCGCTCGGGCTCGCCGTGCACCAGGACGTCCAGTCCGGCCTTCTCCTGGAAGGCGATGACCTCCCGGACCTCGGTCTCCATCCGCTCCCGGTAGGCCGCCGCGTCGATCCGGCCCGCCGTGAGGTCGGCCCGCGCGACCCGCAGTTCGGAGGTCTGCGGGAACGAGCCGATGGTGGTGGTCGGCAGCAGCGGCAGGCCGAGCCGGGCACGCTGGGCCTCGGCCCGCTGCGGGTAGGCCTGGGCGCGGCGCGCGTCCGCGTCGGTGACGGCGGCGGTGCGGGCGCGCACCGCCGGGTCGTGGGTGATCGGCGAGTTGGCGCGCGAGGCGAGGTCGGCGCGGTTGGCGGCCAGGTCGGCGGCGATCGCCCCCGTACCCTCGCGCAGGCCCCGGGCCAGCAGCGCCACCTCCCTGGCCTTCTGCTGGGCGAAGGCGAGCCAGCGCAGGATCTGCGGGTCGACGTCGCGTTCGGCGGCGGCGTCCAGCGGCACGTGCAGCAGGGAGCAGGACGGCGCGACGTCGACCCGCTCGGCCAGGCCCAGCAGGGTCGCCAGGGTGGCCAGCGACTTCTCCAGGTCGTTGATCCAGATGTTGCGGCCGTCGACCACCCCGGCGACCAGCCGCTTGCCGGGCAGCCCGCCGACGGCGGCCAGGTCGTCAAGGTTCGCCGCGGCGGGCCCCGTGAAGTCCAGCGCCAGGCCCTCGACCGGGGCCTTGGCCAGCACCGGCAGGGCCTCGCCCAGGCGGTCGAAGTAGCTCGCGACCAGCAGCTTCGGACGGTCCGCCAGGCCGCCCAGCTCACGGTAGGCGCGGGCGGCGGCGTTCAGCTCGGCCGGGGTGCGGTCCTGCACCAGGGCGGGCTCGTCCAGCTGCACCCACTGCGCCCCGGCCGCCTTCAGGTCCGCCAGCAGCTGCGCGTAGACGGGCAGCAGCCGGTCCAGCAGGGTGATCGGCTGGAAGTCCTCGGCGACGCCGGGGGCGGGCTTGGCGAGCAGCAGGTAGGTGAGGGGGCCGACGAGCACGGGGCGTGCGGTGTGGCCGAGCGCCAGCGCCTCCCGGAACTCCCCGACGGCCTTGGCCGGGTTCGCGGTGAAGACGGTGTCCGGGCCGAGTTCGGGCACCAGGTAGTGGTAGTTGGTGTCGAACCACTTGGTCATCTCCAGTGGCGCGACCTCCTGGGTGCCGCGTGCCATGGCGAAGTAGCCGTCCAGCGCGTCGATTTCGACCGCATCCCGGTGCCGGGGCGGGATCGCGCCGACGGCGACCGTGGTGTCCAGCACGTGGTCGTAGAGCGAGAAGTCGCCGGTGGGCACTTCCAGGACACCGGCCCCGGCGAGCTGCGCCCAGTTCTTCCGGCGCAGGCCGACCGCCGTCTCCCGCAGGGCGTCGGCGGTGACCGTGCCCTTCCAGTAGCCCTCGACGGCCTTCTTCAGCTCCCGGCCCTGGCCCTGCCGGGGGTAGCCGTACACGGTGGCCCTGGTTGCCGCGGCTGCGGACTTCGTGGTCAAGGGACTCTCCTTCGCGAGTCTGGCTCCTCAAGTGCCCGGGGACGGGACGAGAGCGCGAAGGGATGACGAACCGGGCGGCGGCTCACGTCGATGCGCGTGCCGGACCCGCCTGGTATGGTCGCCGACCCGCCCACGAGGTCACCGGGATATCCGCACGCGGAACGGTCCGCGGGCGGGCAACGGGCAGGTCTTCGGACTCGTGGGCGCACCGGGCCTGTTGGCGTCCGGTACCTACTGGCCATCGCTTCCCAGACCCGTCCCGGGTCCAGTGCGTATGACGGCGGTCGTTCCCACTCACCGCTGCGGGGCAGTCCCGGATTCCCACCGGGTTCCCTCTTGCGACGTCCTGCCTGGCGGGCAGGACGAACCAGCTGCGTCGCCAGCTTAGGGGCAAACCGCCGGGGCCGACGCGGAATTCACGGAAGCCGTCCGCATGGTGAGACTCCCTCGCCGCTCGCGGAGCCGGTGGCGGTGTCGTTCGCGGCGGCGTTCGCGGTGTCGTTCGCGGCGGCGTTCGCGGTGTCGTTCGCGGTGACTCGTCGACCGTCCGGGGCGTCCGGGGCTTCGAAGCGCACCGTGGGCTCGAAGTTGGCGCGGCGGGCCGCGCGGCGGAAGACGGTGAGGACGGCCGGGCCGACGACGAGCACGGCGGTGAAGGTGGTGACGGCCCGGCCGGTGTCCCAGCCGAGCGAGGTGGCGAGGTCGAAGAGCAGGTAGCGGTGCCACTGCTCGGTGAAGGGCAGCCCCGGCAGGTAGGCGATGGAACTGTTCGGGTCGGTGGAGAACGGCCAGAAGGAGAGGTTGAGGAGGAAGCCGAAGAGGTACCCGGAGAACGCCCCGTACGCGGCCAGCATCGCCACCTCCCAGCGCCGCCGTCGGGTTCTCGGCAGCAGCCCGGCGAGCATGCCGACGAACGCGCAGCCGAACATCTGGTACGGCATCCAGGGGCCGACGCCGCCGGTGAGCAGCGCGGAGGCGAACAGCGAGGTGCAGCCGAGGGTGAAGCCGAAGCCCGGGCCGAAGACCCGGCCGGCCAGGACGAGGAGGAAGAAAACCGTCTCCACCCCGGCGGTGCCGGCGCCGAGCGGGCGCAGCCCGGCGTTGACGGCGGACAGGACGCCGAGCATGGCGAGGGCCTTGGCGTCGATGCCGCCGGCCGCGATCTCGGCGATGACGACGGCGAGCACCAGGACCAGCAGGGCGCCGAAGATCAGCGGCGGGGCGTAGGAGGAGCCGAACGTTCCGGGGGCGACGACGAACGGCCAGGTGAAGGCGACCAGGCCGATGAAGGCGGCCAGGGCCGCGACGACGCGGGCCCGGCCGGGGATCCGGACGGCGCTCACCGGGCGGCCTGCGCGGGCGCGAGGGCGGCGGCCACCTGTCGGGTCGTCAGGTAGGGCAGCGGCGCGAGGATCTTGGCGGTCTGGGGGGCGAAGGTGGGCGAGGCGACGATGACCTCGGCGGTGGGACCGTCGGCGACGACCTCGCCCTCGGCCATCACCACCACCCGGTCGGCGGCGGCGGCGACGAACTCGACGTCGTGGGTGGAGACGACGACCGTACGGCCTTCGGCGGCGAGGGCGTCGACGATGCCGGTGAGCGCTTCCTTCGCGTGGTAGTCGAGCCCTCGGGTGGGTTCGTCCAGCAGCACCACCCTTGGCGCGGCGGCCAGTTGGATCGCCAGGACCAAGGCCAGCTTCTGGCCCTCGGAGAGGTCCCGGGGGTGGGTGCCATCGGGGATCCCGGGGGCGAGCCGGTCGAGGATCTGCCGCGCGGTCGGGCTTGCTGCGGCCGGGCCGACTGTGGTCGGACCTGCGGCGGTCGGCCCGGCTGTGGTCGGGCCTGCTGCGCTGCGGGCCTCCAGGTCGCTCTGGGCGAGTTCCTGGGCGACCGTCTCCAGGTACAGCAGGTCGGTCGGGGTCTGCGGGACGAGCCCGACGAGCTGCCGGGCCCTGGTCGCGGAGAGCCGCTTGGGGTCCGCGGCCGGCCCGCCGTCGGCTCCGCGGACCTGCACGCTGCCGCCCTGCCGGGAGCCGGAGCCCTGGAGGGCCCACAGGAGCGAGGACTTGCCCGAGCCGTTGCGCCCCATCAGCGCGGTGACCTCGCCGGCCCGCAGCTCCAGCCCGACCTCCCGGACGGCGGTGACCGGCCCGTACCGGACGACCACCCCCCGGGCGTCCAGCACCCGCTCCCCCGCCACCGCTGCCCGGCGCGGCGGAGGAACGGGCACGTCGGTGAGCCGCTCCCGCAGCGGGGCGGCGGCGCGGCGGGCGTCCCGGACGGAGAGCGGCAGCGGCCGCCACCCGGCCAGCCGGCCGAGGTCGACGACGGGCGGCGCGATCGCGGCGTGCCGGAAGACCTCGGCGGGCGGCCCGTGCACGACCGTCCCGTCGCCGGGCAGGTAGGCGACGCGGTCGGCGTACTGGACGACCCGCTCCAGGCGGTGTTCGGCGAGCAGGACGGTGACGCCGAGGTCGTGGACCAGGCGGGTGATGGCCGCGAGCACCTCCTCGGCGGCGGTCGGGTCGAGCGCCGAGGTCGGTTCGTCCAGGACCAGGACGCGCGGGTGCGCGGTGAGCACCGAGCCGATGGCGACGCGCTGCTGCTGGCCGCCGGAGAGCTCGTGCAGGGCGCGGTGGCGCAGGTCGGCGAGGCCGAGCAGGTCGAGGGTCTCCTCGACGCGCTTGCGCATCACCTCCGGCGGGACGGCCAACTGCTCCATGACGTAGGCGAGTTCCTCCTCCACCGTGTCGGTGGTGAAGCCGGCCAGCGGGTCCTGCCCCACCACGCCCACCACGTCGGCGAGTTCGCGCGGCGGGTGGTGCGCGGTGTCCCGGCCGTCCACGGTGACCCTGCCTCGCAGGGTGCCGCCGGTGAAGTGCGGCACGAGGCCGTTGACGGCGCCGAGCAGGGTCGACTTGCCGACGCCGGTGCGGCCGACCACCAGGCAGAGCTCGCCCTCCGGGATGTGCAGGTCGACGTCGCGCAGGACGGGGGTGGTCTCGCCGTCGTACACCACGCCGACCTGGTCGAATCGGATCACGTGCTCACCTCGGGGGTCGTGCGGTCGGTGCCGGTGCGGCGGGCCCCGGTGGCGGGTTCCGGGGTACGGCCCGGCGGCGGCGCGATCACCCCGGCGGCGCCGGCCAGCAGCAGGGCGAACACCGGGACGAGCGGCAGGCTCGGCCAACTGAGCGGGTAGAGCGAGGGGTTGAGGTCGGTGGCGGCGTAGCCGACGGTGGCGAACAGCAGGACGGCGGCAATCACCCCGCAGCCCGCGACGCCCCACTCGGCGGCCTGCCAGCGGTCCGGCCGGTAGGTGGTGCGCCGCACGCGCCGGCCGCCGAGGATCAGCCCCGCCACGCAGAGCAGGGCGCCCGCGAGGAAGGCCGGAAGCCCCAGGGCAGCGGGGGCGGTTCCGTCCAGGAGCCCGTACACCCCGGCGCACAGGCCGCACATGCCGAGCAGCATCAGGGCGCCGGTGACGCGGCGGGAGCGGCGGGTCGCGGTGCCGGAGCGGCCGTAACCGCGCGAGTCCATCGCGGCGGCCAGGTGCAGCGAACGCTCCAGCGCGTCCTCCAGCACCGGGACGACGATGCTGCGCAGCGCGCGGACGCCCTTCCGCTGCCCGGCCCGCAACCGCCTTGCCCGGGCGACGCGTTGGACACTCTGCACCAGCTGCGGGGCGACGCTCAGCGACACCGTCACGGCGACGCCCAGCTCGTACAGGGCGCCGGGCAGGACCCGCAGGGCGCGCTTGGGGTTGGCGAGCGTGTTGGCGGCGCCGATGCAGCAGATCAGGCAGGCCAGACGCAGCCCGTCGAAGGCGGCGGAGAGGGTCGCCTCCAGGGAGACCGGCCCGCCGATCCGGATGCCCGCGTACCAGGCGGGGGTGGGGAGGTGCGGGAGCGAGAAGAGCAGGTGGTCGTGCGGGGTGATGCCGGTGGCGAAGACGCACCGGAACACCACCCGGATCGCCACCACGGTCAGGGCCAGCCACAGGTAGTAGGTGAACCCGCGGGCCCACGGGGCCTCGGTCCGGCGGGCGGTGACCACGTAGCCGAGCACGGCGAGGACCAGCAGGAGCAGCAGCGGGTTGGTGGTGCGGCTGGCCGCCGTCGCCAGGGCGAGCGCCCAGGTCCACCAGGCCAGCGGGTGCAGGTTCCGGGGGCTGCGCCGGCTCCCGGCGTCCCGTCGGGGGGTGGGCTTCGGGTTGGGCTTCGGCTTCGGGTCGGGCTTCGGGGGGACGGCGCCGGGTTCGTCGGGCTTGGTCACCGGATCACTCGGCCCGTCGGCGGCGGCGGCGCGCGACGACCACGGTGGCCGCGCCCAGCGCCCCCACGAGGGCGGTCGCGATGACGGCAGGGGCCATCGACCCGGAGTCGTGCGGGGCATCGGCCACCGGATTGGCGTCCACCACGCCGCCGGGCACGGCGGGGGTGGACGTCGGCGCGGCCGCGGCCTCGACCGTCTGCGGGGTCGGCTGATCGCTCGGGATGTCCGTCGGCGGCGCGGTGGGCGGCTCGACCGGCACCGGCGTGGCGGGCACGGGCGTCGGCTCGGGCGCTCCGGGCGGAGTGATGCCGTCCTCGGGGGTGGCGGCGGCGCCGGGCCCCGGGGTCGTGGCGGGCGCGGGCGGGCGGGCTCCGCCCGTCGGGGGCTTGGCGGGGGCCGGGGCCCGGCCCGATCCGGTGCCACCGGTCGTGCCTGCGCCGCTGGTGCCGCCGGTTCCGCCGCTGCTGCCGGTGCTGCTGGTGCTGCCGGTTCCGCCTGCGTTTCCGGTGGTTCCGGTCCCGCCGGTGCCACCGCTCGAACCGGTGCCGGTGGCGCTGCCGCCGGTCGTACCCGTGCCACCCGTCGACCCGCCGCCGGAGCCGCCCGTGGTGCCCTGGCCGGGGTCGGCGGGCTGCCCGCCGGGGCTGAAGTTGTTCGCGCGCACGCTGTCCGGCGAGAAGCCCGGCCGCCCCTCGGTGCCCTCGATGTTGGTGCCACCGAAGATCCAGAGGTCGACGCTGCCGGGCTTCGGCTGGTAACTCATCGCGCCGAGCTGGCTGTAGGACCACTCGTTCTGGCCCGGATCGGCGTGCCAGTACGACCAGTAGGCCGTGGCCGGGGGCGTCAGGACGCACTTCTCCTGGTCCGGGGCCGGGAACTGCTTGCCGCCCTGGAAGCCGCTGTAGCCGATCCGGCAGATGAACGCCGGACCGTCGTGGCCGGTCCCGGTGGTCTTCCAGCCGCCCTGGTTGAGCAGGGTGAAGCCGGTGGTCGGGGTGGTCCCGCAGGAGCGCAGCAGCGGGCCGCCCCACTTGCTGAAGTCCACGGCGAGCACCACGCCGGAGGTGGTGGTGCACTGGTCGATCGGCAGCGGCGCCGCGGACGCCGGGGCGGTGCCCACGGCGACGCCGCCGAACGCGAGGGCGAAGGTCAGGGCCGCCGCCCCGGACAGCCGGCCGAGCCGACCGCCGAGTCCCCGGCTCACCGGTGACGCCCCGGGGCGGCTGCGGCGCGGCGCCGGGCGACGAGGACGGCCGCCGCGCCGAGCGCGGTCAGCACACCCGCGCCCGCCGTCAGCGTCAGGGCCTGGGTTCCGGTCCCGGCCAGGCTGCCGGAACCGGTCTGCGCCGGCACGCCACCGGCGGGGGCGACGGGTGCGCCACCGCCACCGGCCGGAGCGTCGATGCCACCGGCCGACCAGGTGGCCGAACCGTCGCCGGTCGAGGGAGCGGCGGTGTCCGAGGGCCCAGCCGTTGCGGGCGAGCCCGTCGGGCTCGGCGTGTTCGTGGGCGTGTTCGTGGGCGTGTTCGTGGGCGTGTTCGTGGATGTGTTCGTGGATGTGTTCGTGGGCGTGCCGGTCGGGGTATCGATCGGCGTGCCCGTGGGAGTGCCCGTCGGCGTACCCGTCGGGGTCGCCGTCCCGGTGGAAGTCGGAGTCGGCGTCGGCGTCGACGTTCCCCCGAGGTCCCGGAACAGCGTGCCGAACGAGATCCCGGTGGCACCGCCGAGCACCTGCGTGGACGCGCGGACGTCCGATCCCGGTTGCCCGGCAGAGGCGACGTTGAACCCGCCGTCCCCGTTCTGCTGGCCCGCCAGGAAGTCGCGCGCCTTGGCGATCCGGGCGCCGTACGAGGCCTGGCGCAGCGTCATGCCCTGGATGGCGAGCGCGGCCGAGTTGGTCGAGTCGCCGGCCGCTCCCGGGAAGCCGCCGTCGGGCAGCTGCCGCGCGGCGAGCCAGCCGAGGCCCTGGTCGACGGCCCGCGCGGCCTCGTCCCCCGGCACGAGGGCGAGGGCCATGACGGCCATCGCCGTGCTGTCCACGTCGGAGTCCCCGGTGGCGGGGATCAGGCTCGGCCAGGAGCCGTCCTGGTGCTGGAGGCCCTTCAGGTAGGCGATCGCGGGGGCGGCGTTCGTCGAGTCCCCGGCCCGGAGCTGGGCCATGATGCCGAGCGCCTGGGAGAACACCGAGGTGGCGTAGGTGTAGTTGCCGGGCGCCGCGCAGCCGGTGCTCTGGTCGGCCTTGGTGCACACGAGGGCGGCCAGGGCGGCGATCAGGTCGTGGCCGCCGAAGGCGCGCGGGTTGCGGCCGACCGCCTCGGCGAGCAGCGCCTCCTTTCCGATCGAGCCGCCGCCTGCGTACTCGGTGTCGATGCCGGTCCAGTCGTTGACGGTGCGCTCACCGGCGTCCTTGCCCGGCTGGTCCAGGAAGTCGACGATCCTGCGCAGCGCGGCGTCGTCGGTGCCGGTGGCCGCGAGGGCGTAGGCGCCGTCGATGGTGAGGCCGAAGTCGGCGAAGGCCGGGAAGCCCTCGTAGTAGCGGCCGTTGATCAGGCGGGACGGGTCGGTGAGGTAGGCGCTGCCCTTGGCGGCGTCGGGGGTTCTTCCGGCAGGCTTCGTGGTGGCGGGCGTCGTCGGCGGGGTGGTGGCGTCCGGGTTGTGCCGGACGCTGGTGAGGTCGGTGCCGGTCAGGGCCAGGATCGCCTGCTCGGTGGCGGCCAGGTCCGGGTCGGTGGTCGACGCGTCGGGGCCGAAGCCGCCGTCCGCGCCCTGCCGGGCGGCGAGCCAGGCCGTGGCGGCGGCCCGGCGGGTGTCCTGTCCGGTGGCCTTGAACGCCTGGGCCGCGCTCGCGGTGCTGATGGTGTCGCCGGGGGCGCCGAGGTACGGGAGCAGGGATCCGTCGGCCTGCTGTCCGGCCGCGAGCTGGTCCGAAGCCTTCTTCGCCGCCGTCTCGTACCCGGGGGCCGTGCGAAGGGCGAGCACCGCGAGGCCGGTGGTGAGCGGGTCGGGCTCGCAGTGCTCGCCGGCGACGATCATCGATCCGGCCACCCCGCCGTCGGCGCACTGGAGCGCCGTGAAGCGGGCGAGCGCCGGGGCGGGTGGCGTGAAGCCGGCGCGCTGGAGGGCGATGACGCCGAGGGACTGGACCCAGGGCGAGGCCGCGCCGGGGAAGTCCCCGGCGGCGGTGCACCTGCCGTTCTCCCCCGCCGCCGTGCAGACGTGGCCGGTGAGCGCGGCGATCAGGTCCCGGCCGCCGAAGGCCCGGGGATCGCTGCCGGTGCTCTCGGCGACGAGGGCCAGCAGTGCGGCGGCCCTCGCATCGGGCTGGCCGGCCGGTCCGTCGGGGTACAGGAAGGCGTCGGTGTGGGCGGCGAGGAAGGCGGTCGTCCTGCGCACCGCCGGGTCCTGCGTGCCGGCGGCGGCGAGGGCGATGGCGGTGAGGGCGGTCCGGGGGTAGTCCGGCCCCTCGACGGCCCAGTTCTCCATGTGGTCGCCGCCGACGAGTTGGCGGGCCAGCCAGGCCGCGGCGGCCGCCGGGTCACCGGTGGCGGACGGCCCGGTCGAGGTCGGCCCGGTCGGGGTCGGTGTCGGAGTCGGGCTCGCCGAGGGTGACAGCGAGGCGGATGGCGAGGCGGACGGCGAAGCCGACGAACCACCGCTCTTCGCTCTCACGGAGTCCGGGGTGAAGCCCGGTGCCCCGCTGGTGCCGCCGATGTCGGTGCCGCCGTACACCCAGGCCTCGACCTCGCCGGGCTTGGGCTTCTGCGTCCCGGCGCCGAACCGGCTGTAGGACCAGGCCTGTTGGCCGGGTTCGGCGATCCAGTACGACCAGTACGCGGTGGCCTGCGGGGTGTTGACGCAGGGTTCCTCGGCCGGCGTCGGGTACTGGGTGCCGCTGTTGAAGGTCCCGGTTCCGAGGCGGCAGATGAAGGCGGGTCCGTCGTGCTCGGTTCCGGCGGTGGTGAAGCCCGCGGCGTGCAGCAGGTTCATCCCGGTCGTGGGGTGGGCGTCGCAGCCCCGGACGACGCCGCCGCCCCAGTGGGTGAAGTCGACGGCGACGATCGCGCCCGTCGTCGCCGTGCACTGCTCGATCGGGTCGGCGGCCGCGGTGCCGGGGCGCCCGAACAGGACGCTTCCGCAGGCGGCGACCGCGACAGCACCGGCGACCACCACGGAGGCGAGGTCCCGGTTCCTGTGACGTGTGCGACTGCTGCTGACCCTCACGACGACTCCCTGGTCGGTCGACGCGGGACGCAACGGCGCAGCCGACGGTCTCCTGGGCAGGGACCGTCCGGACCGCGTCGTAGTCCGCGACGACGCAAGTGCTCTGTGAACAGGCCCCCGGTCCAGGCATTCCGGCTCACCCACCACAGGTGGGTCCACGGTTGCGGGTCAGCGCCGGAGTTGGACCGGCTTCCCCTGAATGCCGAGGGCAAAAAATCGGTTCATCAGACCACGCCGGTAGAACGGGAGTCAACGGGTCGTCATGTCGATCACACCACCTCGTGCACCGGTGCGCCGTGCGGTAGCGTCCGCGGTGGCCGAGCGGGGGAACCCGGTGCGAATCCGGGGCTGACGCGCAGCGGTGTGGGGTGGCCATCGTGCCGCCCTGAGCCCGAATGCCCGCCCGGCCACGCACCATGGCGAAAGCCGGCCCACGCGATCCGGGCGGCGACCGCTCCGGCAGTCGCGCGCCCTTGAACGGACGCCGGAACTCCGGGGCAGGGTCGGCGCCCGCCACCCCAAGGAGCCTGTCCCGTGTCCCTCCTCGCCCCCTCGCGAACCACCCCCTCCCGCGCCGCCTCCCGCGCCGCCTCCGCCGCCTCCGTCGCCCTGACGGCCGGCGCACTCCTGCTCTCCGCCGTCCCCGCCCACGCGACGGCCAGCCCGACCCAGATAGCCACCTCGAAGAGCACCGGCGTCACCTACCTGAAGTCGCTCCAGGCCGCCGACGGCAGCTACGTCACCGGCGGCGGGCTCTCCAACGAGTGGGCGTTCAGCGCACTCGCGGCCGCCGGCACGGCCGCCGCCGACGTCACCCCCGGCGGCGACCCCACCAAGAACGCCCGCCTGGTGTACCGCGGCCAACTCGCCGCCCCCGGCTGGCCGAGCGCCTCACCGGTCGTCACGGACTACGAGCGCGGCATCCTCAACGCCTACGCCGCCGGCATCGACCCCGCCCGGGTCGGCCCGGGCCGCAACCTCGTCGCCGACCTCGCCGCCTACTGGCAGACCGCCGAACCCGGCTACTACGACCCGTCCGCCAACTTCAACGGCACCGTCTTCGGCCTCCTCGCCCTCGCGGGCGCCAAGACCCAGGCCGGCAACCCCCGCGTCCCGCAGCCGCTGCTCGACGCCTCCGTCACGGCGGTGCGCGCCAACCAGCACAACGACGGCGGCTGGAACTTCAGCAAGGCCGCAGGCGACCCGAACGCCCTCGCCCAGGGCAGCGACATCGACATGACCGGCGCCGCCATGGCCTCGCTCTGCACCGGGGGCGTCCCCGCCACCGACCCGGCGATCGTCGCCGCCAAGAACTTCCTCAAGGGCAAGCTCACCGCCTCCGGCGCCTTCAACGCCATGTTCGGCGTCAACACCGACTCCAACGGCTGGGCCGTCTCCGGCCTCAACGCCTGCGGCATCAACCCCCAGGGCCCCGACTTCACCAGCGGCACCGGCAAGAGCCCCGTCGACTTCCTGATCGCCCAGCAGTTCAAGCCCGGCGGCGGCTTCAAGTACCTGCCCACCGACACCTCCCCCTCCCCCTACGCCTCCGTCGACGGCCTGCGCGCCGTCGCCGGCGCCGGCTTCACCGCCACCCCGCCGGCCCCGACCACCGCCGGCGAGCCGGCCTGGGCCGCCACCGCCACCTTCGTCCCCGGCACCGCCGCCAAGCTCCCGCTGGTCATCGACGACGGCACCGGCGCACTCAAGGTCTGCGCCGTCGCCCTCACCCCGACCGGCACCACCGCAACCCTCGGCGACGTCCTCGACGCCGCCGCATCCGCGACCCCCGCCGGCTGCGTCACCGCCGTCACCCCGTCCTCCGGCACCGGCGCCGTCACCGCGATCAACGGCACCGCCAACAGCGGCTCCTCCACCTGGAAGATCACCCTGGACGGCACCACCGCCACCACCGCCACCCGGGCCACCACCGTTCACCTCGGCGACACCGTCTCGCTCTGCTACGGCAACTGATCCGGATACCCTGGCCGTCCTGGACGCGGAAGCAGCGAGCTGACCTGCCATCACATCACGCCGGGTGCACGGAGGGACTTCCACCGGGCCCCCGGCGGCCCGAGCCCGCACCGCCCGACGCCGACGCCCCAGACCAGCCTCTTCGCGACCCGACAGGACCCAACCCACCCGCCGCACAAGGGAGTTATCGGGGCGGAGCCTGGCGGGTTTGCGGCCTGGACTGCGCGGTCGGGGTGCGGTTCTATTCCACAACGCGCCCGACCCGCCCCACTGCTGAACCACCCGATGCCCCACAGCGGCCCCGCGCACCGATTCCGGTACGCGGGGCCGCTCACACGTCCCGGCGCCCAGCTTCTGCAGACCAGGGTCCTTCGCCTCAAGTTCCTTACGTATTAGTTGAGTTCAGAAACACGCAACGGCCACACCGCCGTCCTGGAGATGCTCGGACGAGAGCTGAGCTGGCGTGTCGAACAGCGAGGGTGTGGACCTGGCGGGACCAGGCGGTTGCCTTGTCCCACGGCTGCTGACCACCGGCGGGAGCGTGGTGAACACCCTGTTGTTCACCGCTGCGACGGCCACCATGGTGCTGCTCGCCCGGCGGCGCCGAACGTGCCGCACCGCCGGTGCCCCGGCCCCCCTTCCGGAGGGGCCGGGGCACCGGGGTGTCTCCGGAGGTCAGGGCGCGGTGACGCCCGGCTGGGCGCCGGCGCCGAAGGACCAGCCCTCGACGTCGCCGGGTGCCGGGTTGTAGCTGCCCGCGCCGAGGTTGCTGTACGACCAGGGGCCGCCGTGCTGGGCGTGCCAGTACGACCAGTAGGCGCTGCCGGTGGGGTTGGTGCAGGTCGTCGGCAGGGCGTTGATGGTGCAGACGAAGCCCGGGTAGCGCGGGTGGAAGGTGTACGCGAACCCGGCGCCGGTCAGCGCGGCCAGGCCGCTGGCGGGGTCGCCGGGTGCGCAGCCGGTCTGGATACCGCCGCCGACGGCGGTGAAGTCGACCACGACGGTGACGCCGGTGGTGCCGTCGCAGGCGGCGGCCTGCGCCTTCGGGGCCTGGACGGCGGAGGCGCCGAGCAGGCCGGCGGTCAGGGCAGCGGCGGCGGCGATCGAGCCGAGGGTGCGGCGGGCCGGGCGCGCGGGCGCCGGGGTGTCGGTCATCGGAGCTCTCCTCTCGGGGTCAGCGGGTGGTCAGCGGGTGGTCGCCGGGCAGGCCGGCACGGGCGCGTCCGGGCGGGCACCGGCGGCGGAGAGGGTGGCCAGCGGGGTGCCGGCCAGGCCGAGGACGGCCTGCGCGGTGGCCCGGGCGCCGGTGGCCGGGTTGAAGCCGGTCGCGTCGTAGGCGACCGCCCCGCGCACGCCCGGGTCCGTGGCGCAGCCCTGCTGGAGCTTGACCAGGCTGCTCCAGCCCTTGAGGCCGGCCACGAAGCGCCCGCCGGAGAGCAGTGTCTGCGTGGCGAGGCCGGTGGTGTTGGCGTTGGACGCGGCGGCCCCGGCGGCCGGGAAGCCGCCGTCGGCGTTCTGGTGGGCGGTCAGCCAGCCGAGCCCGGCGTTGGCCTTGGCGGTGCGGCCGGTGGCGGCGAGGGCCTGGGCGGCGAGCGCGGTGGCGTCCGGGTCGCTGGTGCAGGTGGCCTGGCCGAAGGCGACCGGGTAGCCGCCGTCCGCGCACTGGCTGTTGGCGAGGAAGTCGACGGCCGCGGCCGGGGCGCCACCGGTCGTACGGTGCAGGGCGATCAGGGCCAGGGACTGGCCGAAGGCGTTGCTGTAGTCGCCCCACTGCGAGCGGTCGGAGAACCGGCCCTCGGCGGTCTGGAGCGAGCGCAGGCGGGCCGGCAGGTCGACGCCGCCGAAGGCCGTCGGGTTCCCGCCGCGCACCTCGACGGCGAGCAGCAGCTTGGCGGTCGCCCCGGCGTAGGCCTCGGTGGTGCCGTCGCCGAGGTAGCCGCTGATGATCTCGGGCTTGGCCAGCCAGGCGGTGGCCTTCGCGGCGGCCTGGTCGGAGCTGCGCGAGGCGGCGAAGGCCAGTACGGCGTCGATGGTCAGGCCCTGGTCGGGGTAGGCGGTCCCGTTGAAGACGGACTCGAAGTGGTCGCCGTCGACGAGCTGGCGGGCGAGCCAGCCGCCCGCGGCGGCGTCGGGGCGGATCGTCGAGGACGAGGTCGCGGCGGCAGGCGCGGCCTGGGCGGCAGCGGCCGCCGGGAGGACGGTGGCGAGGGCGAGCGCGGGTATCGCGAAGAGGCGCAGGGGGCGTCGGAACGGGGACACGGTGGGCCTTTCCGGGCCCGCACGCAGGGGCCCGGAGGGCGGCGGCAACAAGCCGGGCAGCCCTCGGAGCTCCGGCCCGCAGACCACGACGGGAGGAGGGGACGACACACCTCCGCCGCCGGGTACTCGGGCTCGCCGCCGACGTGGAGTCGGCGGCCTACCGTTGCGGGTCAGCGCCGGATTCGAACCGGACTTCCCCCAGCGGCGGAGTCACAACTTGACGGCCCATCATGGCGATACGGAAAAGATCCGGTCAAGGGTTCGTGCGTCACATCGCGCCACATCGCGCCGCGAACTGCTCGGACCGTCAGCGGTTGAGGAACTCCGGCGGGCGCTTCTCGGCGAAGGCCGCCATGCCCTCCTTCTGGTCCGTCGTGGCGAACGTGGCGTGGAACAGGCGCCGTTCGAAGCGCACGCCCTCGGCGAGCGTGGTCTCGTACGAGCGGTTGACGCTCTCCTTGAGCATGACCGCCGCCGGGGTGGACATCGCCGCGATCGTCTCGGCCACCGTCAGGGCCTCGGCCAGCAGCTGGTCCGCCGGGACGATCCGGGAGACCAGGCCGGCCCGCTCGGCCTCCTCGGCGCCCATCATCCGGCCGGTCAGGCACAGTTCCATCGCCTTCGCCTTGCCGACCGCCCGGGTCAGCCGCTGCGAACCGCCGATGCCCGGGATCACGCCGAGCTTGATCTCCGGCTGCCCGAACTTCGCGGTGTCCGCCGCCAGCAGGATGTCGCACAGCATCGCCAGCTCGCAGCCGCCGCCCAGCGCGTAGCCCGCCACCGCCGCCACCACGGGCTTGCGCAGCGCGGCGAAGCGGTCCCAGGCGGCGAACCAGTCGCCGAGGTAGGCGTCGACGAAGTCGAGGGACTGCATCTCCTTGATGTCGGCGCCGGCCGCGAAGGCCTTCTCCGAGCCGGTGATGACCAGGCAGCCGATCTCCGGGTCACGGTCGAACTCCGTTGCCGCCTGCGCGACTTCGTTCATCAGGAGGGTGTTGAGCGCGTTGAGCGCCTTGGGCCGGTCGAGCGTGATCAGCCCCACCCGGCCCTTGCGCTCGACCAGGATCGTCTCGTAGCCGGTCACTTGCCGTCCTCCCTCAGGGTGGTGATGATCGCCGAGAAGTCCAGGCCGGCGCCGTCGTCGGCCTGCGCGAAGTCCGCGTACAGCTGTGCCGCCCTGCGTCCGAGTTCGGTGGGCAGGCCGGCGGCGTCGGCGGCCCCGGCGGCGAGGCCGAGGTCCTTGGCCATCAGGGCGGCGGCGAACCCGGCCGCGTAGTCGCGGTTGGCCGGGCTGGTCGGCACCGGTCCGGGGACGGGGCAGTTGGTGGTGAGCGCCCAGCACTGGCCGGAGGCGGTCGAGGCGACGTCGTAGAGGGCCTGGTGGCTGAGCCCGAGGCTCTCCCCGAGCACGAAGGCCTCGCTGACCGCGATCATCGAGATGCCCAGGATCATGTTGTTGCAGATCTTCGCGGCCTGCCCCGCACCGGGGGGTCCGCAGTGCACGACCTTGCGGCCCATCGCCTCCAGCACCGGTCGAGCCGCCTCGAAGTCCGGCTCGGCGGCTCCGACCATGAAGGTGAGGCTCGCGGCCGTGGCACCGACCACCCCGCCGGAGACCGGCGCCTCCACGGCCCGGTGCCCGGCGTTCACGGCCAGGTCGTGCGCCGCCCGGGCGTCCGCGACGTCGATCGTGGAGCAGTCGACGAAGAGCGTTCCCGGGTGGGCGGCGGGCAGCAGGTCCGCGTAGGCGGCCAGCACGTGCCGGCCGGCCGGCAGCATGCTGATGACGACGTCGGCCTCCCGTACCGCCTCGGTCGCGGACCGCGCCGGACGGACGCCGCTCTCCGTCCGGGACGCCCGCCGCAGTGCCTCCGGCGCCAGGTCGTAGCCGGTCACGGTGTGTCCGGCCGTGGCGAGGTTGGCAGCCATCGGGCCGCCCATGTTGCCGAGTCCGATGAATCCGATGACTCCGTTGAATCCGTTGCGGTGGGTCACCAGCGCTCCAGGGGTGTGGTGGGGGACAGGCCGAGTTCCCGGTCGCCGAGCGGGGCGAAGTAGCGGGCCACCGTGGCGGGTTCGACGGCGCTCAGCGTCGACGGGTTCCACCGCGGGGAGCGGTCCTTGTCGATGACCTGGGCGCGGATCCCCTCGGCCAGGTCCGGTGTGGAGAGCGCCGCGCAGGAGGTCCGGTACTCCTGGTCGAGGACGGCCTCCAGCGGGCCGAGGGTGCGGGCCCGGCGCAGGGCGGCGAGGGTGGCCTTCACGGCGGCGGGCGAGTTGGCGGCGATCCGGTCCGCGGCCTCCTTGGCCTCCGGTTCGCCGCTGTCCCGCAGGCGGTCGAGGATCTCCTCCACGGTGTCGGCCCCGTAGCAGTGGTCGATCCAGGCCCGCCGACCGTCCAGCAGGCCGGCCGGTGCGGGCCCGACGTTCCGTTCGAGGGCGTCGTGCACGGGGAGTTCGGCCAGGTCGTCCAGCAGCGCGGGCAGCCGCTCGGCCGGGGCGAAGTGGTCGGCGAGGCCGCAGAGCAGCGCGTCCGCGGCGCCGACGGAGCCCGCGGTCAGGGCGAGGTGGGTACCCAGCTCGCCGGGTGCGAGGGCGAGCAGGTAAGTGCCGCCGACGTCGGGGACGAAGCCGATGCCGGCCTCGGGCATGGCGACGCGTGTGGTCTCGGTGACGATCCGGACGCTGCCGTGGGCGGAGACCCCGACCCCGCCGCCCATCACGATGCCGCTCATGAGCGCGACGTAGGGCTTGGGGTAGCGGGCGATGCGGGCGTTGAGGCGGTACTCGTCGCGCCAGAACTCCTCGACGGCGCCCGGGTCCGCGCCGGTGGCGGCGCGGTGGATGGCGACGATGTCGCCGCCGGCGCAGAAGGCCCGCTCACCGGCGCCGGTGATGACCACGGTGTCGACCCGCTGGTCCTCCTCCCACGCGTCCAGGGCTTCGGAGATCCTTCGCACCATGCCGTGGGTGAGGGCGTTCAGGGCCGCGGGGCGGTTGAGGACGATCAGGCCCGCCCGGCCCTCGCGGTGGACCAGGACCTCGTCGAGGTCGTTCCCGGCCATCACGCGGCCCCGGTCAGGCCGCGGGCGACGATGACGCGCATGATCTCGTTGGTTCCTTCCAGGATCTGGTGCACCCGCAGGTCGCGGACGATCTTCTCGATGCCGTACTCGGCCAGGTAGCCGTAGCCGCCGTGCAGTTGGAGCGCCTGGTTGGCGACCTCGAAGCCGGTGTCGGTGGCGTGCCGCTTGGCCATCGCGCACAGCTCCGGCGCTCTGGGGTCCCCCCGGTCCAGGGCCGAGGCGGCCCGCCAGAGCAGCGACCTGGCCGCCTCCAGCTCCGTGGCCATGTCGGCGAGCCGGAACTGCAGCGCCTGGGCGTGCAGGAGCCGGGCGCCGAACGCCTCGCGGTCCGCCAGATAGCGGGTGGCCCGCTCCAGGGCGTCCTGCGCTCCGCCGAGGGAGCAGGCGGCGATGCCGAGCCGGCCGCCGTTCAGCCCGTTCATGGCGATCCGGAAGCCCTCGCCCTCGGCTCCCAGGAGGCGGTCGGCCGGGAGCCGGACGCCGTCCAGCCGCACCTGGCGGGTGGGCTGGGCGTTCCAGCCCATCTTCTTCTCGTCGGGCCCGAACGAGACGCCGGCGTCGTCGCGTTCGACGACGAACGCGGACACCCCGCCGGCCCCCGGTCCGCCGGTGCGGGCCATCACCAGGTAGACCTGGGAGGCCCCTGCGCCCGAGATGAACTGCTTGACGCCGTCGAGGACCCAGTGCGCCCCGTCCCGGCGGGCTCGGGTGGTCAGTGCCGCCGCGTCCGAGCCCGCGCCGGGCTCGGTGAGGCAGTAGCTGGCGGGGGTCGCCATGGCGCTGAGGCCCGGCAGCCAGCGGGCGCGCTGGGCGTCGTCGCCGTAGCGGTCGATCATCCAGGCGACCATGTTGTGGATGGACAGGTAGGCGGCGATGGACGGGCAGCCGGTGGCCAGCGCCTCGAACACCAGCACGCCGTCGGCGCGGGTGAGCCCGGAGCCGCCGGACTCCTCGCGGACGTAGACACCGGCCAGGCCGACGTCCGCCGCCTTGCGCAGCACGTCCACCGGGAAGTGCTTGGCCTGGTCCCACGCGACCGCGTTCGGCGCCAGGTGTTCGCGGGCGAAGGCCCGGGTGGTCGCCGCGATGGCGAGCTGGTCCTCTGTGAGGTCGTGCACGGCGCCCTCAGCCCATCGTCGGGATGGTGAAGCTCGCGCCCTCCTTGACCCCGGAGGGCCAGCGCGAGGTGACGGTGCGGGTGCGGGTGTAGAAGCGGATCGAGTCCGGCCCGTGCTGGTTGAGGTCGCCGAACCCGGAGCGCTTCCAGCCGCCGAAGGTGTGGTACGCGACCGGCACGGGGATCGGCACGTTGACGCCGACCATGCCGGTGTTCACCCGGCGGGCGAAGTCCCGCGCCGTGTCGCCGTCCCGGGTGTAGACGGCCACGCCGTTGCCGAACTCGTGCTCGCCGGGCAGGCGCAGCGCCTCCTCGTAGTCGGCGGCGCGGAGCACGGTCAGGACGGGGCCGAAGATCTCCTCCCGGTAGATCCGCATGTCGGGCGTGACGCGGTCGAACAGCGAGGCGCCGAGGAAGTAGCCGTCCTCGTGCCCCTCCAGCCGGAAGTCCCGCCCGTCGACGACGAGTTCGGCGCCCTCCTCGACCCCGAGGTCCAGGTAGCCGCGGACCCGCTCCAGCGCGTCGGCGCCGACCAGCGGGCCGAAGTCCGCCGCCGGGTCGTCCGAGCGCCCGACCTTCAACGCGGCGATCCGCTCGACCAGTTTGGCCACCAGGGCGTCGGCGGTCTCCTCCCCCACCGGGACGGCCACCGAGATCGCCATGCAGCGCTCGCCGGCCGAGCCGTAGCCGGCGCCGATCAGCGCGTCCGCGGCCTGGTCGAGGTCGGCGTCCGGCATCACGACCAGGTGGTTCTTGGCGCCGCCGAAGCACTGCGCCCGCTTCCCGTGCGCGGCGGCGGTGGCGTACACGTACTGGGCGATCGGTGTGGAGCCGACGAACCCGACCGCCTGCACCCGCGGGTCCTCCAGCAGGGTGTCGACGGCCTCCTTGCCGCCGTTGACCACGTTCAGCACGCCCGGCGGCAGCCCGGCCTCCAGGAACAGCTCGGCGAGGCGCAGCGGCACCGAGGGGTCGCGCTCCGAGGGCTTGAGGACGAGGGCGTTGCCGCAGGCGATGGCGGGTGCGGCCTTCCAGAGCGGGATCATCGCGGGGAAGTTGAACGGCGTGATGCCCGCGACCACGCCGAGCGGCTGGCGCATCGAGTACACGTCGATGCCGGTGCCCGCGTTGTCGCTGAACTCGCCCTTCAGCAGGTGCGGGATGCCGGCGGCGAACTCCACGACCTCCAGGCCGCGTTGGATGTCCCCGTGGGCGTCGGCCACGGTCTTGCCGTGCTCGGCGGACAGCAGCCGGGCCAGTTCCTCCTTCTCCTGCTCGACGAGTTGGAGGAAGCGCAGCAGGACGCGGGCGCGCCGCTGCGGATTCCACGCGGCCCATGCGGGCTGGGCCTGCGCGGCGTCGGCGATCACCGCCTCGACCTCGGCCCGGCTCGCCAGCGGCACCCGGGCCTGCACCCGGCCGGTGTTGGGGTCGTACACGTCGCCGAAGCGACCGGAGGTGCCGGCGGTGGGCTTGCCGGCGACGAAGTGGGTCAGTTCTCGGACCGTCGGGTTCCTTCTCTCGACAGGGGTGGGGAGAGGAGGAGGATCGGAGGCCGCCGCCGGTCGGCGGGCGCACGGTGGTGCGCCCCGCGACACGGGCGTGCGGCGGCAGAACGGAACGTCAGAGTGTCGGGGCCCCGGCGGCCGTGGGCACGGGACGACCAGGAGCGGCAGTGGAGCGGGAGCAGCCCGGAGTCATGCGTGTCGTCTCCATCCTCGTGGAAAACACGGAACACCCGCGGCCGGTATCCTGACTCCCGGATCACCGCACGCCCCCAGGCCTTCCCGGCTGGCTGCCAGTGGCCTTCGTCTGCGAGGACGAACTCCCCGGTCACAGTGGCGGGACCGTGCCGGACTCACACCGGCTTCCCTGACACCGCGGACCTGCCGTCGACCATATAGTTGGACGTCCTAGTAAGTCCAGAGGCCCGCACGCGCGTTGTGCCATCGACTTTCCACCGCGCCGAGCGGCACGTGACCGGACGGTGTCCGCAAATCAGGCGCCCGGCAGCGCGGGGCCGCGAGCCCGTAAAATTAGCTGAGGCACACCTAAGCAACACAGGCCGGGCCCATCTTCGCCATACCGGCGCGGGCAGGCCTCGGCCGCCGACCGCTGTCGGCGCCGGAGGTGCGCCTGCCGGGAGTGTGCCTTCCGGGAGTGTCGGGACAGGGAGAACGATGTGAGGGTCGGTCGGGACGCCAGGCGTCCGCACGGGGAACTGGTCGCGGACGTGCTGGCGGTGTTGTGGGCGGCCGGCGAGCCGCTGACCGCCCAGCAGGTCAAGGAGGCGCTGGACCACGGGCTGGCCCGCACCACCGTGACGACGATCCTCACGCGTCTGCACGAGAAGGGGACCCTGGTCCGCAGCCGCCCCGCGCGGTCCTTCGCCTACGCCCCGGTGGAGGACGCCGCCGGACTGGCGGCCGGGCGCATGCGCCGGGAGTTGGAGAAGGAACCCCAGCGGGACCTCGTGCTGAAGCGGTTCGTCTCCTCCCTGTCCGAGGACGACGAGGACGTGCTGCGCCGCCTGCTCCTCGATGCCCAGACCGAGGCCGAGGCCGAGGCCGGGGCCCAGACCGGGGCCAGGGCCGCGACCGCGGCGGACTCCGGCAGGCCCGGGCCCGAGGACGACGCATGGGCCTGATCCTGACGGTCGTCGCCCTGGCCCTGCTGCTCCCCTGGGCCGCGGCGCCCGCCGCACGCCGCTTGGCCCTGCTGCTCCCTCCGCGCGAGGCCTCGCTCGTACTCACGGGCGCGGCCGTCCTGCTGGCGGGCGGCACCGTCGCGGCACTCGCCGGGCTGTTCCACGTCCCGTTCCTGGCAGGCCTGGAGCACCTGCCGCTGTCCGGCGTCGTCGCCCGGTGGCCGGCCGTGGTGCCGGTGTCCTGCGCTGCCGGGGCCGCGCTGGCCGTCCAGGCCGTACGGCTGACGCTGCGGTGGCGCGGGCACCGCGTGCTCCTCGCCCGCGCCTGGGGCCTGACCGCTGATGCGACGAGCGACGGCGACCTGCTCGTGGTCGCGGGCAAGGACGCCGAGGCCTTCGCCCTGCCCGGCCACCGGGGGCGCCCCGGCCGCGTCGTCGTCTCGGCCGGCATGCTGAGCGCGCTGGGCCCGGCGGAGCGCGCGGTGCTCCTCGCCCACGAGCGCGCCCACCTGCGCGGGCGCCACCACCTGCTGTCCGCCGCCGTCGACCTCGCCGCCGCCGTACACCCGGCGCTGGCCCGGCTGCGGGCCGACCTCGACTACCACCTGGAACGCTGGGCCGACGAGCAGGCCGCCGCCGCGGTCGCCGACCGGCGCACCGCCGCGACCGCCATCGCCCGGGCGGCCCTGGCCGGATCGCCGTCCGCCCGCCGAACCGCCGGGCCCCTGCTGTCCGTGAACACCGGCCCCGTGCCCCAGCGCGTCCAGGCCCTCCTGGGCCCCGCACCCGCCCGCCCGACCGGCCGCAGGGCGCACGCCGCCGTCGCCCTGGTCGCCGCCGTCACGGTCGCGGCCCTGCTCGGCGTGGCCTTGGCCTACGGGCTGCACGAGTACGTCGAGTACGCGGCCCGGACCCTGAGGGCTCACGGCCCGGTCTGACGACATCGATGTAGACCAACCGTGCGGGTCCGGGTATGGTGAGGCTCGGCTTACCCGTGCGGGTCTTGGCGCAGCCGCCCGCCCGCCGGCGATCAGAGGCCGCGTTCACTCCGGCCTCCGGGCTCGGCATCCCCGCGCGGGTGCCGCCACCATGGCCCCGGTCCGAGAACACGGCGGCCACCGGACGATGGGACCTGGCGTGTACGACGGGAGGACGGGCTCGACGAGCCCCTTCGAACAGACCGTCTACCTCCTGTCGACGGCCGGCAGGGCGGTCGACCGGCTGCTGGCCGACCGGCTCGACGCGAGGGGAATGGGCCCGGCCCATCAGGCGCTGCTGTCCGCACTCGCCCAGCTGGGGCCGCACGGGCGCCGCGACCTCACCGAGCACGCCGCCGCAACCGCAACCGCAACCGCCGCAACCGGGGCCGACTCCGCCCAGGCACTGGACGACCTCCTGTCGGCAGGCCTGGTGCACTCCATGGTCGTCCAGATCGGCGGGCGGCAGGAGGTGCTGACGATCACCCCGGCCGGGCAGGCAGCGCTGGACGTGCTGCACGACGACGCATCCGCCGTCCAAGGCGACCTGCTCGGCTCGTTGACGAAGGGCCAGCGCGCCGAACTCAACTCCCTGCTGCGGCGGGTGTGCACGGCGGCCGCCCGCGGCGCGGGACGCCGCACGCCCTCGCCCTCGCCCTCGGGCCCCGGCTGGGTGCTCACCGGCGGACAGCGCCGACGGTGGATCTCCGAGTAGGAGTCAGCGGACGCCGGCGGGCTGCTGCGCGGTGAGCGGTGCGGGGCGGGGGCCCGCGAGAGGCAGGACGTGGTCGGCGTGGCCGGTGACGAGGGGGAGGTCATGGCTCACGAGGACCACCGCCAGGCCCCGGCTGGTGCGCAGGTCGTCGAGGAGGTCCATGAGTGCGGCAGCGGTGTCGGTGTCGAGGGCGGAGGTGACCTCGTCGCAGAGCAGGACGTCGGGTTCGGCGGCCAGGGCGCGGGCGAGGGAGACGCGCTGGCGTTGGCCGCCGGAGAGTTCGTGGGGGTGGCGGGTCGCGTAGTGCGGGGGCAGGCCGACGGCGGTGAGCAGTTCGGCGACGCGCTCCTCGCACCGGGCGGCGGGAAGACCGAAGTGCAGCTTCAGCGGCCGGGTGAGGGTGGCACCGACGGTGTGGGCCGGGTTGAGGGCGCCGAGGGGGTTCTGGGGGACGAGCTGGATGCGGCGGCGCTGGTCGCGGCTGCGGCGCCGGTAGGACGGGGCCAGGTGTTCGCCGTGGAGGATGACGCTGCCGGACTCGGGCCGGTGAAGGCCGGCCAGGGTGCGCAGCAGCGTGCTCTTGCCGCATCCGGACGGGCCGGTGATCCCGGTCAGCGTGCCGGGCATCAGGGCGAGGTCGACGGCGGCGAAGACGCGGTGACGGGTGCGGACCGTGCCGATGCCGGCGCTGAGCGCCTTCACCTCCACGACGGGCGACATGCTGGAGGCGGCCCTGGTACGAACGCGTGCGGCCTGCACGGCCGTTGCCGGCACAACCCCGGCCACAACCCCGGCCACAGCCCCAGCCACAGCCCCAGCCACAGCCCCAGCCGCAACCCCAACCGCAGCCGGGGCCGCAGCAAGGCGGTCGGGCCACAGGGCCAGAACGTCGTCGGCGCAGCGGGCGACGAAGTCGGGGTCGTGGCTGGTGAGGGCGATGGCGAGGCCGTCGGAGTCGGCGATCTCGCGCAGCAGGTCGGCGATGTCGTCGCGCAGGGCCGGGTCGAGGCCGGCGGTGGGTTCGTCGAGGAGGAGGATCTCGGGCCGTCGGGCGAGGGCGCGGGCAAGCGCGACACGCCGCTGCTGACCGCCGGACAGGCCCGCGGGGCGGCGGTGTTCGAGGCGCTCACCGACCGGCAGGCGGACGGCGCGCAGCAGGTCGGGTACGGAGGTTCGGCGGCGGTCGGCGGCCGTCTCGGTCAGGAGGCGGTCGACGCGCATGCGCGGGTTGAGGTCTGAGCCCGGGTCCTGGCCGACGAAGGCGAGCTTGTGGCGGCGAAGGCGGCGCAGGTCCTCGGGCGGGAGGGCGAGGATGTCGTGGCCGAGGACGTCGAGGGTGCCGGTGGTGACGCGGGCGCCTGGTGGGAGGGCTCCGGCGAGGGCGCGCAGGAGGGTGGTCTTGCCGGCGCCGGAGGGGCCGGTGACGGCGGTGACCCGGCCCGGGGTGAGGGTGAGGGTGGCGTCGGTGAGCAGGGACGTGTCCGCGAGGGTGATGGACAGGCCCGTGGCGCGGGCGGCGGGGGCGGTGGTGCTCACAGCGGGGTCTCCGGGGTCGGCCGGGCGGGGGCGAGGGCTTCGGCGGCGAGGTTGACGCTGATGGCGAGCAGCCCGATGGCCAGGCACGGCGCGCCGACCGCCCAGGGGTTGAGGGTGATCCCGGCGGCGTTCTCGCGGATCATCAACGCCCAGTCGGCTTCCGGGGGTTGGGGGCCGAGCTGGAGGAAGGCGGCGACCGAGACGATGTAGACGCCTTCGACGAAGCGCAGGCCGAACAGGGCGAGGAGGGTGGAGCGCAGGTTGGGCAGGACCTCGCGGACCGTCAGGTGCCACAGGCGTTCGCCGCCGACGGCCGCGGCCTCGACGTAGCCGGTGGCGGCGATGGGGGCGGCTGCCGCGGCGACGATGCGCACGGCGTAGGGAATGCCCAGGAGGGTGGCGGCGGCTGCGACGGCCAGGCGTCCCCCGGCGGGCCAGGCCAGGGCGATGAGCATGATGGCGAGGACGGAGGGCAGGAGGATCGTCAGGTCGGCGGCGCGTTCGATCCACCGGCCGAGCCGGGGCCGCAGGACGGCGAGGATGCCGAGGACGGTGGCCGCCGCCGTGACGACCAGGGCGATGGCCACGGCCGTGGCGATCAGGGGTGCGCCGCCGGTCAGCAGACGGCTGAGGACGTCGCGGCCGAGCTGGTCACCGCCGAGCGGCGCGTCGCCGCCGGCTTCGGCGTAGGGGAAGGTGACGGGGGTGTCGATGGGGTGAGGGGCGAGGAGCGGTCCGGCGAGGGCGAGGAGGACGAGCAGGAGCGCGGGGACGGCGCGGACGAGCACGTGCCTCCTTCGCCGGGTGGCGGGCGCGGGGGCCGCTGCGGTCGGGGCATCGGCGGTCATCGGCGCTCCTCTCCGAGGGCGGTGGTGCGGACGAGGTCGGCCAGCAGCAGGAGCAGGCTGATGGCGGCGCCGGCCGCGGCCACGACTCCGGCGACGAGCGGGGTGTCACGGTCGGCGATGGCCCCGGCCAGGACGGCGCCGATGCCGGGGTAGTTGAAGAGGGTCTCGACGACGACGGTGCCGCCCAGCAGCATGCCGGCGGAGGTCGCGATGCCGACGGCGATGGCGGACAGGGCGCCGGGGAGCATGTGGTGGCTGAGGATGCGTCGGCGCGCGAGGCCGTCGAGGACGGCGGCCTGGACGTGCGGCAGCGCGGCCTGGTCGGCGAGCGCGCCGCGCACGATGCGGGTGTTCCAGCCGATCTGGGGGACGGCCAGCGAGAGCACCGGCAGGACGAGCATGGTCCAGGACTCGGGGGCTCCGTCGGGGCCGGTGAGGGTGACGGCGGGCAGCCAGCCGGTCCACTGGGACAGCAGGAGCAGGAGGGCGACGGAGACGACGAACTCCGGGAGGGCGAACGCGGCGGTGGAGGCGGCGTCGATGGCGCGGTCGGCGCGTCCGCCGGGGCGCAGGGCGGCCCGGCTCCCGAGCGCGAGGGCGCCGATGGTGCTCAGGGCGAGGGCGAGGGTGCCCAGGAGCAGGGTGTTGGGGAAGGGGCCGGCGAGGATGTCGGTGACGTGCTGGCCGCGCGCGGTGACGCCGAGGTCGCCGGTGGGCAGGCCGGTCATCCAGTCCCAGAAGCGTTCGGCCACCGGGCGGTCGAGCCCGAGGGCGCTGCGGCGGGCGGCGAGGTCGGCGGCGGTGACCCCGCGCTCGGCGGTCGCGCCGGCGGCGTCGCCCGGGAGCAGCTCGACGGCGGCGAAGACGCCGGCGAGCAGGACGACGAGCAGGGCCAGGCGCCGGGCCGCCTGCCGGGCGACCCGGCCCGCACCGGGGAGGATGCGGGCCGGGGTGCCCTGCGGCGCGCGGGCGCCGGCCGGCTGGAGCGTGGTCAACGCGCCAGCCAGGTCTTGTCGAGCTGGACGCGGCCGTAGCCGGGAAGCCTGGGCAGGTCGCGCACGGCGGCTCCGGCGAGGTCGATGCCGTCGGCCATGCCCCACAGCAGGTAGCCGGACTCGGCGAACTCGATCTCCTGGAGCCGGTGCAGCAGTTTGTCGCGCGCGGCGGCGTCGGCGGTGCCCATGGCCGTGCGGTAGGCCTCGTCGAACGCGGGGTCCTTGAAGGCGGACTCGTTCTGGCCGGCGTCGGAGAGCATCGTCTTGGAGGCGAAGAAGACGACCGAGTCGTTGGTGCCCCAGTACGTCGTGTAGAGCGGCGCCTTGAGCCAGGTGGCGTCCCAGAAGACCTTGGAGTCCTGCTTCACGACGTTGATCTTCACCCCGGCCTCGCGGACCTGGGTGGCGAACAGGGTCGCGGACTCGGCGAGGCCGGAGACGTCCTCGGTGGTGATCAGGTCGTAGGTCCGGGAGGTGTCGAACCCGGCGTCGGAGAGCAGCTGCTTGGCCTTGGCGAGGTCGCGCCCCCGCTGCGGTATGTCCTTGGCGAAGGCCGGGTCGCCGGTGCCGAGGATGTCGTTGGCGACGCTGCCGTAGCCGGAGAGGACCTGCTTGACCATGGCGTCGCGGTCGACCGCCAGCTTCAGGGCCTCGCGCACCCGTGCGTCGGCGAACGGGCCGTCGGCGGTGCGCATGACGACGGGCATCGCCATGTCGTTGGGGCGGCGCAGGATCTGGACGTCCTTGCGGGCCTCGGCGGTGCGGGCGGCGACGGCGCCGACGTTGGAGGCGAGGTCGATCTGCCCGGCGAGCAGGGCGTTGGCCATGGCCTGCGGGCTCTCGAACAGGCGCACCTCGACGGCGTCGAGCAGCACCTTGCCGCCGTACCAGTTGTCGTTGCGCACCAGCCGGGCGTTGCCGTCGCGGTACCAGTCGAGCTTGAACGGGCCGGTGCCGGGGGCGCCGGCGATCGCGTCGTCCTTGGTGTCCTTCTTCAGGACGAAGGTGGTCAGACGGGTCAGCAGCGGCAGATCCGCGTTGGGGTAGTCGGAGACCAGGACGACGGTCTTCGCGTCCTCGGCCCTGATGCCCTCGGGCTGGATGCCGGGCAGCCGGCTCTTGCCCGCCGGGGTGTTGCGCAGGCGCTGCAGCGACCAGACCACGTCGGCGGCGGTGACCGGGGTGCCGTCGTGGAACGTCGCGCCGTCGGCGATCGTGAAGCGCCAGGTCTTCAGGTCCTCCGACGGCTTCCAGGAGGCCAGGCGCGGGACGGTGTTGGCGGTGGATCCGGGAACGGCCAGCGTGTCGTAGAGCAGACTGATGATCAGGTAGTCGCTCTCGTTGGCCTGCGTGCCGTGCGGGTCACGGGTGATCGCAGAGGCCTTGCCGAGAGCGCCGACCTTCAGCGTCCCCCCGGCGCGGGGCTGCGAGGACACCGTGCCTGCGGACGCGGCGTCCTTGGATCCGCCCGCGCCACTACCGCAGGCGGCGAGCGCACCGGCCGCCCCGATACCGGCACCGGCCCACAGCAGCTCTCGTCTGGTGACGCCCACGTTCGTTCCTCGATTCGGGTTGAGCTCGATTTGCTTAGGCTTACCTACCCTAAGTTTGAGACGGGTCGCAAGCCGCCCGACGGAGCGCACCGGCCCACCGGGCGTGCGCCCCCCTGCCGCAAACAGCAATCCGAGCAGCGGAGTTGCCCCCGCGCGGCGCATGCGCCGCCACCCCGAACTGAGACTACGTAAATGTAGACATCCGATCGGGTAAGGCTTGCCTTACCTCGAAGTCGTTGTTACGTTTCCTGTCGTCCGGCCGTCCGAGCCGACCCGGACCCCACGCCTCACGCGCTGCTCCCGCCCGCCGTCCCGCACCGGCGCGGTGATGCCGCGTGCCCGCAACACCTCTCCCCACCCCTGCCCACGGAAGGCCCCGCCGTGCCCACCTGCCCTGCCCCGGTACGCCGTCTCGACACCGCCGCCACCGCGGAACTGACCGCCACCGCCGCCAAGCTGCTGGACTTCCACGGCTCCGCCACCAGCCCCCGCCTGCTGGCCGACCTGCCCGTGATGTGCGCCCAGCTCAGCCGCGAACTCCGGCACGCGCTGCGGCCCGTGGACACCGCCGACGGCCTGTTCGTACTGCGCGGACTGCACCCGGACGACGCGGAGCTGGGCCCGACACCCGGCCACTGGTCGACCGTCGGGGACGCGGGCGCGCTGTGGGACGTCGTGCTGCTGCTCGTCTCCACGCTGATGGGGACCCCGATCGCCTGGGACGGCCAGCAGGAAGGCCGGTTCGTACACAACATCGTCCCCTCGCCCGGCCACGAGAGCGAGCAGACCGGCGCCTCCAGCTCCGCCCTGCTCACCCCGCACACCGAGGACGCCTTCCACCCCGGCCGCGCCCACCTGCTCCTGCTGTGCTGCATGCGCAACCACGACAACATCGCCACCACCGCGGCCAGCATCCGCCTCACCGACCTCGCCGACGAGGACGTCGCCCAGCTCAAGCGTCCGATCGTGCCGATCCTGCCCGACGACGCCTACGAGCAGGCCCGGCAGTTCGCCGGCCGACCCGCACCGGTGCCCACCCTCTTCGCGGCACCCGAGGGCCTGACCATGCGCTTCGACCCCGCCTACACGCCGGTCGAGGACGCCGACGAGACCTGGCGCGCGGCCTACCGGCGCCTGGAGGACGAACTCGCCCGCGTCTCGATGGCGGTGAGCCTGGAGCCGGGCGACGTGCTGGTCGTCGACAACGACATCGTCGTCCACGGCCGCGTCCCCTTCCGGGCGCGCTACGACGGCACCGACCGCTGGCTCAAGCGCGCCTCCGTACGCGTCGAGGGCCGCCCCACCCGCCCGGTCGCCGAACACGACGAACACGGCTACGGCCAGGCCGCGCTCACCGCCCTCACCACCTGAACTGCCTTCCTGCCATACCGACTTACCGCCTTCCAGATGCCGCCTCACCCATCCGAAAGGGCACCCCCGTGGACCGGGACGACACCACCCTGCGCGTACTCTCCACCAGCGACCTCGCCGGCCTGGACATCACCCTGACCGACGTCGTCGACACCGTCGAACAGGCCTACCGCACCCTGGCCGCGGGCCAGTCCGACAACCCGCGCAAACTCACCGTCAAGCCCGCCGACGGACACTCCGTCTCCTACGCCATGCTCGGCCGCGACGGGGCGCGCAACGTCGTCGCCATCAAGACCTCGTACAAGCACGGCCTCGACAAGGGCCGCGAGGAGCAGCACTACTACACGACGCTGACCGTCTACGACGACGTCACCGGCCTACCGGTCGCCATGATGGACTGCTCGCGCATCGGCTCGCTCCGCACACCGGCCGTCTCCGCCCTGCTGGCCCGCGAGTGCGCCTCCCCCGACGCCTCCACGGCACTGGTGATCGGCACGGGCACGCAGGGCCGCCTCGCGCTGCCGTTCCTGCTCACCACCCTGCCCAAGCTGGAGCGACTGCTGCTGGCCGGCACCCACCCCGACGGCATAGCCGCCGTCCGCCAGGAGCTGGAACGCCACTTCCCCGGCCGTGAGCTGGAGTTGGTCACCGACCTCGAGCGCGCCGCGCACGACGCGGACGTCATCGTCGCCACCGCCGGCGCTCACACCTCCGCCGCCGTCGAGGCCGACTGGCTGAAGCCCGGCGCGACCGCGATCCTCGTCGGCCACGGCCTCGCCCCGTCCACGCTGCACCGAGCCGACCGCGTGATCGCCACCAGCGAGGCCCAGATGCGCGTCACCGGCACCGACATGGCCGACGCCGACGGCAACCTGCCCGCCGTCGACCTGGAGCTGCCCGCCGCCATCTCCGGCGCCTCCCAGGCTCGTACCGCACCCGGCCAGCGGATCTTCGCCTACAACAGCGGCCTGGTCGTCACCGACATCGCGCTGGGCCACCGCTTCGCCCAGCTCGCCGCCGACCAGAACCTCGGCACCGAGGTCGCGCTGTGGCGCTGACCCTTCCCGCCCACCCCGATCCCCTCCACGACAGGATCGCGGCCGGAGACCTCCTGCACGACCTCTCCCACGCCTTCGGCGGACCGTTCCACTTCGTGCTGCCCGAACGCTTCGACGCCAACCTCGCAGCCTTCCGGGCCGCGCTCGACGAGGCGGACGTGGAGGGCACGGTGTACTTCGCGAAGAAGGCCAACAAGGCCGCCGCGTTCGTCGAACGCTGCGCCCGTGCGGGAGTCGGCGTGGACGTCGCCAGCCACGGCGAGCTGCGCGAAGCCCTCGGCCACGGTGTGCGCGGCGAGGACCTCGTCGTCACCGGGCCCGCCAAAGCCGAACCGCTGCTGCGCGTCGCGGCCCTCCAAGGCGCACTGATAGCCGTCGACTCCCTCGACGAACTGAGCCGCGTCCTGCACCTGGACGTCCCCCGACCCGTCCGCATCCTGCTACGCCGCTTCCCGCCCACCCGAACCGGGAGCCGCTTCGGCCTCACCGACGACCAGCTCGACACCGCGCTGCTGCGCTGCGCCGCGGCGAAGGAGCGGGTCCGGATGGAGGGCTTCAGCTTCCACCTGTCCGGCTACGACGTGCAGCCCCGCACCGACCTCGCCGGAGAACTCGTCGAACTCTGCCTCAAGGCACGGCTCCTGGGGCTGCAGGCCGACCGGATCAGCATCGGCGGCGGCTTCGCCGTCGACTACGTGCCCGCCGAGGCCTGGCACACCTTCCTCGCCGAACAGGGCCCCGACGACTACCACGCCCGCAAGTCCTTCAGCACGGACGACTTCTACCCCTACCACTCGCCCGTCGCCGGAGCCGACGCCCTGCGGGCCATCCTCGCCGCCCGCCCCCACGGCACGGGTGACCCGCTGGCCGGGCGGCTGCGGGAGGCGGGCGTGATGCTGCTGCTGGAACCCGGACGCGCCCTGCTGGCCGGGGCCGGATCCTCGGTGTTCGCCGTCCAGGGCGTCAAGGACCGCCCCGGGTACGGGATCGTCACCGTCGACGGCAGCAGTCTGAGCCTGTCCGAGCAGTGGTTCAACAGCGAGTACCTGCCCGACCCCCTGCTCCTCACCCCGCACCCCGACCAGGACGCCGCGGAGTACCGGGCGTGCGTGGGCGGGGCCAGCTGCCTCGACTCCGACCTGCTCACCTGGCGCAAGATCGCCTTCCCCCGCCGCCCCCGGGTCGGCGACCTGCTCGTCTACCCCAACACCGCCGGCTACCAGATGGACTCGAACGAGTCCCCCTTCCACGACCTCCCCCTGCCGGCCAAGGTCGTCATCCACCACGAGAACGGCCGGCTGCGCTGGCGTCTCGACCGCCGCCCGGCCCTGTGACCCGACACCGCACCGCTCCCGAGAAAGCGCTCCTCGCCATGACCGACGCCCTCCACCGCCCCCCGGTGGTCACCCGGATGACCGACCTCATCGGCTGCACCCCGCTGTTCGAGCTCGCCCGCGCCGACAACGGCGCCCGCCTCCTGCTGAAGCTGGAGATGTTCAACCCCACCGGCAGCGCCAAGATCCGCATGGCCCGGCAGATGGTCCTCGACGCCGAGGAGCGCGGCCTGCTGCGCGAGGGCGGCCACATCATCGAGTCCACCTCCGGCAACACCGGTCTCGGGCTGGCCGTCGTCGCCGCCGAGCGCGGCCACCGCTTCACCGCCGTCGTCGACAACCACGCCGCCGCCGACAAGCTGCGCGGCATGAAGGCGATGGGCACCGAGCTCGTGTACGTCGACGCCGACACCGACGGTGAGGAGCTCCACACCGCCGCCCGTGAGGAACTGGCCGAGGAGATGGCCCGCGGCAAGGACAACACGTTCTTCACCGAGCAGCACAACAACCCCAGCAACGCGGTGGGTTACTTCGCGGTCGGCCGGGAGATCGCCCAGGCCCTCGACAACCGGGTCGACGTGCTGATCGGCGCGGTCGGCACCGGCGGCGGCCTGTGCGGCACCGCCCGCGAGCTCAGGAAGTACGTGCCCGGTGTCTCGGTCGTCGGTGTCGAGCCGAAGGGCTCCATCGCCTTCGGCCCGCCCGCCCACGACTACCACCAGTCCGGCACCGGCACCCCCGAAGGCGCCACCATCGGCCTGCTCGTCGACTACGACCTCATCGACGAGGGCGTCAAGGTCGGCGACGTCGAGGCCTTCGCCACCGCCCGCGTCGTCGCCCGCCGCACCGGCCTGCTCATCGGCGGCTCCGCCGGCGGCGTCGTCCACGACGCCCTGGCCCGCCTGACGGCCCTTCCGCCGGACGCCGTCATGGTCGCGTTCATCAACGACGGCGGCGAGAAGTACATGGATACCGTCTTCAACGACGACTGGATGACCGCCCGCAACCTCATCGACGAGGCCGTCGAGGCCGAGATCGACGAGTCCCTCGCCAAACTCCGCAGGCCCTGACATCCAGAGACGTGACATTGAGAGACTGACACCCACCATGCAGCAGCTGACCACCCTGGCGCGCGACAGCCGCGCCCTCACCGCCCTCGCCGTCCCGCTCGCCCTCACCCAGCTCGCCCAGGTCGCCCTCACCACCACCGACACGATCATGATGGGCGTCCTGGGCACCGAGGCGCTGGCCGCCGGCGGCCTCGCCCTGGTGATCTTCAACCAGCTCCGCACCATGGGCGTCGGGCTGGTCACCTCCGTCGGCAACCAGGTGGCAGCGGCAGCGGCCCGCGCCGAGCGCGGCGCCGAGGAGACCGGTGCCAAGGAGACCGGTGCCAAGGAGACCGGGGCCAAGGAGACCGGAGCCGCCAGCGAACCGGCCACCGGCGCCGACCACGAGGTCCGGGGCCTGGTGCGGGCCGCGATGGCCGTCGCCACCCTCGCCGGCCTGGCCGGCGCCGTCCTGATGGTCCTCATCGGCCAGGCCGCCACCTGGCTCGGCCAGGACGCCACCGTCGCCCACCGCGCCCAGGGCATGCTCGCCGCCCTCGCCCCCGGCCTCGTGCCCTGCCTCTGGTTCCAGGCCGTCCGCCAGTTCACCGTCGGCATGCGCCGCCCCCAGGCCCTGCTGCAGATCACCCTCGCCTCCGTCGCCGTCAACGCCGCCCTCAACTGGGCCTTCATCCACGGCACCTGGGGCCTGCCCCGGCTCGGCCTCACCGGCATCGGCGTCGCCACCAGCAGCGTCCACCTGCTGTCCTTCCTCGCCCTCTACGCCTCCGCCCGCCGCGACCCGCACCTCGCCCCCCTGCTCAGCCTCGACTTCTGGCGCGCCGATCCGGCAACCGTCCGCCGCCTGCTCGGCCTGGGCACCCCCATCGCGGCCACCTACGGCTCCGAGGCCGGGTTCTTCTCCGTCACCGCCCTGCTCGCCGGCAGCTTCGGCCCGGCGGCGCTCGCCGCCCACACCGCGGTCAACCAGCTCGTCTACATCGTCTTCCAGGTCGCCGTCGGCCTCTCCCACGCGGCCTCCATCAACGTCAGCCGCGAACTCGCCCTCGGCGAGCACGCGGCCGCCCGCCGGATCAAGAACACCGCACTCGCCTGCGGCGCCGTCGTCACCACCCTCGTCGGCATCGTCTACCTCACCGTCCCGGACCTCGTCCTGCGCCCCTACTTCGACCCGGACTCGCCCGCCGACCAGCAGGGCCTGACCATCGCGACCAGCCTCCTCGTCATGGTCGCCGTCCTGCAGCTCTTCGACTGCGCCCAGAACATCGGCGTCGGACTGCTCCGCGGCCTCGACGACACCAGGAGCGGCTTCCGCATCACCCTCATCGGCTACTGGGCCGTCGGCCTGCCCTGTGCCTGGCTCCTCGCCTACCCCCTCGGCGGCGAGATCCGCGGCCTCTGGTTCGGGCTGCTCATCGGCCTCGCCACCACCGCCGCCCTCCTCCTGCGCCGTTACAGCCGCGCCCTCACCGCAAAGGCCGCCGCGGCGCCCGACGCCGTCGCCGCCGGAGCCTGACCCGCCCGCCGGAGGTGCCGGGGCAGGACCCACCCCGCCCTCCGGCGGCACGTGCTGTTCCTTCGCGGGCCCCCACCCCTTGCCGGAACGTTCCGGCGTGGCTAGATTCTTCACCACGCCAGCAAAACTGACTGAACTTTCAGTTACATCGCAGGGCCGCGCCAGCACCAGAGAACAGAAGGAACACCCATGACCACGTCCACCACCACCGGCCGCACGGCCGCCGGAGGCCCCGCCTCCGGCACCTGTCGGACGCCCCGCCGGCAGACGAGGACGGTCCGCCCGTGACCTCGTACGCCGCCCTCACCTCCTTCGGCTCCCCGCTCGGCTCCCCCGGCCGCACCAGGCCGGCCGAACGCGCACCGCTGCGCGTCGGACTCGTGCAGATGCGCTGGTACGCCGACCCGGCCGAGCACGACGACCGGCTGCGCGAGGGCGTGGCACTCGCCGCCGAGCAGGGCGCGACGATGGTGTGCCTGCCCGAGCTGACCCGCAGCCCCTACTTCTGCAACACCGACGACCCGATGGGGGAGGGCGCCGCCCGCTACCTGGAGGACGTCGAAACCGGGCCCACCGCCCGCCTCGCCGCCGAACTCGCCGCGGAACTGGGCATCAGCGTCCACGCCTCCCTCTACGAGCGCGCCGAGGACGGCGGCCTCGGCTACAACACGGCCATCTGCGTGGACCGCGACGGCACCCTCGTCGCCCGGACGCGGAAGAACCACATCCCGGCCTTCCCCGGCTACCGCGAGGACCTGTGCTTCCGCCCCGGCGACAGCGAGTTCCCCGTCCTGACCCACCAGGGCGCCGCCTTCGGCTTCCCCACCTGCTGGGACGAGTGGTTCCCCGAGCTCGCCCGCGCCTACGCGCTCGGCGGCGCCGAGGTCCTCGTCCACCCCACCGCCATCGGCTCCGAGGTGGACCTCCCGGACTTCGACACCCGGCCCATGTGGGAGCACGCCATCAGCGCCAACGGCCTCGCCAACGCGCTGTTCATGATCGT
Organism: Kitasatospora sp. NPDC058492; assembly: GCF_042720685.1. NCBI lineage: Bacteria > Bacillati > Actinomycetota > Actinomycetes > Kitasatosporales > Streptomycetaceae > Kitasatospora > Kitasatospora sp. NPDC058492. The sequence goes on from NZ_JBHXMU010000006.1 coordinate 57,147, forward strand.
GCCCAACCGGATCGGGACGGAGGGCCGGTCCACCTTCTACGGCTCGTCGTTCATCTCCGACCCGTACGGCCGGATCCTGCTCCGCGCCCCGCGCGACCGGCCCGCCGTCCTGGTCGCCGACCTCGACCTCGACCAGTGCCGGGACTGGCGGGAGTTCGGCCTCCTGCGCACCCGCCGCCCCGAGCTGTACGCCCCGCTGACCGCGGCGAGCCGCACCGACGCCTGACCGGACGCCCCGGCGCACCCACGCCGGGGCATCCCAGCGCCCCTTTCGCCCCGTCGGGCGCCGAATGCACACCGGGGCCGGCGCCAACTACCGTATCCAGTAACGCAGTTGACGCACCCGCCGCGCCGGCCTCAGCCGGTGGCCGTCGGAGTGGGCGAAGCCGCGCCGGTGGGCGGGGCCTGGCAGGGCAGGACGACCATCACACTCACACCCTGGCCGGGCTTCGACGCACCCGCCGAAACGGTGTAGCCGTCGGGCTCGTGGACGGCATCGAACTCCCAGGTGGGCGCGGTGGACTGAGCGTCCGAACCGGACGCCAACGAGGTGATCTTGAAGCCCTCGCCGGCGAGCTTCTCCCGCAGCGCCCGCAGCACCTCTGGGCGCTTGTCGTCCTCGGCCTTCAACAGGACCCCGGAGCTGAGCTGATAGGCCTCGCCCTCATCGGCCACACCCAACCCCCGCCCCTGGCACCTGTAGTAGCCGACGAGCTTGCTCCACGGATCGCGCTCAAGGCCCGTCAGCTCGCGCACGTGGTCCTGGACCCGATCCGTCCGGGCCAGCGCCTCCTCCCGGGACTCGACACGTGTGGGCACGCTCGGTGTTCCCGATCCTCCGCCCGGCGACCCCACGGACGAGCACGAGCCGAGCACCAGGGCGCCCGACACCATCAACACGGCCGCGCAGGCCGCCCGTCCGGCCGCCCCGGACGGCACGGCCGTCGATCTCTTGAACAAGTGCAGTACTCTCCCCCGCTGACAGGTGTGCGTTGTGCCATCCGGATGCTACGGCACCACCGGGGAGGCTCCGCAGGTGGCGCCGAAGCGTGACAGCTGACACCAAGGCGCGCGCGTACCGATGGACCCGAGAGACCCGGGGAGCCACCTGACGAGCACGATGAACCGGGCCACCACAGGTGGAACCCGGCCGGGCATGTGGGAACTACGGGAGACGTGTCGCCGTCCGGACGAGGTCGGCGACGGCCCTGGACCGGCTGTGCGGTGGCCAGGCGATCACCGTGGTGACTTTCGGCGCGTCCAGCACGGGCACGGCGGCGAGGCCACCGTGCAGTTGGACTCGGCACGACTCCGGCGAGACCGCGCAAGCCCGGCCGAGCGCGACGAGCTGCAACAACTGTGCGTGGTCGCGGACTTGGGGGCCAGGGCCGGGTGCGTAGGTGCCGTCCGGGTTGGGCCAGCGTGGCAGGGGCAGGCCCGGCAGCCCGGCGATGTCGGCCATGTGTACGTGGTCCCGGACGGTGAGCGGATGCCCGGCCGGCAGGACCGCCACCTGGCCCTCCGTGCTGAGCGCCTCGGCGTGCAGCCCGGCCGTCGAGTCGAACGGCCGGTGCAGCAGCGCCACGTCGGCCCGGCCCTCGCGCAGAAGTCGTCCCTGCTCGGCCGGGCCGCACAGGATGACGTCGACGGGGACCGAGCCGGGTTCGGCGGCGTACGCGTCGAGCAGTTCCGCCAGCAGTTCGCTGGACGCGCTGGCCTTCGTGACCAGGACCAGACCGGGGCCGCCGGTGGGGGAAGCGGCGGCGCGGCGGGTCCGACGCTCGGCGGCGTCGACCGCCTCCAGGGCCGCCCGGCCCTCGACCAGCAGCACCGAGCCGGCCTCGGTCAGCGTGACGGTGCGGCTGGTCCGATCCAGCAGCGCTGCCCCGAGCCGGCGTTCGAGCTGCTGGATCGCCCGTGACAGCGGCGGTTGCGCGATCCCGAGGCGCTGCGCGGCGCGCCCGAAGTGCAGCTCTTCGGCGACGGCGACGAAGTAGCGCAGTTCCCGGGTCTCCATCCGGCCACGGTACTCCGGATCAATACCCGGACGGTATCGGTGCCCACCCGATCGGTCTTGGACCCCAACCGGGGGCCGCGGGCAGCATGGCCCCATGAGCGAACGAACGACTGCGCTGGTCACCGGCGCGAACAAGGGAATCGGCTACGAGATCGCCGCGGGCCTGGGCGCCCTCGGCTGGAGCGTCGGCGTCGGCGCCCGCGACGACCAGCGCCGTGAGGCCGCGGTGGAGAGGCTGCGCGCGGCCGGCGTCGACGCGTTCGGCGTCCCGCTGGACGTGACCGACGACGCGAGCGCGACCGCCGCCGCCCGGCTGATCGAGGAACGGGCCGGGCGCCTCGACGTGCTCGTCAACAACGCCGGCATCGCCGGCGGCATGCCGCAGGAGCCCACCCGGGTCGACCCCGCCACCATCCGGACGGTCGTGGAGACCAACGTGATCGGCGTCATCCGCGTCACCAACGCGATGATGCCGCTGCTGCGCCGCTCCACCTCGCCGCGGATCGTGAACATGTCCAGCAGCGTCGGCTCCCTCACCCGGCAGTCAGGAGCCGCTGCCGAGCAGACGGCGGGTCCGGTGGCCGTGGCGTACGCGCCGTCGAAGACGTTCCTGAACGCCGTCACCCTCCAGTACGCCCGGGAGCTGAGCGGCACGAACATCCTGATCAACGCCGGCTGCCCCGGCTACGTCGCGACCGACCTCAACGGCTTCCACGGCGTGCGCACCCCCGAACAGGGCGCGGCGATCGCCATCAAACTCGCGACCCTGCCCGACGACGGCCCGACCGGCCAGTTCTTCGAGGACGCCGGCGTAGTGCCCTGGTGATGCGCACAACGACCGCCGCCCCGGCCGCCACTCCGGCGCCCGGGGATCCGCATCGCAAGGTCACCACACCCGCATGGTCTTGTCCTGTCCCGAGCGCCTGGTCACTGCGAAGGCGAACCGGTTGACAGAAGGCTGCCATGCCGGGCGTCGCGACCGGCGAAGAGCGGCTCAGCCGGGGCTTCCCGGGGCGAGGTGGCGACATCCTAGATCATCAAGTTGAGGTTCTGTCAGGTTCCGCGACTTCGACTCCGGATCCACCACCGGTTGTGCTTCCCTTCGTTCCGGACCGCCGAGTTCGGCGGCCCGGTTCTGCCCCGCGACACACACGATGGAGACGGAATGCCTGAGAACGAGACCGTAACTCGCGCCACCCTGCGCACGCTGACCCTGGACATAGAGGGCCGACCCTCCACCACGTGGCGCCTTGACGACCCGCAGGTGCTCGCCGATCTGAAGAAGACTCCGTTCGTCCTCGCCGAAGGTGCCCACTACAGGCTCAGTTACAGCTTCACGGTGAGCGGTGACATCGTGTCCGGCCTCAAGTACGTCTCCGCAGTCTTCCGCAAGGGTCTCAAGGTCTCCAAGGACCAGCAGATGCTCGGCTCATTCGGCCCGCAGGACAAGGAGCACACGGTGCGCCTTCCCCGGCACGGCTGGGAGGAGGCTCCGAGCGGGCGGCTGTCCCGCGGCAACTACACCGCCAAGTCAACCTTCGTGGACGACAACGGCACGACGCTCGGGGAGCTTGAGTACGCCTTCGACATCACCGAGAACTGGCCGGCCACCGAGTCGACCAGCTGACACACCTCCTCACTTCCTCTCCACGCCAAGGGCAGGCACTCGCCGTTGCCCTTGGCGTGGCCCCGCACCGCCTCGGTTTCCGGGCCCGTCCGACGCCGTGACGCGCTCCACCGAGCAGGAATTCTCGGCTGTCCGCGCTGAACACTCCGCCCACCTGCCGGTCGAGCGCCGGGCCCCGCAACCTGCCGGACACCGCCGGCCGCGTGGCCGGCCGCAGGTACGGCGAGGGCCAGGACCAGCCCCGCGAGCGCGGCAGCCGCCACGTTTCGAAAGCGCATGATTCCTCCAGGTATTGAGGGGTCGTCCGCACACCCCACCGCACCACGGCCCCGCAGGACGGCCGACACCCTGACGGCACGGCCGCACTTCCCCGACCGGGCCCTCCGCGCCGAAGCGCGACAGCCGACACCGAGATCGGCCGAACGGGTGGGCACCAGCGGCGCCGGAAGCCTTGTGCGTGCACGAAGGCAAATCGCCGTGCGTAACTGTGCGCGGGTCCAGCGGGCACACGGTCCGCCGTACGAGCCGATGGCCGCAGCCCTCCCCGTCCCGCCCCGCCCCCCGAACGGAGTCGCCCACCCATGCGCACCCCCGCTCTCGCCGCCCTCTCCCTGGCGCTCGCCCTACCCCTGACGGGGTTGGCCGCCACCGGCACCGCCGCCGCCCAGTCCTCCGCCTCCCGAGGGGTGCCGATCACGGAGTGCGCGGGCGTCCCCAAGGTCCGCGACGCCGGCGCCGAGGACTACCTCTGCACCCGGAAGGAACTCGGCCCGGTCACCCTGCCGACGGACTCCGTGGTGACCAAGCTGCTGGCGGGCTACGACCGGCTGGGCGGAGTGACGCCGGTACGCTTCCTGGACTGGTACCGGGACTGGAGGGGGTGGAAGTACCCGGACAACAACGGCTTCACCGACAACAACGGCACCCTCGACATGGCCGTACAGAGCATGACGGAGCACCAGAAGCTGGACCGCTTCGGGAACAGCGCCTACGGCTCGTTCCTCGCCCCCGGCGGCACGCCGTTCCCCCAGCGCGCCCTTCCGCCGGACTCCCTCAACGGAGGCGAGGACAACTACCACTGCTTCGAGGTGCAGAAGCCGTTCCAGGTCCAGCAGGGGCACATCGCGGGCGCGTTCTCCCAGCCGGGCAACGGACTCCAGCAGTGGCTCGACCCGGCCCTGAAGCCGGGCGACATCCCGGGCACGTACGACGTCGCCGCCCTCATCACCGCCGGGTACCTGACCGAACACGTCGCCGACAAGAACTTCTGTCTGGCGGACAACGACGCCGTCTGACCCCCACCCGGGCAGACCGCGCTGCGCACAGTCGGCAACCGACACCCGCCCCGCCCGGCAACGCGCCCGGCGGGGCCGGCGCAGCAGTCGGCACAGGTCTGTGACCTGCGGCGACACCGGGACGGTCCGGCCTTCGGCACTCCCGCTCGACGTGCGGGTTGAGCACCCTCCGCAGCACCTCCGCACCATGGCGCGGGAAAGTCCGGTGCATCGATGACTGCCGGCCCCTAGCATGCGTGGGTGAACCTTTCGCATCTCGGCGTGCCGATCGGGCCGATGATCCGTGTCCACGGCGGGTTCGCCAACCGGATGTACCGGCTCGACACCGACCAAGGGTCGTTCGCGGTGAAGGAGTTGAACCTCGTCGACCGCCGCTGGACCTATCGCGTCGAGGACGTGTTCAGGTTTGAGCGGGCGGCCTTCGCCGCCGGCATCCCGATACCGGAGCCGATCTCGGCCGGCCAGCACACGCTCGTGCACCGATGGGTCGAGGGAGAGAAGGTGCCGGAAGCACCGGTGTCGGCGGCGTACGCGTTCGAGATCGGTGAGATCCTCGCGCGCATCCACGCGCTCGACGTCGCGTGGACCCATGTGCCGATCGAGGAGCCGACGTCACGGGACTGGCCCGAGCTCGCCGCGCGGGCGGCGGCGACCGGACAACCGTGGGCCGACGAACTCGCCTCTCGCGTCGAGGCGTTCCTCGCGATCGCCCACTTCGTCGACACCTGCGAACGGCCGGGCCCCGTCGTGCTGACCCACAAGGACATCCACCCGTGGAACCTGCTCGCTCGGGAGGGTCGGCCGGTGGTGCTCGACTGGGAGCTCTCGGGAATGCTCGACCTGTCCGGTGAGCTCGGCTCGACCGCGCTGAGCCTCGCGAAGGGGCCTGGCTTCGACCACATCGAGCCCGCCGTCTTCCGCTCGGTCCTCGACGGCTATGTCGCGGGGGGCGGAGCGCTGCCGCCGTCAGGTCCGAGCTGGTTCGTGTTCATGATCGGCGGCTGGCTGGGGCACACGAGGTGGAACATCCTCCGGTGCCTCGCCGGTGTCGAGGCGAGCACCGGCCCTGACCTCGCGCTGTCGCACGAGTCCGTGCGCAACGGCTTGCGCGGCCTCCCCGACCTGTTCGGCCGACTTCCGGAGTTCGAGGCGCTGCTCGTCTGACAGTGGCCCGCACCTGTGCCCGGTATGCGGCGCAAGGCGCGCCGGACGGCGACACGGGCGGCGACACGGACGACCGAGCCCCCCGCTCACCTGTGAGCCAGATCACCGTTGAGGTTGACCTTGGGTCAGGGCTCAAGCTCCTCGCAACGGCACGACGCCGACCGGGCGTCACCGATGCGAAGGAGCACACCACCATGTCACTCCCCCTTTCCGGCCCTTCCGACCAGGACGAGAGCACCCTGCGGACCGTCGCTCTCGGCGCCCCCGGGCAGGACCGCCCGGAGCTGCAGAAGGCGATCGAGGAGATCGTCGACTCCGGTTTCACCGGGGTGTCGCTGCGCGTGCACGACGAGCGGGGCGCGTGGGTCGGCAGCGCCGGGGCGGCCGAACTGGGCGGGGCCGCGAAGCCGCCGACGGACGGGCACGTCCGGATCGGCAGCAATACCAAGACCTTCACCGCGACCCTGGTGCTGCAACTGGTGGCCGAGGGCAAGGTCGGGCTGGACACCCCGGCGGCGCACTACCTGCCCGAGTTCGGGCTGGACGGGCGGATCACGGTGCGGATGCTGCTGCAGCACACCAGCGGGGTGTTCAACCACACCGGCGAGGTCTACGCCGACGGGACGGTCGCGCCGGGCATCCCCATCCCCTACGGCACCACGGGCAGGGAGTGGATGGACAACCGGTTCAAGACCTACCGGCCGCAGGAGCTGGTACGGCTGGCGCTGTCCAGGCCGGCCCGGTTCGAGCCGGGGGCGGGCTGGAGCTACTCCAACACCAACTACGTGCTGGCCCGACTGCTGATCGAGAAGGTCACCGGCCGCCCGCTCGCCGAGGAGATGCAGCGGCTGATCCTGGAGCCGCTCGGGCTGTCGGGCACCGTGCTGCCGGGCGCCTCGCCCGAGATCCCCGAGCCGCACGCCCACGCCTACTACCGGTACGAGGACGCCGGCGAGCAGAGGACGATCGACATCACCCGCCAGAACCCCTCCTGGATCTCCAGCGGCGGCGACATGATCTCCACCACCCGGGACCTCCACACGTTCATCTCCGCACTGCTGGGCGGCAGGCTCCTGCCGGCCCCGCTGCTGGCGGAGATGTGCACCCCGCACCCGACGGGCATCCCGAACATGGACTACGGCCTGGGCGTGTTCGTGGTGACGACGGACGGCGGCGCCACCGTCGTCTCCCACAACGGCGCCGCCGTGGGCCACGCGGCGCTGATGTACAGCACGCCCGACGGCAGCAGGACCCTGACCGCCGCGCTGAACTGCGTGGACGACGCCGCCCTGTCCATCGGCGGGGCGTTCCAGCAGGCGATGCACAGGCTCGTCGACGAGGTGTTCTGCGGCGGGCCGGCCGATCCGTCCCGGCCGACGGACTGATGTGGTGTGCGTAGCCGCCGAGTTCGCGTACGAGGCAGGATTGGCGGATGAACGGAGTCACGATCGGGCAGGCGGCGGCATTCGTCGGCATCACGGTGAAGACGGTGCGGCACTACCACAAGCTCGGCCTGGCCGAGGAGCCGGAACGCGACAGCTCCGGATACCGGCGGTACGGATCGGCCGACCTGTTGCGGCTGGTGCAGATCCGGACGCTGGCCGCCGCCGGGGTGCCGCTGGCCGAGACCGGGCCCCTGCTCGACGCCGACGCCGCGCTGTTCACCGCCAAGCTCGCCGACGTCGAACGTCAACTCACCGAGCGGATCGAGGAGTTGACCGCGCGGCGCGACACGCTGCACCGGCTCGCCGACGGCGACCGGGCGCTGCTGCCCGACCGCGCCGTGGCACTGCTGGAGCGGATGGCCGGCCTCGGCTTCACCCCGGACGAGGCGGCGGCCACCAGGGAGGGCTGGGTGCTGGCCAGGGCCCTGGTCCCGGAAGGCTTCGACGACTACCTCACCCATGTCGAACACGCCCTGCTGGACAGCCGGTTCGTCGCCCTGCTCAAGCGCGGCGCCGAAGCCGCGACCTGGGAGCCGGACGACCCGCGCATCGCCGAACTCGCGACCGCCGCGGCCGACCACTTCCTCGCCAACCCCGCCCAGCTGAAGATCGTGACCGGCCTCCAAGCCCGCACCGAAGCCGCGACCCGGTACCAGCTGATCGCCCACCACGGCGAAGAACAGGGATCGGCCGAGGCCCGGCTGGTCGCACTGGTCGAGACCAGGCTCCGCTCCGCCAACGTCCGCATCCCCAGGCCGGACTCCCCCTGACCGAGACGGGACCGATCATTCGAGGAAGCCGCCCCGGCCTACGGGGCCGGGGCGGCTTGTGCGTTTGTCGGTGGCGCAGGTGTCGGGGGCTCAGGCGCCGTACTCGTAGCCGACCGTGACCCGGGTCGGGACGACCCAGAGGCCGAACTCGATCACGCCCTCGTCGTCCGACCAGCGATGCACCCCGCCCAGGACCGGGGACCCCACGCGAAGACCCAGGGCCGATGCCTCTCGGGCATCGCACTCCCGGGCATGCATGTCATCCCGGGCATGCGTGATCGTCCGGCCGGAAGCGTCGAGCACTTTCGCAGTGAGACCCGCGTTCTTGCCGGGCGCCGTCGAGAGCAGATCCGGCACCAGCGCTGCGAAGTGCGCCGGGTACCAGACGACCGCCAGCATGGTCCGGCTCCGGCCCCGGCCCGCGATGTACTCGCGCCTGACCAGCTGATCGCCGGGATCAAGGTTGAAGATGTCCTGCACGTACAACGGGGGCACCACCAGCTCGGCGGCCGTGACCCGGCTGGTTTCGCCCTCCATCAGGCTGGACCTGAGCCGCTGGACCGTGGTCAGCCGGTCCCGTCCCGTCGCGGTCGACGTCACCTCGTCCGCGACGAACGTGCCACGCGGACTCGTCCTGATGAGCCCTTCCACCATCAGCTGGTTCAAGGCCCTGCTGACGGTTGCCGCTGCGACGTTCCACCGCTGGCACATCTCCCTGTTGGTCGGGAGTTTCTCGCCTGGAACGAGTTCGCCGGTGAGTATCGCCTGCCGGTAGTGATCGGCGATCGCGGTGAACGTCTTGGAGCCGGCCATGCGCTACTCCTCGGTCGAGGTGATAGTCACTCAGGAGCACACTAGTGAACCGACGTTGAAGCCGACAGCACTTCTCCTCGCTCTACCTTCTGACCTAGGACACAGGTTGAGTGCTCTAGGGAGTTCGCAGTGGCGGTTCGCAAGAGGTCTCGCGCGTCAAGGACCTTACGGACTCAGGCATCGAGCGTTTCCAGATCTCCCGGACCGTCTTCAGGGCGGGGGGTCCGGCGGTTCACAGTGTCCTCGTCGGCGCTCTCGGGCGTTGCTTCATCGGGCTCCTTTCGCGGCCGAGTTCGGCCCGATCGCCGCCGACGCGCCAACCGGGGCATCGGGCGTCCGTGCAGCCGTCCCGATTCCGGGGGCGGTCGGAGGGCTCGAAGTTCAGCGCACCGGCTCGGGCCCCGGCGAGGGGGACGGGGCGCCCGCCCAGCGGTGCAGGGCGGCTTCGAGGGCGGCGGCGTCGGCGGCGGCCCCGGTGGCGGTGCTGGTGGTGTCGCAGGCCCAGGCGACCACTCCGTCCGGGCGGACGAGGACTCCGGTCGGTGTCGCGCTGTCGTCGGCCACAGCGGTCACAACGGTCACCCGCCCGGTCCAGTCCGAGGCGAGGCGGGTGAACGCGCCGTCCGCCGTGCGGTCGAGCAGCAGGAACCCGCCGCCGTGGCCGTGGTCGACCAGCCGGGAGCCGTCCCCCAGCCACAGGTCGGGGACGTACCGCCCGACCAGCGGGTGGTCGCCGGGCAGGTCGATGCGCTGCGTCACCCCGGAGATCTTCTTGACCGCGTGGGTCGCGCCCGCCCCGGTGCCCAGCAGGTCGGCGACGACCTCCCGGAGCGCGGCCGACTTGGCGTCACCGCGCATCACCCCGATCTGGGCCCGCGTCCAGTCCAGCACCCAGGCGCCGAGGGGGCGGCGCTCGGCGTCGTAGGTGTCGAGCAGCCCTTCGGGCGCCCACCCGGCGACCACGGCGCCGAGCTTCCAGCCGAGGTTCATCGCGTCGCCGACCCCGAGGTTGAGCCCCTGGCCGCCGAACGGCGAGTGCACGTGCGCGGCGTCGCCGGCCAGGAGCACCCGCCCCGAGCGGTAGGCCGCGGCCTGGCGGGCGTTGTCGCTCCAGTGGGTCGCGGGGCCGCGCAGCGCGGTGAGGGTGACGTCGGTGCCCGAGACCCGGCGCAGGCTGCTCTGCACCTCCTCAAGGGTGACCGGCGCGGAGCGGTCGGCGGGGCCGCCGTCGAACTCCACGGTGACCACCCGCCCGGGCTGCGGCCCGTAGCGGTAGGCGCCCCGGGTCGACCACGCCCATCCGTCCGCGAGCACCGTGGGGTCGGCGATGTCGACGACCGCCAGGTGTCCGGTGAGTTCGGGGTCGGTGCCGGGGAAGCCGATGCCCGCGAGGCGGCGCACGGTGCTGCGCCCGCCGTCGCACCCGACCAGCCATCCGGTGCGCACCGTGCCGGCGGTGGTGGTGACGAGCACGCCGTCGCCGGTGTCTTCGAGCGCGGTGACCTCCACCCCGCGACGCACCGCCACGCCCAGGCGCGCGGCCTGGCCGGCCAGCAGTGCCTCCAGCTCGCGCTGCGGCACCATCCGCGCTCCGTCGACGGCGGTGTGCGCGGCGAGGTCGGCGTCGGACCAGTCCACGAGGTCGGCGTCGAGGACCATCCCGGCGAAGTGCCCGGTGAAGCGGGGTGCGCGCGGCGGCCGGCCGCCGCCGGGCGGCTGGTCGACCGCGCGGGCGAACGACCCGACCCGTTCGAGCTGCTCCCGCTGCACCTGTTCGGCGGCCGGCAGCAGGCCGCGGCGGTCGAGCGCCTCGGCCGTCGGGACGTTGACCGCCCCCGCCTTCATCGACCGGTCCGGCTCGGCGAGCCGTTCGAGCACCTGCACCGTCGCCCCGGAGAGCGCCAGCTCGGCGGCGAGCACGAGGCCCACCGGCCCGGCGCCGACGACGGTCACGTCCACGTCCACGTCCCGCTGCACGTCCCGGCTCACGGCCTGGTTCGAATCCTGGTTCACATTCGTAGTCACGAACAGTGTTCTATAAACGAACGGCGTTCGTGTCAAGCTATGATGGTCCGGTGAACCCGAGAGAGCGACGCGCGGCACGCCACCAGCCGCCGAACCCCGACGCCGAGACCGACCCCAGGCCGCGGCGCCGCAAGGCCCCCATCACCGTGGACCAGGTCATCGACACCGCGCTGGACGTCATCGCCACCGAGGGCTACGAGGCACTGACCATGCGCCGCCTCGCCGGCGCCCTCGACACCGGACCCGCCTCGCTCTACGCCCACGTCGTCAACAAGGCCGACCTCGACGAGCTGCTCATCGGACGGCTGTGCGCCGCGCTCGCCCTGCCCGAGCCCGACCCCACGGCCTGGCGGGACCAGATCCGCGGCGTCTGCACCCAGATCCGCGACCAGTACCTGGACTACCCCGGGATCTCCCGCGCCGCGCTCGCCATGGCCCCCACCGACCTCGAAACCATGCGCGTCAGCGAAGGGATGCTGGCGATCCTGCTCGCCGGCGGCGTCGCCCCACAGGCCGCCGCCTGGGCCGTCGACGCGCTCCTGCTGTACGTGGCCGCCTACTGCCTCGAAGTCTCGATCGTGCGCCAGCGAGCGGCACACGACGACGACGCGTGGGTCCTCGACCGCGACGAACTACTGCGCCGCCTCACCGCCCTGCCCGCCGCGGCCTTCCCCCACACCACCCGCCACGCCGCCGAAATCACCGCCGGCACGGGCCACGACCGCTTCGACTTCACCGTCTCCCTGATGATCGACGGCCTCGCCCGCCGCTAGGGCGCGTCTTCAAACTCCCGCCTGCGCGCCGGCGTTGGGGCACGCACCTCGCCGCGTTGTCGTCAGTCGCCGATGCTCCGCATGGACTCCCTCCTCCGCCTTGCGATGCACGCACCCCAACGCCGCCACGCCCGCCCTCCGGGCGGACGACGGGAGTTTGAAGACACGCCCTAGGCCCTTTCCGGCGGATCACGTGACGGCCTCGTTCTTGGATGATTATTGCTTGTGGGGCGGGGCGATCTGGCAAGCGAGGAGTGGGCGGTTGGGGCCGCAGCTGCCGAAGTCCGGTTGCCGCGGAGGGCGCTGGATCGATCACCGGAAGGTGATCAACGGGATCCTTTTCCGAATACGCACAGGCGTCCCGTGGCGGGACCTGCCCTCGCGGTTCGGGAACTGGAAAACCGTCTACGAGCGCCACCGCCGTTGGTCAGCGGACGGCACGTGGGAAGCCCTCTACCAGGCCGTCCTGACCGACGCCGACGCTCAGGGGCGAATCGACTGGAGCATGGTCGGCGTGGACTCCACCTCGTGTCGTGCCCACCAGCACGCTGCCGGAGCACCGCGCAGGCCGCCACGGCTCCCCAAGCGAAGATCGACGCCCCGGCAGCACCGTCCCGACGAAGGACTCGGACGCTCCAGAGGCGGTTTGACCTGCAAGCTCCGCCTTGCCGGGGAGGGCGGCCTTCGCCCACTGGCCCTGCTGATCACACCGGGCCAGTGGGGCGACAGCCCGCAGCTGATCCCCGTGCTGGAGCGCATCCGGGTCAAGCGCACCGGCGGTGGCCATCCGCGCACACGGCCCGACCACCTCGGTGGCGACAAGGCCTACAGCTCCCGCCGTAACCGCCGCTACCTGCGCAGACGCCAGATCAAGCACACCATCCCCGAACCGAAGGACCAGCGGGCCAACCGCCGGCGCCGCGGCAGTAGAGGAGGCCGACCCACGGGCTTCGACAAGCAGATGTACAAGCGCCGCAACGAAGTCGAGCGCACGATCAACCGCCTCAAGAGCTTCCGGGCCGTGGCGACGCGCCATGACAAGCGGGCCTACGTCTTCCACGGAACCGTCACCGTAGCGGCGATCAGGCTGTGGCTGCGCCCCTGACCGCGTCTCAGTGCGCGGGCTCGGCCAGGAGCAGCGCGTTGAGGGTGGCGTAGTCGAATCCGCCCTCCAGTGTGGTCGTCGTGCCATTCTCCAGCAGTTCGCGGGCAGCCCGGCGGACCAGCCCGTACGCCGCCTCGGCGATGGAGGATCCAGCACTGATGCGGGCGGCTCCCGCCTCGGCGAGCTCGGAGACCGGGAGTGCGCCGGGGCCGGCCAGGACGTTCACCGGCAGGGGTTGAGAGCCCACGAGCGCCCTGACCGTCTCGGCGTCCGGCGTGCCGAGGACGAAGATGCCGTCCGCGCCGGCTGCCGCGTAGGCGCGGGCGCGGGTGAGCGTCTCGTCCAGCCAGGCCGTGTGGTCACCTGGCGGCAGGCGGTGCGTGTCGATGCGGGCGTTGATGAACAGCGGGATGCCGGTCTCGTCCGCGGCCCTGCGGGCGGCTGCGATCCGCTCAGCCTGCTCGTCGACGGGGCGCAGGGTGTCCTCGAGGTTGATCCCCACGGCTCCGGCCGCGAGGACGCCTCGGACAGTCTCGGCCACGCCGTCAGGGCCGGTCGCATAGCCGCGTTCGATGTCGGCGGTGACCGGTACGTCAACAGCGGCCGTGATCCGGGCGATCGCGCCGAGCGCCTGGTCGCGGGTCATGTGATCGCCGTCGCCGCGGCCGAGTGACCAGGCGACCCCGGCACTGGTGGTCGCGATCGCAACAGCACCTGCGTCCGCCACCACACAAGCGGAAGCACCGTCCCACGCATTGGGCAGGACCAGCGGCGTGCCAGGTACATGCAGGGAACGGAACCTCTGTGCCACATCAAGAAGCGTTGCCATAAGCAACATTGCATCACGAGAGCCAGATGGACGATCAAGGCCCACACCCCGTCGACGCCATGATCCGCCGGACAGGGCCTAGAGCTCTCTGTCCGACTCCGTTCACACGGCTCCGCCCGCCGCCCCGGCCCGAGAACGAGGGCCGGAACGACGGGCGGAGCGACGCGCGGGTGCGGTCAGGCCTGGGCGTTGCCCGGCTGGCGGCCGGGGGCGTCGGCGGCGGCGCGCTTGAGGACGGCGGTGTTCGCGATGACGGTGCCGGGCTTGACCCCGGAGACCTCGGTGACCTGGACGCTGCGCTCGCCCAGGAAGGTGTAGGAGCTGCGGTCGAAGATGATCTCGTCGCGGGAACCGGTGGCGGTGTTGGTACGGGCGATCGCGATGCCGGTGCGCCCGGCGGCGTCGGTGGCGCTGTCGACGAGGACGACACCGGGGATGCGGGCCGCAGCCTGGTAGAGCGCAGCGGCGAGCTCGCCGGGGACGGCCTGCTCGCGGATCAGGTCGCCGATGGTGACGAACGCCTGCTGGTCCGGCCCGCTGCCGCTTCCCTTGGTCTCGGTGTAGATCTTCTGCAGCAGTTCCTGCGGGTCGGTGGGCAGGGTGCGCAGGTAGTCGTAGGAGGGTGCGTTCAGGTGGTTGCCGCTGTCCGCCGAGAGTGCCGCGCCGCCTTCCGGGGACTTGCCCTCTTCGGTGAGCCAGCCCGTGCGGCCGTCGGCCGAGTGCCAGATCTGCCGCTGGTGGGGCTTCTCGACCCACACCTTCGACGTGCCGCTGCTGAGGTCGACGGAGCCCGCGAGGTGGGAGACGGTGCTCTCGATGTAGACGTACTGCCCCGGGCGCAGGACGACGTCCGGCGCGGCCTTGGCGGCCAGCGAGATCCGCTCCACCGCGCCGGCCAGGCCTGCGGTGTCGCCCGCCGAGACCTGGATGACGGGCGCGGCGATGCGCTCACTGCCCGCGGGGGTTGCTCCCGGGCTGCCGAGCGTGGTGGCCGCCACGGTGGCGGCGAGGGCGAGGGCCGCCACCGTGGTGGGTACGGCGATCAGCAGCCGCCGACGCTTCCTGGCCTCGGGGCGGACCGGCACTGCGGCTTCGGTGGTACGGGTGATCTCGTTCATCAGGAACTCCTCGATCTGGCGCTGCCGGCCGAGCGGGACGGCAGGTGCTCCGGCCGCCGGCAGCAGGTGCCTCAGCTCCGTGTCATCGAGCGGCTGCCGCCGCTGCGGGATGCTGGTCATCTGCTTCACTCCTTGTTCGACCGGGCCGGAACCATCCGGCCACCCTGTACTTGTCCGGCTGCCCGCAGGGGTTCCCGGCGAGTTTTCGAGGCCTGCCGCAGTTCCTTGTCGGCCAGGGCACGCAGCCGGGTCCGGGCCCTGGAGAGCCTGGAGCGCACGGTGCCGACCGGGATGCCGAGGGCCTCGGCGGCCTCGGGGTAGCTGAGGTCCGCCCACACGCACAGCGAGAACACCTCGCGCTCCCCACGACGCAGTTTCTCCAACGCCGTCTTGGCGGCCAGCAGCTGATCGCGGTCGGCGATCCGACCGACCAGCTCGTCGGCGAAGTCCGGGGCGGGTTCGGCGAGCGGCATGCGGGCGAGGGCGGCCGCGTGCCGACGGGCGGCTCTGGCCCGGTTGCGCAGCACGTTGACGGTGATGCCCATCAACCACGGGCGCGGAGTGACCCCTTCGTCGCGGAGCTTGTCCCGCAGGCGCCAGGCCTCCAGGAAGACCACCGCCATGACGTCCTCGGCACCGGCGCGATCCCCGCTCACCCGGACCGCGTGTGCCAGAACCGCGCGCGAGTGCTCCTGGAACAACTGCCGGAAGGCGTCCGGGTCCCCGGCTCTGATCCGTTCGTGCAGCGAATAGTCCACACCTCTGGTTGTCCTGCCACCACGAAGCAGTTCCAGTGAGCTGCGTCACAGGTGTGCCGGCGACCGGCGGGTGCCTTTCGCGCTGACGACGGGTCCTCCGCGCAGGTGCCGACTTGAGCGGCGGCACCTGCGCGGCGGCACCTGAGGCGCTCGGCCCGGTAGCGAGCGGCTGCCCACCGGGCCGTCCCCCGAACGCCACGAGGTGTTCCGGCGAACCCCCCGATGCCGAGAACTCTGCAGCGGCGGCGCATTGTCCGAAAGAGCCCTCTGGGCAGGACATTCAAGTCGGACAACGATGTGAGGGGGCGGGAGAGGCCTGCCAGGGGTGGTGAACGTGGACACGCGGCCGAACGGGACACGGCGCAAGGCCCGGCTGGGCAGACCGGAGCGGTTCGTGGATCCGCAGGCCGGTCCGGTGGAGCGGCTCGCCTGGGAGCTGCGCCAGTTGCGGGACCGGTCGGGCGCACCGAGCTACCGCGTGCTGGCGAAGGAGTCGCACTACTCCGCCAGCACGCTGGCGGAGGCGGCGAAGGGTGAGCGCCTGCCGTCGCTGGCCGTGGTGCTCGCCTACGCGCGGGTGTGCGGCGGGGAGCAGGCGGAGTGGGAGGCCCGCTGGCAGGCGGCGTCCCGGGCCGTCCAAGGGCCGTCCGCCACGGCGCAGGACGGCGGTACGGACCGTGCGGACGGGGGCGGCCCCGCTCTCAGCCCGTACCTGGGACTGGCCGCGTTCGGCACGGGGGACGCCGACATCTTCTTCGGCCGGTCGGAACTGGTGAGCCACCTGGTCCGGCACGTGGGTGAGCACCGGCTGACGGCAGTCGTCGGCGCCTCCGGCAGCGGCAAGTCCTCGCTGCTGCGGGCGGGGCTGCTTCCCCGGCTCGACGAGGCCTGGCACACCGCGCCGCTGGTTCCCGGCGACCGCCCGCTGCGGGCGCTGGCCCTGGCGGTCTGCGCGCTGACGGGCGGTGACGCGGAGGCGCTGTCCCGCGCGCTGGCCGACGAGCCCGCGGCCCTGGGGATCGCGCTGGACACCTGGCTGGTCACGCAGCCCGCCGACCGGCGCGTCGTCCTCGTCGTCGACCAGTTCGAGGAGCTCTTCACCACCTGCGCGGACGCCGGGGAGCGGGAGGCGGCCCTGGCCTGCCTGGCCTGGACGGCCGGCGAGCGCACAACTGGCGACGGGGCCGCCGGCGCAGCCGAGGCCCGGGTACGGGTCGTCATCAGCGTGCGCGCCGACTTCTACGACCGCTGCCTCGCCCACCCCGCCTTGGCCGCCGCCCTCCGCTCCGGCGCCCAGCTGCCGGTCGGCGCACCCACCCGGGCCGAGCTGCGGGACATCGTCGTCGAACCCGCGGCCCGAGCGGGCGTCGTGGTGGACCCCGACCTGCTGGAGGCCGTCCTCGCGGAGGCCACCGGCCAGCCCGGCGCCTTGCCGCTGGTGGCCCACGCGATGCGCGAGACCTGGACCAGGCGCCGCGGGGCCGTCCTGCGGCTGGCCGACTACCGGGCCACCGGCGGCATGCGGGGAGCCATCACCCAGACCGCCGAGGCCATGTACGCCGGTCTCCCGCCGGGCCACCAGGAGGCCATGCGGCTGCTGTTCCTCCGGCTCACCGCCCCGGGCGAGGGCACCGAGGACACCCGCCGCCGCCTGGCCCGGGAGGAACTCGACGGCCTCGCCGACGCCGCGACCGTCGACGACCTCCTGCACCGGCTCGCCGCCGCCCGCCTGATCGTCCTGGCCGACGGCACCGTCGACGTCGCCCACGAAGCGGTCATCCGCGCCTGGCCGCGGCTGCGCCACTGGCTCGACGTCGATCGCGAGGCCCTGCGGACGCACCGCCGGCTCACCCAGGCCGCCCTGACCTGGCACGAACTCCGCCGCGACCCGGGCGCGTTGTACCGGGGAGCGCAGCTCGCCACCGCCCGGGGCTGGTCCCGTACCGGCGGCGCGGCGCTCAATCGGCTGGAGTCCGCCTTCCTGGACGCCAGCACCGCGGCGGACGACCAGCGTGGCCGCCGCCGGCGCCGGACGGTCGTGGCGCTGGCCGTCCTGACCGTGCTCTCCCTGGTGCTGGCGGTGACCGCGTTCGTCCAGGGGGCGCAGTCCGACGCGCAGCGCCGCATCGCGGTCTCCCGCGAACGGGCCGCCCAGTCCAGGCAACTCCTCGAAACGCAGCCCGAGGCCGCGGCGCTGGTCGCGTTGGAGGGCTACCGGGCGGCCCACAGCACCGAGGCCCGCAGCAGCCTGCTGAGCGCCTACGCCGCGTACTCCTCCAACCAGTTCACCGGTCACACCGGCGCCGTGACGGCGGTGGCGTACGCGCCCGACGGCCGGACCCTGGCCACCGGCAGCGCCGACCACACCGTGAAACTGTGGGACACCACCACCCACCGCCTGCTCGCCACCCTGACCGGCCACACCGGCATCGTCAACACGGTCGCCTTCAGCCCCGACGGCCGCACCCTGGCCAGCGCCGGCACCGACCGCACCGTACGGCTGTGGGACGTCGCCTCCGGCCGCACGACGGGCATCCTCACCGGCCACACCGGCGTCGTCTCCTCGGCGGCGTTCTCGCCCGACGGCCGCACCCTGGCCACCGCCGGGTACGACCAGACCGCCCGGCTGTGGGACGTGGCGTCCCAGCGCGCCCTCACCACGCTCACCGGTCACACCGGTGCCGTACGAGCGGTGGCGTACGCGCCCGACGGCCGCACCCTGGCCACCGGCAGCGCCGACCACACCGTGAAACTGTGGGACACCACCACCCACCGCCTGCTCGCCACCCTGACCGGCCACACCGGCACCGTCGGCACGGTCGCCTTCAGCCCCGACGGCCGCACCCTGGCCAGCGCCGGCGCCGACCGCACCGTACGGCTGTGGGACCTGGCATCGCACGACACCACGACCATCCTCAACGGGCACACCCAGGAGGTGAGCCAGGCCGCGTTCACCGCCGACGGCCGCACCCTGACCACGATCGGCCAGGACAACACGGTCGCCCTGTGGGACGTGGCCGAGCGCCGGCTGACCGCCACCCTCCACGAGACCAACACGTCCGCCCCCGCGCTGGCGCTCTCCCCCGACGGCAACGAGCTGGCCACCACCGCCACCGATCACATCGTCCACACGTGGGACCTCAAGACCCGCCGGATCGCCGCCACCTTCAGCGCGACGAACGACCTGGAGGCCGTCGCGACCGTCGCCGCCTACGCCCCCGACGGCCGGACACTCGCCATCGGCCACACCGACGGCTCCGTCACCTTGTGGACCACCACCCCGCCCCGCCCCCTCGTGACCTTCCCGGCGCACAGCCAGGACATCATGCACCTGGCGTTCTCCCCGGACGGCCTCCTGCTGGCCACCGCGAGCTCCGACCGCACGGCGCGGCTGTGGGACGCCGCGTCAGGCCGCCCGGTGGCCACGCTCGAAGGCCACACCGACCAGGTGTCGGGCGTCGCCTTCTCCCCCGACGGCCGCACCCTGGCCACCAGCAGCCTCGACACGACCGTCCGCCTGTGGGACGTGGCGACCCACCAGACGACAGCGGTCCTCCAGGGGCACACCAGCCTGGTCTCCAAGGCCGTCTTCGCCCCCGACGGCCGCACGCTGGCCACCGCCGGATACGACGGGACGGTGCGCCTGTGGGACGTGGCCACGCACCGCACCCTCGCCGTACTGTCCGAGAACACCAACGCCATCGCGTCCCTGGCCTACTCCCCCGACGGCCGCACCCTGGCCACCGGCAGCTCCGACGCCACCGTGCGCCTGTGGGACGTGGCGCAGCGCCGGGCGGTCGCCGCCCTCACCGGCCACATCAACACCGTCTTCTCCGTCACCTTCAGCTCCGACGGCCGCACGCTGGCCAGCACGGACGCCAGCGGCACGGTGTGCCTGTGGGACGTGGCATCACAGCAGGTCAAGGCACTGCTCGTCGGTCACACCAGAGCCGTGCACACGGCCGCCTTCAGCCCCGACCAGAGCACGCTCCTCACCGCCGCCGGCGACGGAGCACGGCTGTGGCCCACGGACGCCGACCGGACCGCCGACCGCATCTGCGACCTGAGCCGGACCAACCACTGGCCCGGATCCCTCTCCGGCACCACCACGGGCGAGGCCTGCCGGTGAGCGGACTCACGGCGGTATCACGACCTGGTGGCCGCACGCTTGCGCCCCCGCTACCCGGACGGCTGGTGGAGCGAGCGGTAGTCGACCTTGCCGTTCCCGTTCCGGGGGAGGCCCGGCAGCCGCACCCAGCGCCGAGGGAGCATCGGATTCGGCAGGCTCGACCGCAGCGATGCGAACAGGTCGTCCTGAAGCGTCCCCGGCTCCGCCGCGTAGTAGGCGACGAGCCGTGCCTCGCCTCCGGCGCCCTCTGCGACCACCGCGCACTCCGTCACACCGGGTATTCCGGAGACGGCGGCCTCCACCTCGTCCAGCTCGACGCGGACGCCGGCGAGCTTGACCTGCCGGTCGGCGCGCCCGGTGCAGTGGACCAGCCCA
The DNA here is from genome assembly GCF_042720685.1 of Kitasatospora sp. NPDC058492. Classification (NCBI taxonomy): domain Bacteria; kingdom Bacillati; phylum Actinomycetota; class Actinomycetes; order Kitasatosporales; family Streptomycetaceae; genus Kitasatospora; species Kitasatospora sp. NPDC058492. The sequence continues at coordinate 77,390 of NZ_JBHXMU010000006.1, forward strand.
TCGGCGAAGTAGGCCGTGTCCCCCGTGCGGTAGAGCCTGCCGGTGGGTGAGCGGGGGTCGAACTCGTCGACGAAGAACGATGCACCGGTGAGCTCCGGGTCGTTGACGTAGCCCGCCCCCACAGCGCACCCGCCCACCCACAGCTCTCCTGCTTCGCCGGGCTCTGCCGCCCTCCATCCACCGTCTTCCCTGACCAGCAGATAGAGGGCTATGCCGGGTAGGGGGCCACCGGCCGGAAGCTGCGGCAGGGCCAGGTCCGCCGGCCTCACGTGGTGGAGCGCGACGTCGTCGGAGCACTCGCTCGCCCCGTAGGCGTTGAGGAGGTCGGTCTGCGGAAGCGCTCGTAGGACCGCCGCCGCCAGCCCGGGGTCGAGCCGCTCACCCGTCGAGACGAGGCATCGCAGGTCGGGCAGGGCCGGGCCGGAGCGGCGGGCCGCCTGCGCGTCTCGCACGATCCAGCCGACCACGGTGGGGACCAGCTCCATCACGGTGATCCCCCGGCTCTCGGCGTAGCCCACGAGGCGGCGGGCGAACCGGAGGTCCGCCTCGGGAACCACCACGACGGACCCGCCCACGAGCAGGACGGCGAGCATCTGCCAGACGGAGATGACGTGGACCGGCGGCGCGGTGAAGGCGACCCGGTCCGATGCTGTCAGCCGCAGCGCGCCGACCATCGACCGGAGGTGGTTCATCATCCCGAGCTGCTCCACCACCGCGCCCTTCGGCCGGCCGGTGGTTCCGGAGGTGTGGATGACATAGCGCGCCTCGTCGTCCGGCGGTTCGGTCGACAGCGCGAACGACGGCGCGAACAATGGCGCCTCGGCTGTGGACCCCGGTGGCGTCAGCACCGCGATGGAGGCCTCGGCCGCCGCCGCGCGGAGCGGGCTCCCGGCCGCCCCCGACAGGGCGTCGAGCAGGAACAGGCATCGGGGCCGGGCGTTCTCCAGCACCTCCGCCAGCCGGGCCTCGGGCCACCCGGGATCGATCGGCACGTACGTCGCGCCCAGGCTCTCGACGGCCAGGAACACGGCGACGGTGTCCGCGCCCCGGGGGCCGGCGACGGCGATCCGGTCGGCGGAGCCGCACCCTTCGCCGAGGAGGGCTGCACGGATCTGACGGACCCGGACGCACAGGTGGTGGTAGGTGATCTCCTCCGAATCCGCCACCACGGCGACGCGGCACGCGTCCTCGGCCGCCAGCTCACTGACGCGGGCCCAGACGGTCCCCGTTTCCCCGCCCCGGCCCGCGCGCTCGGTCCCCCTCAGAGCACGGCGGACCGCCGACGGCGCCTCGTCGGCGAGCATCGGCAGCCGGTGCAGTCCGGCGCTTCGAGACCGGCATGCTGGGACGCCGGTGTCGACGGGGTGCTCCATGGATGTCCTCCTCCGTTCAACGCGGGTGCGGCGCGGGCCGGGAGCGACCGGCGACCGGCTGTCGTGTCATGTCCTTGGTCCAGGGCCAGGGCGCGTCCGGTGGATCCCTGCGGGTCCGGTGGATTTCTGCGCGTCCGGTGGATTTCTGCGGGTCCGCCACGATCCACCGGACCCGCCCTACCGGGGAAGGTCCGCGCCCGGCTGGGCGAACTGCGCCCGGTACAGACGGGCGTACGCGCCACCGGCGGCGAGCAGCTCCGGGTGCCGTCCCTGTTCCACGATCGAGCCGTTCTGCAGGACGAGAATGGCGTCCGCGTCGCGCACCGTGGACAGTCGGTGGGCGATCACGAAGCAGGTGCGCCCCTCGCTCAGCCGCGCCATGGCCCGTCGGACCAGCAGCTCGGTCCGCGTGTCCACCGCGCTCGTGGCCTCGTCGAGCACCAGGATCGCCGGGTCGGCCAGGAACGCCCGGGCGATGGTGATCAACTGGCTTTCCCCCGCGCTGATCCCGGCGTTCTCGCCGTCGAGTACGGTGTCGTACCCGTCCGGCAGCGTGCGGATGAAGTGGTCCGCGTGGGCGGACCTGGCAGCCAGCTCTATCTGCTCCCGGGTGGCGCCCTCCCGGCCGTACCCGATGTTGTCCGCGATCGATCCTTCGAAGAGCCAGGTGTCCTGGAGCACCGCGCCGATGTGACGCCGCAGAGTGGCGCGCTGCAGCTCCCTGAGGTCGACTCCGTTGAGCGTGATCCGCCCTCCGGTGACGTCGTAGAAGCGCAGCAGCAGGTTGACCAGGGTCGTCTTGCCGGCGCCCGTGGGCCCGACCACGGCGATCGTCCTCCCGGGCTCGACCGTCAGCGAGAAGTCCTCGATCAGCGGGCTCTTCGGCTCGTACCTGAAGCCGACCGACTCGAAGCGGATCAGACCCCGACCCACGACATGCCCTCGTTCGACGGCGTCCGGCGTCTCCTCGACGGCGTCCAGCAGCTCGAAGACCCGGCCGGCCGAGACGACGCCCGACTGCACCACCCCGGCGAGACTGGTCACCTGGGTCAGTGGTCCGCTGAGCTGCCGCGTGTACTGGATGAACGCCTGGACGTCGCCGATCGACATCGTTCCGGAGATCACCCGCAGGCAGCCGACCACGGCGACCACGACATGGCCCAGGTTGTTGACGAAGGTCATCACCGGCTGGCTGCTTCCGCTGAACAGCTGTGCCTGGTAGGCGGATCTGAACACGGCCTCGTTGTGCTCCCGGAAGACTGCCGCCGATCGCTCGCCCTGGTCGAACGCCTTGACCAGGGTGTGGCTGGCGTACATCTCCTCGACGTGGGCGTTCAACCGGCCCATCGCGTTCCACTGCTCGGTGAGGCGGGGTTGCGCCCGTCGGCCGAGCAGCGCGGTGGCCGTCATCGCCGCGGGCACCACCGTGAGGGCGATCACCGCGAGCAGTGGGGACAGCCGGAGCATCACCACCACCAGGCCCAGGATCAACAGCACCGAATTGGTCAGCTGGCTGAGGGTCTGCTGCAGGGTCTGGACGATGTTGTCGACGTCGTGCGTGATCCGGCTGAGGACCTCGCCGCGCCGATGCGTGTCGAAGTAGGCGAGCGGAAGCCGGGCCAACTTCGCCTCGGCGTCCGAACGGAGCCGGTAGGCGGAACGCTGGATGGCCTTGGTCGCCTGTCGGCCCTGCAGTACCCAGCAGAGCCCGGAGAGGCCGTACACACCGAGTGCGAGCGAGAGGACCACGGCCACGGGGGCGAGGCCGCCGCCCTGCCCCGGGCCGGAGCCCGACGGCCGCGGCGCCGTTGCCATCGCCACGATCAGGTCGGTGGCGCGCCCCAACAGCAGGGGTCCGGCCACGTTCAGCGTGATGCTCGCGAGCCCGAGGACGAGCATCAGCACGAACGGCCTTTGAAGGCCCACCAGTTCCAGCAACCGACGCGCGGTGGCCAGGAATTCGCCCCGCGGCGGGCCCGTGGGCGTACCCGACGCGGTCCGGGCCCTCTTCGACCGTCCGACGCTCACGTCGTCCGCTCCTCGTCCAGCTGGGATGCGACGATCTCGCGGTACACCGGATTCGAGGCCAGCAACGCGTCGTGAGTCCCGGTACCGACCACCGCCCCGGCATCCAGGACGACGATGCGGTCCGCGTGCCGCACGGTTGCCACCCGCTGTGCCACCACGACGACCGCGGCGCCGGCCGCCTCCACGGCCAGGGCCGCGCGCAGCCGCGCCTCGGTGGTGGAGTCGAGCGCCGAGAACGCGTCGTCGAACAGATAGATCTGCGGACGGTGCACCAGCACCCTGGCGATCGCGAGCCGTTGTCGCTGCCCACCGGAGAAGTTGGTGCCGCCCTGCGCGACCGGTGTGTCGAGGCCCTCGTCCAGCGCCTCGACGAACTCCTTCGCCTGCGCGACCGCGAGTGCGTTCCAGAGCTCCTCGTCCGTGGCGTCGGGCCGTCCGAAGCGCAGATTCGAAGCGATCGAACCGGAGACCAGCGAGGCGTTCTGCGGTACGAGACCGACCGAACGACGCAGCACCGACTGGTCCAGGTCCCGTACGTCCTCGCCCCCCACGCGCACCTGACCGGCCGTCGCGTCGGCGAGTCGCGGCACGAGCCCGAGCAGTGTGCTCTTCCCGCTGCCGGTCGATCCCACGACGGCCGTCGTCTCGCCCGGCGCCGCGGTGAGGTCCACGTCGCGCAGAACGGCCTCCTGGGCGCCCGCGTAGCGGAAGGAGACGCCGCGCAGCTCAAGGTGCCCCGGCCGCGGCTGGGCGTGGAGGGGCTGCCCGGCCGGCCGGACACTGGACTCGGTGGTGAGGACCTCGGCAATGCGTGCGGCGCAGATCTCGGCCCGTGGTACCGCCATGAGCGTGAAGGTGGCAGTGATCACGGCGACCAGGATGAGCGTCAAGTACCCGAGGAAGGCGGTGAGCGCGCCGACCTGGAGGCCGCCGTCCCGGATCCGGTACGCCCCCAGCCAGAGCAGCACCACGCCGAACAGGTTCACCAGCGTCGCCGCCAGTGGAAACATCGAGGACGTCAACAGGCCGGCCCGCACCGAGTGGTGGGTGAGCTCCGCGTTGGCCCGGGTGAACCGCTGCCGCTCGAACTCGTCCCGCGCGAACGCGCGGATCACCCGGATACCGGTGACCTGCTCCCGCAGGACCCGGTTCACCACGTCCATCCCCCGCTGCATGCCGGCGAAGTGCGGCCGCAGTCGGCGCACGACCAGGGCCACGGGCAGACCGAGCAGCGGGACCACGGCGAACAGGGCCGAGGCCATCGGCACGTCCTGTCCGAGAGCGAGCACGACACCGCCGACGGCCGTGATCGGTGCGGCGACGAGGCCGGTCAGTGCCGCCGACACCAGGTTCTGGACCTGCTGGACGTCGTTGGTGGTACGGGTGATGAGCGACGCCGTACCGAAGTTGCCGACCTCACGGGAGGAGAAGCCCTGCACCCGCTGGAAGACCTCCGCCCTGATGTCGCGGCCGACCGCCATCGCGATCCGCGCGCCCAGCCCGACGGCGCCCAACGCGCAGCCGACCTGGAGGAGGGAGACGACGAGCATGAGGCCTCCCCGCCGCAGGACGAAGGCCGGGTCGGCACCGAGCGCGCCGTCGTCGATGATGTCGGCGCTCAGCCTCGGCAGGTAGAGCAGGGCGACCGTCTGCACGAGCTGCAGGGCCATCAGGGACACGAGCTCGCGTCGGTACGGTCGCAAGCCGTTCCGGACGAGGGCGGCCAACGAGCGGGCTCGGGCCCGTCCGCCGGGCACCGGTGGCGGCGTCTCGGCCGGCGGTGGTGGTCGCCTCGCAGCGCGCGTCGTCATCGGCATCCTTGCACCGTCCCGTTCCCGAGCCGCGTCACACCACGGCCCGTGGGCCCGGCACGGTGCTTCGCGCCTTCGGCGTCCGCGACCTCCTGGGGTTGAACAACCGATCCGCGAAGCCCTGTTCCCAGCGGTCGGGCCGGCCGTCCAGTAGGCCGTACGTCTCCAGCAGATCCGGATCGGCCGGCCCGAGCTCCGCGGTCAGCGCCGGCGGAACCCCGTCGGGGAACACCTGCCCGGTGTGGTGCAGCGCGTAGCGGATGCTGTCCGCACAGCCGTACCGCCGGACCCGCGACACCAGGGTTTCCAGCTGTTCGCCGGACAGCCGGTTCAGCAACTGGACGAGATCGAGGAACTTGAGGATCGTCAGGTCCTTGCCGATCTCGATGTACATCAGCGTCGTCGCCTCGACGTGCAGTTGGACGCAGACGTCGATGAACTGGTCCACGGCATCGAGCCTGCGGCTCGCCTCGCCGAAGAGCACGGCGTCGACCGCGCGGGCCAGGATCTCGGCGGGATCGACCACCGCCCCGGAACCGAGCTGGAACACGTTGAAGCACGGATCCAGCACGAACACCTCGACGTCGTCACGTTGGGCCGGCTTGAGGTAGGGAAGCGTCGAATTGGCCAGGCTGACCTTCCACACCATCTGCGTCCGCCGGTCGAAGGGCACCACCAGCTCGGCGTTGCCCGAGAGATGACCCTGCCGGTAGCCCAGCCCTTCGACGACCGAGGTGAACTCCGGCAGCGAGTCCCTGCTCAGCAGCACGTCGAGATCGCCCATCCGGCGCAGTCCCACATCGCCGTAGACGCCCTCGGTGAGCACCGGCCCCTTGCGGATCGCGTAGTCGAGACCGCCGGCGTTCAGGCCCCGGATCACCTTGGCGTACTCGTCGGCGAGCGCGTGGTTGCGTCGCCGGTTCCCCTCGTAGGCGTACGCGTAGATCCAGCGGTAAGGAGCCAGGCTGCGCCCGTCCGCGGAGTGGACCAGGCGGTACGTCAGGAGATTGCGCCCGATGAGCGGCAGGACCCCGTGCCGGCACGCCTGGTCGACCAGCAGCCCCCAGTCGAGGTCCTGGCCGTTGGCCGTCAGGAAGCGGAAGATCCGTTGCTGCTGCGCCGGCTCCAGCCGCGGACGGGCGAGCGCCAGCAGCAGCCTCGCCTCCGGGGACAGGTCTTCCAGGCAACCATGCGTCAGGGAGTCGTCGATCGAGCTGTCGGTCACTGCTCTCCTCCGTGCGTGTCCGGGTTGGTTCGACCACCCGCGACGGCGCGGTCGGATGCCTCGCTGATCTCGTCCCGGTAGCGCTCGGCTCGGACGATGACCCTGTGCAGGACCTCGACCACGCGTACCGGATGCAGGCCGTAGCCGGTCTCGCCGGTCACCATGAGCGCGTCGGCCCCGTCGATGACCGCATTGGCGATGTCCGACACCTCGGCCCGGGTGGGCAGGGTGCTCCGGCGCATCGAGTGCAGGAGCTGGGTGGCGACCACGGAGAGCCTGCCCCGGCCGGCGCACTCCGCCACGATCCGCTTCTGCGCCATCGGGACGTCCTCGAACGGGATCTCGACGGCCAGATCTCCGCGCGCCACCATCAGACCGTCGAAGGCCGAGGCCAGTGACGGCAGCGAAGCCAGGGCGTCGGGGTGCTCGACCTTGCCGATGACCAGCTGGTCGGGCGCGATCGCGTGGACCGCCGCGTAGTCGTCGGCGGAGGCGGCGAAGGAGAGCGCCACCAGGTCGACGCCGAGTGCTCGGGCGAACTCCAGGTCGTCGGCGTCCCGTTCGCAGAGCCCGGCGGGGACGGTGGTCGCCCCCGGGATCGTGACGCCGCGGCCCGACGTCACCGGACCGCCCTGGACGACCGTACACCGCAGCTCGGACGCGGATGCCGCCGTCACGGCCAGGACGATCGCACCGTCGTCGATCAGCACCTCGGCGCCAGGGCGGAGCCGCTCCGGCTGCCACGGATGCGTGGTCCAGGTGCGATGGGACGCCGCCTCGACCGGCTTGGCACACAGCGTGACGACCTCGCCCGGTTGCCACTGCGCCTGGCCGTCCGGGAGCGCCCCGAGCCGGTTCTTCCTCCCCTGGAGGTCGGCGAGCAGAAGGACCCGCCGGCCGATGTCGGCCGACACCTCGCGGATGTCGCGCACGGCGGCCGCATGCTGCTCGCGGGTGCCGTTGCCCATGCTCAGACGGACGACGTCCACACCGGCCCGCAGGACGTTCTCCAGGCAGGGCCGCGTCCCGCTGACCGGGCCGAGTGTCGCGATGATGGCGGTCCGCCGCCCGGGAAAGCTGCTCAGCACAGTCGGAGGTCCTTTACGCTGCATCGGTGGTACTCCCGGTGGAAGCCCTCCGGATCCGTCATCGCCACCGGCGTCACCCCGTGGAGGACTCCGGCGGTCGGCAGGTTGTTCACGAAGACGATCCGATCGGGCCCCAGCGCCCCGACGGTCGTTCCGCACTCGGCCAACGCCGACTCGCAGTGGTCGGCCCGCAGCACGGGCTTGCGGCCGTCGGTGAGTTCGTCGGACCACTCGAAGACCTCGTCGAAGCGCAGCGAACGCTGACGCAGGTACGGACGCATGTCGATGAGTTGCAGCTCACCACCGGTGAAACCGGTGACCGGACCGTACAGGTGCGAGAAGAGCAGCGCATCGCAGTCGGTGTGGAAGCGCTTGAAGCTCCAGCTGGTGCCGTAGAGCTCGATCGGGATGGCACCGTCCGAGATGGTACCGACCTTGATCCGGAAGTCGCTCTCCTCGCCTCCGCGGGCGGTTCGGCGCCGGAACACCTCCCACACCGCTCGGAAGAGCGCTTGGTGATAGGTCCGCGCCTGTTCCAGCGTGAAGTGGCGCGGGACACCGCTCACCAGGGCGGCCCCCGGACCGGCCGGGTCGCCGCTCCTGGACAGCAGGTCCACGATCGCGGACGCGAGTTCCGCGCCGACCGCCTCCGGGTGGACCGGAGCGGGGAGGTCCTCGCCCAGGACGATCTCCCATCCCGCGAACGGCGTCCGGCGCTCCAGCGGCGGCTGGTCGGGCGGTTGGTCGGGCGGTTGGTCCGCCAGCGAACTCAGCGCGGATCTGCGCAGGGCCATCATGTCGGTACCCGAGCCCATCGGTCAGTCCTCCAGACCATCGGTCAGATCATCGGTCGAGTCGGGCACGTCGGCGTCCACGGCGTCCACGGCGTCCATGGCGTCCATGGCGTCCATGGCGTCCAGCGATTCCCACAGCGCGGCACGGACCTCGTCCGACGGGCGCGTTCCATCGACCTCGCGCAGGAGCGATCGCTCGGCGAAATAGGCGCGCAGATCGCCGATGATGCGGTGGTAGTCGGCCAGACGCCGTTCGAAACTGGCTGCGGCATCGTCTCGGCGACGCATCACGCCGCCGCCGCAACCAGGGCAGGCGGGGGCGTCCGGGGCGTCCGTCGTCGCTCCGCACTCCACACAGAGACGGCGGTTCGCCACCCGGGTGCGTGCCGTGCCGTCCGGCACGGTCACGACGGCGAATCCGGTCACCCGCACGTCCCGGTCGGCAGCGGTGCGCAGCAGGTCGTCGCATTGCGGAAGATCGCGGGGGTAGCCCTCCACCGCCACGACCCGCACGGCGGCCGGCAGGTGGTCGAGGAAGTGGGCGAACTCCAGCCGCACGAGCTCGTCGGGGAGCAGTTCCTGACGCAGCAGGGTCTCGCGCATCCGCGTGCCGAGCGGGTGGCCGGCCGCCGCGAGCCGGAGCCCGTAGTCCCGCACGCCGAAGCGGGCCAGATCGGGGTGCCGGTCGTCGAGTGCCATCAGCGCCGTCGACTTTCCGGCGCCCGGCGGTCCGGTGACCAGGACGGCGTTCGGTGGAGTTCCGTTGCGCATGTCAGTCCCGCCCGGTTCCGGGGGGACGCTGCTCGGAGCGTGCCGAGAACAACGCCCAGGCGCGCTCGACCGTCTCGCGATCGGCCGTGACCCTTCCCTCGGCCAGGTGGATCTCCAGTGCGCGCAGGGTCGCGTAGAGCCGCCGGTCGGGTTCGGCCAGAAGGAGCTCGGTCAGGTGGTAGAGCTGGTTGGTGTCGGCGGCCATCCGGAGCGAGTCCGGGAACTCGTCGGCCAGGAGCCTCGCCAGGTCCTGGGGGCCGTTGTCGACCAGGTACACCGTCAGCGGATCGGCGTAGAGGTACTCGATGGCCTGTTCCCAGTCGTCCGTCTGACGGACGTTGGGGCATCGGTGCGGGTCGTTTCCTTCCAGGATGCGAACCCTTCCGTCGTCCTCGATGAGGCACGCCAGCCCCTCCAAGTGGCGGACCTGCGGGCCGTTGTAGGTGCGAGCCGGCACACTCTTGCCCTGCTCGGTCTCGAACCGCCGGCCGAACACCTCGGCCAGGGACTGCTCGGGAAGGCTGACCGGCAACCGGGACAGCTTCCGTTGGTTCATCCGGCCTTCGACGATCAGGTTCTTGAAATAGACGAGGACTGTCCGCCCGTCCGGCAGATGAATCCTCCGCTGGTAGTCGTCCATCTCGGTGAGCTCTCCGCCGAGCGCCGCCGCGAGCTTCTCGGTGGTCGAATCACCGTCGAGAAGAACGGATCTGACGTAGCAGCCGACGTCCCGTAGGCCGTCCTCACCGAGCAGGCGGATGACCCTGGCTGCCGGCTCGACGCCGATCCGCTGGGCGTGGAACCAGTCGAGACTGATGCGGATGGTGAAGTTCGCCCTGGCCAGGTGCGCGGGCCGGGTGCGCCATGCGTCCACCAGGCTGCGCACCCGCCGACCGGTCTCGTCCTCGTCCGCGGCGAAATGCGCGCTGGTGATGAGCTCGATCTCCTCAAGACCAGGTGAGTCGACCTCATGGACGAACCGCTCGCAGAACTCCGGCTCGACCATGGGCTCGCCACCACCGGACAGCACGGCCTTCCACAGTCCCATGCCGTTCATCAGCTTCAGGACCGGAACCGGATCCCGGGCGACGCTGTACCTGCTTAACCGATTTAGGGACATCGGTGCGGCGTAGTTGCAGTGCCCGCAGCCGACCGGACACTCCGATGACGGCCAGACGTAGCAGGTCGTGCCGGTGGTCGGCCCGTGCTCCGTGTATCGGGTCAGCGAGGCGATGACCTGATCACGGCACTCGGTGAGTGCCGAATCATTCACGGCCGAAGCCGAATTCGCTTCCCGCTTGAACAGGGATTCAGGCATGATGGCGCCCTCCGCTCGCATCTGAATTGACCGGCAGGTCGGCGACGGCCGCCCAGACCGCACCTGCCGTTTTGAACGTTTCGGAAACGAGCCGCTCGTCCGGTACGGAGATGCCCATCCCTTCCTCCAGATCCATCACCAGATTCACCATGGCAAGGGAGTCCAGACCCAGGTCCGCCAGCAATTCGTCTGCCGAGACCGGCCCGTCGGCCATCGGCAGGTGCCGACGGAGAATTTCCTCGAATTCCGCCGGCCAAGTCATCGCGGACCGTCCTCGTCGTCAACGGCCGAGTCGATGACGGACATCAGGTCAGCGGGCAGGACGGTGACATCGCGATCGAGTAGCGCAAGCGCCCCGTTCATGGTGAGCAGGCGGTCGTTGTTGAAATTCAGACGCGCCGACCGGAGATCGCGGAAGTTCCGCTCAAGCGGGATTCCGGCATCCCGGCTGTAGCCCTCGAACAGCCCGGCGATCTGGAGCAGGCGATCCGCGGCCCTGAACGTCAGTTCCGAGGAGACGACTTTGAGATTGTTGAGATGGATCTGGGTCGCCGTCCCGCTCAGTGACGACCCCTCTCGCCGACGTGCCAGGATCTCGTCCCGGACGGTGCCGAGATAGGCGGCGACGAGTTCGACATCGATCCTGGCCCGTGCGATCCGCTCGGCCACCAGGTCGGTCAGACGGCCCACGCCAGGTGCCCGGCCGGGATCATGCTCTCCACGGCGACGGTCCTGAAGTCGCCCGGACTCCCCACGACCTGCCAGGCAGGCACCGTACCCGCCAGCTTCATCCCCCGGCTCTCGGTACCCCGCATCCCCAAGGTGTTCCAGGCGCCCGAGGGGGCCACGGAAAGCTGGTGCCGGTCGGCGTAGCACAGGGTGACCCGGTGGTCGGCGGCGTCGGGCGACTCGCGCATGGTCACCAGGAATCCCTCGGCATGGGCGCCGCCGGTGACGATCGGCGCCTCACGCTCGAATCCCAGCTGCTCCCCCGCCCCGTTCAGGGCGGCTCGCCCGCTGAGCAGGTGTCCGCCCTTGCCCGGCTCGGTGGTCACCGACGCGAGGTACACCTCTCCCGACGCCAGCCGCGGAAGCAGCTCGTCCCGCAGCCGCGCCGAGCCGAAGCGCACGATGCAGTCGACCTGCTGGCAGTGCATCGCCCAGATCATCGCCGTCGAGGAGCAGCCCGACGCCAGCAGGCCCGCCACGGCCACGAGGTCGCCGAGATCTCCTCCCAGTCCGCCGTACTCCTCGGGTACGAGAAGTCCCATCAGGCCGTTCGCCCGCAAGAGCCCGACAGCCTCCTCCGGGAACCGGGCGGAGTCGTCCGTCCCGGCAGCTTGAGCCCGGATATCCGGAAGTACAGCGCGGGCCTTCCGGCAGGCAGCCGCTGATGTTCTGCTTCCCATCTCATCCACCCCGTTCATTCACATCGCCGGACGCCGGTGCACTGGGTGCACCGGCGGGTCCGCGGACGGTATGGCATCGATCCAGGCCTGATATCGCACGGCCTCGGCTCGCCTTCCCGCCGACCGCGGAGAAGGCATGTCATCGATTCGAAATGACCGAATGCTCGACGCAGCCCCCCCTGGAGCTATCTGCGTCGGCCCGCCCATGCGGCTCCGGCGGATCCCTCGTGGATGCCGGAGCTCCTGCGTCATCGGTCTGTGCCCGCCCCGTACAAGGACAGTGGTCGAGGATATGTCAACCACCTTTTCAACCAGGGCTACGAGCTTCACACACCTTCCCCGAAGTGCCGGTCCGAGGCCCGGATCCGCCTTCCTCCTCCGGAATCGCCCAGGCCGAAACCCGTGGCAAGCCGCCCCACCGTCCGCCGGCCCGGATCCCGGTCCACCGAAGATCAGCAGCTCAGACGGTGGTCGCCGGGATGCCGGCAGGCCCCTCGCCGAGGTGCCCGCAGCCGCCCGCACCCCCTGGACGCCGGACGCGCCGCGAAGACACCGCCAACCTCCCGTTGCGCGAATGAACTTGTGATGGCCAGCCTGCTAAAGCGTTTAAGTTCCCATTGGTATGGACCATTTTGGTATGGACCATTTATCTCGCTCTTCCGAGCGCGTCCAGCAGGAGCTGCCCCCTGACCGACTGAACCGCCAGCTCAGGCATCCCGGCAACGGCCGTCCCCCACCGGCCGAAGCCGCTACCCGGCTGGCGGACGCCACCGCGACGGCCCGGGCCGGGGCATGACGGCCCCAGGGCCGAGCGGACGAACGGCGAGGGGTCCGTCGCCATGCCCGTGCGCCGTCCACCGCCCGACCCGGAACGGCGCACGGGCAGGCACGCCCCAGCAGCAGGTACCGAGTGGTTCTTCGTCCCGGATCCGGTGGTGACAACGACAGTGCCAGGAAAGAACGAACTCCCGACCGTCCTCCAAAGTGATCACAACACCTATCTGGCCGGCGCGTTACCGCTCTGCGTGATCCTCGCGGACGAGGCCATGAGGCCATGGTTCTACTCGCAGTACATCCAGCTCTATGCCATGGGTTCCGACTCCCAACAGAAGGCGCCACACCTGGACTTCCACAGCTCACTGACCTGTCGGGAAGTCCTGCACACCCGGACACTGGACCGCGCGGCCGCCGGGCGCATCGGCCGCATCGTTGCGTTCCTCCGAAGCTGTATCGACTCCGGCCGGCACGTCATCGTCTTCGTGGACGACTCCTTCCTGCGGGGGGAGCCGCGTCCCTTCGTCCATGAGCTTCTCGTCCACGGCTACGACGACCGGTCGGAGCAGCTCCGCGTCGTCGGCTTCGGCGGTGCGATCGGACGGCCCGGAAGCCAGCGGTTCCAGACCCTGAAGTTCGGCTACCGGGCTTTCGAGGAAGCCTTCGAACGAGCGCTGTCCCTGACGGCACCGAACTCCGACTTCGCCGCGATCCGCTACCCCGTCCAGCTCCTCCAGCGTGTGCGGACGCGCCCGGCGTTCGATCCCGGGCGGCTGTGGACCGAGCTGTCGAGCTACCTGGAGGCACCCGAGCTGGACATCTTCCGCGCCGGTACCGAGTACTGGTGGTGGTCCCCACCGAAGCCCGAGGCCCAACCGCCCGACTTCACCGTCTCGTCGGGGTTCGAGGTCCACGACAGGTTCATACGCCATCTGAAGGCCGTCGAGGCAGGAGACCACCTCATCGACTACCGGCAGTTCCACCTCCTCTGGGAACACAAGACGGCCGTCCTGCGCCGACTGGAACACCTCGCCCGGGAGTTCGACCTCCAGGGCGGCCTGGACGACGTGATCTCCGGTTGCCGCCGCCGCGCACAGGAGTTCCTCGACCTCAGGCTCAAGGTCCTGATGGCCCTCAACGGCAGGAGCACACCCCAGGCAATGGCCCAAGGGGTATCCCTCGTCACACGCACTCTCCACGAGGAGCCGGAAGCACTGTCCCGTGTCAGGGACGTCGTGGCCGGCCTGCGCTGAGCGGCTCACGTCACCGAGTCGCGAAGCGGGCCTGCCGGGGCGCCGGTCGCGGTCCGTCAGTTGGGCATCGGGCGCGGGCGGCTGGCGGGGGGATCCGAGGGGATGTCATCCACGCTGGGCAGGTTCTTCAGGAGCCAGTGGACGCTGTTGTCACCGCCGAGTTCGGGGAAGTCGACGACGGCGGTCTCGCAGAGCCAGAGCAGGTGCTCCTTCATGGTCCGGTGCCCCTTCGCCTTCTGCTCGGCGGCGAAGTCGTAGTACTCGAAGGTGGGAGCGGCACAGGTCCCGTCCCAGGCGGGGTCGTCGCTGCCCGGGGTCGTCATGAGGAGTTCGGCGATGGGGTAGAGCACACCACTCATCGAGGCGATGAAGGTGCGCTCCAGGTGGTAGCGGGTGTTCCGCTGGTTCGGGTTGAAGTTCGACTGGACGTCGTAGAGCTTGTCGAGCATGGCCAGGGTGTAGCAGTAGGCGGCGTTGAAGAGGACTGCCAGGCCTGCGGCCGGTCCGGAGAAGCCCTTCGCCCGGGGATCGCTGGGGACGTTGCGGACCTGCCCGGTGACCTCGATGCCCTGTTCGATCCTCTTGAACTTCGCGTAGTGCGAGAGCTCGTCGAGGCCGGGGCGCGGGTTGACCGGGTCGATCGGGACGGTGGCCTTCTTCGGGTCCACGCCCTCGCCCTGCTCGACCACCATCTTCAGAGCGGTCTCGGCGGTGTGGAGGTCGGTGATGACCACGGGTTCGCCGCCGCCGTCGTGGTTCCAGTACGCGCTCTCGTACTGCCAGGGGGCGTTTGCCTTCGCGTACTTCCACACGTCGTCCGGGTCGGCCTCGGTCAGGTGCTTGAGGCCGACTTCGATCGCCTTGTAGAACTGGCCGAGCGTGTTGTACTCGCCCGGTTGCGGCTTGGCGCCCTTCTCGGCGGGCAGTTCCAGCGGCAGGAACACCCGGTTCATCAGATCCTTGCTGCACGGCTCCAGGTGGAGGGTCAGCGGCGGAGTCCGATGGAGCATCAGGCTCGGGTACCTGGTGATGAAGTCCGGGTCGTAGAAGACGATCCGGTCCGCTCCGCCGAGCGCGATGATCAGGTTGCGCACCAGGCACAGGTGCAGCATCTCCTCGATCGCGATGCTGATGATCGTGCGCTGGGCGGAGATTCCCGGGTCCCACTGGCTGTGGCCCTTGGTCCCGATGGAGTAGGCCGCGTACAGGTACATCGGGACGGTTGACAGCTCGACCTGGGCCGCCTGGTACAGGTGGTCGAGCAAGGTGTCGATGTCCTCGATCGGTCGATCGGCCTTGATCGTGCCGATCGGGGTGACCGCGAAGGGGATGTCGGGAAGGCGGCGGGTGGCGGGCTTGGTGGCGTCGGTCGTCATACCTCGGCTCCGTTCGGTTCCGGGCGCTCTGGGCGCGGTGAGGGCGGTGCGGGCGGTGTGGGTAGTGCGGGCAGTCTGGGCAGTGCGGATGGCGGACCGGCCCGGTCGGGGCGGTCGGGGTGCTCGGTGTCGGGGTGCTCGGTGTTCGAGGAGGCGAGGAGCGTGCGCCGGACGTCCTCGGTCAGCTCCGTGACGTGGACGCCGTGGTCCCGGCGGCGCAGCAGCAGGAGTACGGGGCGTGCGGCCGGCGGCTGCGGGTCCTCGCCGCGGGCCACCGCGGCCGCGTAGCGGTGCACGGGGTGCCGACAGGCCAGCACGCGGCACGCGCGGGCCGGCTCGGCGTCGTACACCTCGACGAAAGCCCGTTCGTATCCTGCGAGTTCGACGATCAGCTGGACCCAGGGGTCGACGTCGCGGCCCGGTGGGTCGAGGTCGGGCCTGGTGGTCGCGAGGTGTGACGCGAAGCCGTCGGCGAAGTGCTCCAGGGTCCAGCTGCGGGGCGGGCAGGTGCTCAGGTACTCGGTGGCGAGCGCGTCGAAGGCCTCCGGCCCCAGGAGTCGGCGCAACGCGGGGAAGCAGGAGCGCAGGCAGGCCAGCAGGCGCAGCCGGTAACCGCGGCGGTAGATGTCCAGCCGCTCGCCGGCGGTGAGCCGGCCGGACGGTGTGAGCACCTGGTCGGCGGCCGCGCCGCCCTCCTGGTCCGGGCCGGTGGCGTGGAGGACGGCGGCCTGCAGCCAGTGCTGGAGTTCGGCCAGGTGCGCCGGCGCCCCTTCGACCGTCGACATGTCAGACTCCCGTCGCGACGGGGACGTTGGTCGGATCGAGGGCCCGCCGGCGCGCCTTGTCGAGTTCCGCGACCAGCTCGGGGAAGGGCGGCAGGCGGTCGTCCCACTCCAGCAGGGTGGACACGGGCCCGGTCAGCGCGATCGCCGCGTCGTACAGCTCCCACACTGCCGGTGCGACCGGTCCGTCATGGGTGTCGATCAGATGTGTGCCCGCGTCGGTGTGACCGGCCAGATGGATCTGCACGACCCGGTCGTGCGGGAGTGCTCCGAGGTATGCGCGCGGATCGGTGTCGTGGTTGACGGCCGACACGTAGACGTTGTTGACGTCCAGCAGGAGCCCGCAGTCGGCCTCGACCGCCAGACGTGCGACGAACTCCTCCTCCGGCATGGTCGATGCGGTGAAGCCCACGTACGTGCTGGGGTTCTCCAGCACCAACGGGCGCTCCAGGAAGTCCTGCACGGTCCTGACCCGGCGCACCAGATGCGTCAGAGCGGCCTCGGTGAAGGGGACCGGCAGCAGGTCGTGGGTGTTGAGCCCGGCGACCCCGGTGAAGCACACGTGGTCCGACACCCAGGCGGCGCCCACCGCGTCGGCCAGCTGCCGGAGCCTCCTCAGGTAGTCGAAGTCCAGGGGCTCCACACTGCCGATCGACAGCGACACCCCGTGCATGACCAGGGAGTGCCGCTCGGCGACCCGGTCCAGTACGTGACGCGGGTGGCCGTGGGAGTCGAGGTGGTTCTCGGAGATGATCTCCAGCCACTCGGCGCCCAGCTCATCGCCGAGGTGGTCCAGTACGTACCGGTGGTGCGGGCTGCGCAGGCCGACACCGAACCCCAGGTTCGGCAGGTCGAAGCGGGACACCCGGTCGGCCCGCTCGCCGTGGTGACGCTGCGTCACGCGTTCGCCTCGTCCGACGGCAGCGGGAGCACCTGCGGCTTGCTCCGGTCGAGCCTCTTCTTCCTCCGCTCGGCCTCGTTCACTTCGTACGGCGGGACCAGGTCGTCCGGGTAGCCCTCGCCCGGGGACGGACCGAACGGGAGGCCGGCGGCGTACATCCGGGCCTCGAACAGCTGGCGGGCGAGCTTCCAGACGCTCTTGCCCTTCAGCGGGCCGCCCGCGAACACCCGGCTGACGTTGATCGGGCTCGCGCAGCTGCCGTTCTGCCGACAGGCCTGGTCGCCCGGCTTGGCGAGTTCCGCGTCGGGGCCGGTGTAGCCGCACCCGCCCTGCCCGCGGCACTCGTTGGCGCCGTGGCACACGTGCAGGACGGTGGCACAGGCTCCCATGCCCGCCATCGGCGCCTTCTCGTCGATGTCGTGGTTCCGGCAGGCGTTCAGGCCCATGCACACGTGGAGCTCAAGGGCCTTCTGCAGGTCGGCCGCGGACACGCGCGGCCCGCCGGCCTCGTGCGCGGCGTGCCGCAGCGCGATCCCGTCGTCGCCGCCGAGGATCACGCGCTCGATCTCCGCCAGCTCCTCGGGTCCCAGATCCGGGAAGCCGTCACCTTCGGCCCTCCTGCCACCGTTCTCCCTGCCACTCACGAGTACCTCCTCGATCGTCTTGGGTCGGGCACCCACGGCGGTGCGATTCCGCCGCGATGTGACGCGATGTGATGTGGCGCGATGTCACACGATGTGACTCGCGCCACAGTCGCCAAGGTCATCACAGTCGGAGGAGGGCTGGATAGCGCCATATGAGTAGTGTGCGAATTATTCCTTCGAAGCGAGCCCCGGGCGCTGCTCGGGGCAGGCGGTTCGGACGCGGCTCTGGTCCGGGGTGCTGCGCGGGCGGCTACGCGTCGAGCGGGATGGTGCCGAGGGCGACGGTGAAGCAGGCGCCGCCCTCGGGGCCGTGGCCGTGGACGGTGATGGTGGCGCCGAGCCGGTCGGTGAGGCGACGTGTGATGGCCAGGCCGAGGCCGGTGCCGCCGGGGCGGGTGCCCGCATAGCGGGAGTGCAGGGCGCCGGGTTCGAAGGCAACCCGGATGTCTTCGTCGGTCAGGCCGGGGCCGCCGTCGCGGACCTGTAGCTCGGTGTCGCCGCTGTCCGTTCGGCGCAGGGCCAGCACCACGGGGGCGCCGGGCGGCGAGATCCGCACGGCGTTGCCGATCAGGCCGTCGAGCAGCTGGCGGACCCGGAATCCGTCGGTGACCGTGATCACGGGTTCCCCGGCCGTTTCCACCCGCAGGTGGAGTTCGCTCTGTCGGACCCTCTGGTCCCAGGCTTGCGCGGTCTCACGGACGAGGGCGGTGAGGTCGGTGGGTTCGCGGGTGATGGGGAAGTCGTCGGCGTCCAGGCGTGCGAGTTCGAGCAGGTCGGAGACGAAGCGGTCCAGGCGTTTGGTCTCGGTCAGGAGGATCTGGCCGACCTGGGCCTGCTGCCCGGGTTCGACGACCCTGTCGGTGAGGGCCTCGGCGTAGCCCTGGAGTGCGGTGAGGGGGGTACGGATCTCGTGGGAGATCGAGGTCAGGAAGTCGCGCTGGCGCTGTTCGCTGCGTTCGAGGGCGGCGCCCAGTGCGTTCAGGGCCTGGGCGACGTCACGGGCCTCGGTGGGGCCGTCGGCCTCGCAGCGCAGGCCGCGTTCACCTGCGGCGAGTCGGTGGGCGACACCGGCCGCCGCGACCAGGGGGCGGGCGATGCGGCGGGCCAGCAGGGCTCCGGCGAGGGCGGCTCCGACCAGGCCCGCGACCAGGGGGAGCGTCAGGCTGCCGCGCATCCGGCTGGCCGCCGCATCGACCTCGGTGAACGGCTGGGTCAGCACGACAGCGCCGCCGTTGCTTGCCGGGTGTCCCTGGACGAGTACGCGCTGGTCGCCGAGCGAGGCCGTGGCGGAGAGCGTCCGTCCGGCGAGCAGCGCGTCCCGGTCGGCCGGGGCGACGGCCTTCGCCGCGGGGCCGTCCACGTGTCCGTCGGGAGCGACGACGGCGACCAGGACGCCGGTGGCCCCGGTCAGCCGCTGGGTCTGGTCGAGGAGCAGCACGGACAGGTTGGGAGCGAGGCTGAGCACGGTGGCCTGCCGGGACAGGCGCTCCCGGTACTGGGACTCGGCGTTGGAGAAGGCGGTCTGCCAGGCCGCGACCCCCGCCAGCAGCACGGCGGTGGCTGCCACCACGGTGGCGAGCAGGACCAGGCTGCCGGTGAGTGAGCCCGCGCGCAGGCGCCTCACCGGTCCGGCTCCTGGGCGCTGTAGCCGATCCCCCGCACGGTGCGGATCGGGCTGGCGTCGCCGAGCTTGGCGCGCAGCTGCGAGACGTAGACGTCGACGACCCGGCTGTCGCCGTAGTCGGCCTGCCCCCAGACCTGGGCGCGGAGCTGCTCGCGGCTGAAGACCTGACCGGGCCGGGCCAGCAGGTGGGCGAGCAGGTTGAACTCGGTGGTGGTCAGCTCCAGCGGTTCACCGTCGCAGAGCACCGTGCGGCGGCCGGGGTCCAGGCGCAGTCGGCTGGTGCCCAGGACGGCCGAGACCGGTGGGCCGGCGGTGCGGCGCAGCACAGCCTTGACGCGGGCGACCAGCTCGCGGGGCGAGAACGGTTTGGTGAGGTAGTCGTCGGCGCCGATCTCCAGGCCGAGGATCCGGTCGGCCTCCTCGTCCCGGGCGGTGACCAGGATGACGGGCGTCCAGTCGTCGGCGGCGCGCAGCCGGCGGCAGAAGTCCGTGCCGTCCAGCCCGGGCAGCCCGATGTCGAGAACGATCGCCACCGGCCGCAGCCGTGCCACGGCAGCCAACCCGGCGGTGCCGTCGGCCTCGGTGTGGACGCCGAAGCCCTCGCGGGTGAGGTACAGGCGCTGGAGGTCGGCGATGTGGCGCTCGTCCTCCACCACCAGTACAAGGCCCTTGCTCTGTGTCATCTGTCCGGTGTCACCGCAGTCTCCCTGCGCCGCGGCACCCCTCTCGCGGCTGCTTGGCCAGTCGCGCGTGCCACGGCTTCGAACTGCACCGATGCTAACCCGCGGACCGTCACCGTCCGGCGGACCGACGGCGATCCTTACACGGCCCGAACACAGGCCGAACCTTCGCCTTGCACAACGGCGACAGGATGCTTCCGACCTCGCCGACCCGCGGGGTCAGGACAAGGGAGAGCAGTCGTGCTCACGGGCTCCAGATCCCTCGCGCTGCTCGGCGTCTGTGTTGCGGCCCTCCTGATCGTCGCGGTCGTCGTGCTGCTCACGCACACCGGTCGCGCCCCGTCCCCAGGACAACGGCCGACCACAGGACGCCGCCGGGACCGCACCGGGCCGCCCGCCCCCCTCCGACGCCCCGACGACGACAGCAGGACAATGATGACCACCCGTCCCGAGCCGGCCCGAACCGCCACCACGCGGCTGGGCCGCCTCCGCCGCCCGACCACCCGGCGAGGCCGGATCACCCGCGCCGTCGTCCTGCCCGTGGCCGTCGTGCTGGCCCTCGCCGGGGGCGGCGAGGCCGTCACCCGGCACGTCCTGGAGAGCCGGATCGCCGACCGCATGGGAAAGGCGCTCGCCACCCGCGTGACGGTCGACACCGGCGCCGGCCCGGCGCTGCTCACGGTCCTCGACCGGCACCTGGATCACGTCACGCTCGGCGCGGACAACGCCCACCTCGGCCCACTCACGGGCGCCTCGGTCCGCATCACGCTCGACGACCTCCACTTGGCCGAGCCCGCGACGGCGTCCGACGTCCGGGCCACCGTCACGATCCCCGCCGACTCCCTGGCGGAAACGATCCGCGACTCGGGCCAGGGCGTTCCCGTCAGCAGCACCCGGACCGACCCCGCCACCGGCACCCTCCTGCTCGCCCTGGGCCCGGGTGGCATGGGCCAGTTGACGCTGAAGCCCGCCCTGGCCGGCGACCGGGTCACCATCACCGCCACCAGCCTGCAGTTCCTCGGCCGAACGATCACCGGTCCCCAGCTCGACCAGATCAACACCAAGCTCACCGCGCGGAAACAACAAGCCGACTACCCCCTGTCCCTCAAGCCCGTCTCACTCACCGTCACACCGACCGGACTCGCCCTCACCCTGGCCTCCGGCCCCACCACGCTGAAGCAGCCATGAACCAGGAACCGACCCCGGCGATGACCGACCCCACGACACCACCGTCCAGCCACCCCACGACACCACCGTCCAGCCGCCGTACCCGCCTGCGCCGACGCATCGTCGTCGCCGTCACGGGCCTGCTCGTCCTCACTCTCACGGCGGCGTCCGGCGCGCTGTGGCTACTGACCGGCAAGTTGCTGCACCCCACCGACGACACCCCGCTGAACACCCGCGTCATCGCCGTGGGGACCGCGACGGTGACCCTTCCCGCCACCGACGAGAGCCGCTACGCCGGCACCTACGGCCTGGTCTGGCAGGACAGCGGATCCGCGCAGCGGCGCTCGGGAGAACTCGGCCGCATCCTCGCCTCGGACAGCAAGACCGTCACCCGCGAACTCCAGGCCACCACCCCACCCGCCGTCGGCGCCAAGGCGAAGATCATCGTCACCGTGTGGAACTCGGACCCGCGCCGAGCGGTGGGGCTGGACCACCAGGACGTCAGCTACCCCGGCGACCTGGGCCCGATGCCCGCCTGGTACCTCCCGGGCTCGCGCAGCACCTGGGTCATCCAGGTCCACGGGCTCGGCGCCGGCCGCAGCGCGGGCCTGCGGACGATGCCCGAACTGCACGACCTCGGCTACCCGATCCTCGACATCACCTACCGCAACGACCCCGGAGCACCCCGCGACTCCAACGGCAACCGACAACTCGGCAACACGGAATGGCGCGACCTCGACGCAGCCGTCCGCTACGCCCGCGCCCACGGAGCCTCCGGTGTGGTGCTCTACGGGTTCTCCATGGGCGGCGCAATCGTCGAGAACTACCTGCAGCGCGCCCAGGACACCAGCGCGGTCCGCTCAGTCGTCCTCGACTCACCCGCACTCGACTACCGGGCGGCCATCGACACGATCGCCACCGGCCTCGGATTCCCGTTCCCCATCGCCGACCTCACGGCCCCCTTCATCCAGATCCAAGCCGGAGTGGACCTCGACCAGGTCGACACCCTGGCGGCGAACCGGCGCAACGGCGGCCCCGGACAGCCCGTGCTGCTCTTCCACGGCACCGCCGACACACTCGTCCCGTACGCCAGCAGCGCCCGATTCGCCCGCGACTGGCCGGACAAGGTCCGACTCGTCACCGTCCCCGGGGCCGGCCACACCGGCTCCTGGAACGCCGACCCCGCCCAGTACGACAAGGAGCTCGCCGACTTCCTCGGTCAGCACTCCTGACCGCGTCCCGGGCACCGCGCCGCAACGCCGAACAGCCCCACTGACACACCAGCCGTCCCACCAAGGAGGCAACCGATGAGCCGAACCCGCCCCGCAGCCCTCGCGGCCGCGCTCCTCACCCTGACGACCACCGCACTCGCCGCCACCACCGGCACCGCCCACGCCGCCACCGTCAACTACGTGGCCCTCGGCGACTCCTACTCCGCGGGCGGCGGATCATCCAGCACGTACCTCAACAGCTGCAACCAGAGCACCAACGCGTACCCGTACCTCTACGCCCAGTCCACCTCACCGGCCACCTTCGACTTCCAGGCCTGCGGCGGCGCCACCACCACCGACGTCGTGAACAACCAACTCGCCCCGCTCACTTCCGGCACCACCTTGGTCAGCATGACCATCGGCGGCAACGACGTCGGCCTGCGCGACGTACTGGCCTCCTGCTTGCTCGGCAGCGACGCCGCCTGCCTCAGCGCCGTCTCCTCCGCAGAGAACACCGCCCGCACCCAACTCCCCGGCGAACTCGACACCGTCTACGGCGCCATCCGCTCCCGCGCCGCCAACGCCCACGTGGTGATCCTCGGCTACCCCCGCTTCTACGACTCCGGCGCCCCCCTCTGCCCGGGGATCAGCCCGGCCAGGCGTTCTGCCCTCAACGACGGCGCCGACGTCCTGAACAGCGTCATCCAGAGCGAGGCCGCCAAGTACCCGAACTTCGCCTACGCGGATGTGACCAGCCGGTTCGCCGGCCACCAGCTCTGCGACCCCGCTCCCTGGCTGCACGCCCTGAACTGGCCGATCGGACAGTCCTTCCACCCGACCGCCGCCGGCCAGGCCGGCGCCTACCTCCCGGCTCTGGAAGCAAACGACTGACGCAGCCCCGCCGCCGCGGCCATCGGACGGCGGCGGGCGGCGGGCGCCTGCGCCGACGGCAGGTGTCAGGACGGGAGGGTCCAGCGCTGGTTGGGGCCGCCGTGGCAGTCCCAGATCTGCAGCCTGGTCCAGTCGGCGCCGCTGCCGTCGCGGGCGTCGAGGCAGCGGCCGGAGGCCGGGTTGAGGAGGGTGCCGTCCGGGCGTGGCTGCCAGCGCTGGGCGCCGGTGCCGTTGCAGTCGTAGAGCTGGGCGGGTGTCCCGGCGGCGGTCCAGCCGTTGGTGACGTCCAGGCACTTGCCGAGGGCCCGCAGGGAGCCGTCCTGCCCGACGGTCCAGTCCTGGGCGCCGGTGGAGTTGCAGCGGTAGAGCTGGACGGCGGTGCCGTTGGCCGTGTCGGCGCGGATGAGGTCCACGCACTGCCCGGCGATGCCGGTCACCCGGCCGCTCGGGCGGGGGGTGGCCCAGCTCTGCTCGGCGCCCCCCGAGCAGGTCCGCAGCAGCAGCCGGCCGCCGGCGGCCGCGAGGCAGCGGCCGGATTCCGGGTGGAGGAGCGAGGAGTCCGGGCCCGGGCGCCACACCTGGTCGGCGCCTGCGGTGCAGTCCCGCAGCCGGACGGCGGCGCCGTCGTCCGGGCCCGCCGGGGTCAGGCAGCCGTCGAGGGCACGGACGGTGCCGTCCGAGCCGACCGCGGCGTCCTGGGCCGCCGTGCCCGCGCAGCCGGCCAGCCGTACCGCCTCGTTGCCGTCCGCGGCGGCGGCGGCCGCGTCCAGACAGGACCCGTCGGCGCCGGTGATCCGCCCGGACCAGGTGGAGACGGCCGGCGAGGCAGGGACGTCCACCGTGCCCTGCAGCTTCGGCGCGCGCGAGGAGGAGCCGACCATCAGGCCGTACCGCCCGCCGGGCACCTGCCAGCCGTGCACGCCGGGATCCCAGAGCGCGAAGGAGGAGCGGTCCAGCGGCAGTTCCACGTGCGTCGAACGGCCGGGCGCCAACGTGACCTTGTCGAAGGCCTTGAGCTGCTGCGGCGGCTCGCCGGCCGCGGACGGGAAGGAGACGTACAGCTGCGGCACCTCGGTGCCGGTCCGGGCCCCCTGGTTGGCGAGGTCGAAGCCGACCCGCACCCGGCCGGCGGCGTCCGGGCCGGTCACGGTGAGGTTGCTGTAGCCGAAGGTGGTGTACGAGAGGCCGTGGCCGAAGGGGAACAGCGGGGCGGTGGCGGTCGCGTCGTACCAGCGGTACCCGACCGCGAGCTGCTCGGTGTAGTGGTAGGCGCCGTCCGTGCCGGGGTACTGGGAGGCGTCCCGGATCGGCGTGGCCGCCGCCGAGGTCGGGAAGGTGACGGGCAGCCGCCCCGCCGGATCGACGTCGCCGAACAGCACGTCGGCGAGCGCGGTTCCGCTCTGCTCGCCCGGGTACCAGGCCTCGACCACCGCCGGCACCGCGTCCAGCCACGGCATGGTGACCGGCCCGCCGGTGTTGAGCACCACCACCGTCCGCGGGTTGGCCCGGGCGACGGCGCTGATCAGGGCGTCGTCCGCCGGGGCGAGGTCGAGCGAGCCGCGGTCCGCGCCCTCGGTCTCCTCGTCGCCGACCACCACCACCGCGACGTCCGCCCCGGCGGCCACCGAGGCGGCCGCGGCCGCGTCGTCGCCCGGGTGGTAGCGCATCGAGACGCCCGCACCGGCCCGGGCGGCGATGCCCTGACGCGGCGTCACCACTTGGTCGGGGTAGGGGGCGACGTGCGAGGAGCCGTAGCCGCCGGTGTAGGCGTGGTCGGCCCACGGGCCGATCACCGCGACGGACGACAGGTGGGCGGCGTCCAGCGGCAGCACCGCCCCCTGGTTGCGCAGCAGCACCGTCCCGGCGGCAGCCGCCGCCCGGGCGTCGCGCGCGCCGGCGGCGGGGTCGGCGGCGGGCGGCTGGCCGCCGTCCAGCGCTCCGGTCCGGACCATCAGCCGCAGCACCCGCCGCACCTGGTCGTCCAGGACGGCCGGGGCGAGCCGCCCGTCGGCCACGGCGGCGGTCAGGTCGGCGAAGTACGTCGTACCGCCGAACTCCTGGTCCAGCCCGCCCGCCGCGGCGTTCACCGAGGAGTGGGTGGCCGGGTAGTCGGAGCCGACCGCCCCGTCGAACCCCCAGCGGCCCTTCAGCACGTCCCGCAGCAGCGGGAAGTTCTCGCACGCCCAGATGCTGTTGACCGGGTTGTAGCCGCACATCGCCGACCAGGCCCGGCCGTCCCGGACGGCCGCCCGGAAGGCGGGCAGCTCGATCTCGGCCAGCGTCCGCTCGTCCACCTCCGAGCTGTACGACTGCCGGTTGTTCTCCTGGTTGTTCGCCGCGAAGTGCTTCACCTGCGCCGCGACCCCCTGCGCCTGGATGCCGCGGACCTCCGCCGCCGCGACCCGCCCGGCGAGGAACGGGTCCTCGCCCAGCGTCTCGAAGTTCCGCCCGCCCTGCGGCACGCGCACGAGGTTCACCATCGGCGCGTACAGCACCTGGTAGCCGCGCGCCTGGGCCTCCCGGCCCAGCACCGCGCCGAAGGTGGTGGCGAGCCCCGGGTCGAAGGCGGCGGCCAGCGACACCGGTGCCGGCATCGCCGTCGCCGGTTGCCCGTCCCGTACGCCGGCCGGGCCGTCGGACAGCAGCAGCGGCGGGATGCCCAGCCGCGGCACGCCCCGGACGTAGCCGACCGCGTACACCCCGTTCGGTGCGGCGACCCCCTGCAGCAGCGTCGCCTTCTCGTCGGTGGTCAGCTGGCCGAGGAGCGCTTCGACCCTCTGCTCCGGCGACGGCCCGCCTTGCGACGGCCCGCCTTGCGACCACCCGTCCTGAGACCGCCCGCCGTGCGGCTGCGGACCGCCCGGTCCGGCGACCGCTGGGCACATGCCGGAGCCGGAGGCGGCCGCCAGGAGGCAGCCGCTGAGCCCGAAACGGAGTATTCGCGTCCACGAGGAGATACGCCGCATGGCAGCACCTTTCGACGAAGGCGGGCCGAGCCGGGAGGGCCGGGAAATGTGACGGCCAGTCAAATTTACGGCGCATTAACACTTACCGGCAGGTAGCGCGCAAGGGCGCGTCGGAGGCACCGAGGGGCGCAGACAGTCACCGAGGGGCGCGGGCGGGGTCGTCCCGGCCGTCGTTGACGCTTCGCCTATCCGCTGTCAACGCGCCGACCCTAGCCTGTCCGCGCCCCGCGATGCGGGCGGTATGCGGAAATGAGTTGAGGTGCGATCAGTGAAGTTCCCCCCGCCAGGCCCTGCGCGCTCCCCTCCTGCGCCTGGCCGTGGCAGCGCCCGAAGCGGCGGATCGGTGCTGCCGGCCGGCTCGTCCGGGCGCAGGTGTCAGAGGGGTCAGGGGTCAGAAGGTGCAGGTTTCAGGGGGTGCCGGGCCGGGTGGGCGTCAGGTCCGCGACCAGGAGCGCCAGGAGGTCCGTCGGCGCCTCGATGAAGCGGTAGTGGCCTCCCTCCAGGAGTTCGAAGGTCGTTTCGCCGCAGGCCGACCAGCCGGTCATCAGTGACGGCTCGATGCCCGTGTCCTCCGTCCAGCCGATGGCGGTGATCGGGGACGGCAGCCGGACCGGCTCGGCCACGTGGTAGCGCTTGTTCATGTCGACGTCGTTCCGCAGGACGCCGAGGTAGAGCGCGAGCAGGCTCGGTTCCAGGGTGCCGCCCAGTTCCGCGACGAGCTGGCGCAGTTCGCCGGCCAGCTCGTCGTCGTCCATGCCGAGGAAGCGGCCGTAGGGGCCGTCCTGCGGCGCGACCTCGGCGGAGACGAACACCCGGGTCGGGGCGGGGCAGCCCCTTTCGACCAGCCGTACGGCGGTCTCGTACGCCGCCAACGCGGAGCCGCAGTGCCCGAACAGCGCGTAGGGACGGTCCAGGTAGGGGCGCAGCGCCTCGCAGAGGTCGTCGGCCAGCGCCTCGTAGGTGGTGTGGGCGGGCTCGCGCATCCGGTTCTCCCGGCCGGGCAGTTGCACGGGGCAGACCTCGACGCCGTTGACCGATGACGGCCACTGGCGGTACATGCTCGCTCCGCAGCCGGAGTAGGGCAGGCAGAACAGCCGTGCCGGTGCCACCGGCGACGGCTCGCGCAGGAACCACTTGTTGCGGGTACGGGCCGGCGGAGCGTTCACTGATGACCTTCCGGGTGGGTTTCTTCTCGGGTGCGGCTGCGGGGGTTTGAAGACACGCCCTAGCGGGTCCGCGCGGTGATCGGCAGGTGGGTGAAGCCCGCGATGATGTTCGAGCGCATGCGGCGAGGTGCCCCGGCGAGTTCGAAGCCGGTGAACCGGCCGAGCAGTTCGGCGAACAGGATCCGCAGGGCCACCCGGGCGACGGTGTGTCCGATGCAGTAGTGCGCGCCGACGCCGAACGCGATGTGCTTGTTGGGTCGCCGCCGGATGTCGAAGGTGTCCGGGTCGGCGAACACGGTCTCGTCGCGGTTGGCCGACCCCAGCCACACGACGACCGCGTCCCCCGCGGGGATCGGCACGCCCCGGACCTCGACGTCGCGGGTGGCGTGGCGCATGAAGTGCTGGGTGGGCGAGGCCCATCGCAGTGCCTCCTCCACGCCGCTGCCGAGCAGCTCCGGGTGTGCCGCCCAGTCGTCCAGGACCGGCGTCCCGGCCAGTTCGACCATCGCCGCGACCGGTGGCTGGGCGGTGGTGACGGTCGCACCGAGCAGCAGGCTGTAGCAGTTGGACACGATCTCGCCCGGCGACAGCCGGCGTCCGTCCAGTTCCATCGTGAGCAGCACGCTGATCAGGTCGTCACCCGGTGCGCGCCGACGCGCGGTGACGATGTCCTGGAAGTAGGCGAACAGTTCGCGGTGGGCGGTCACGAGGGTGGCCTGCGGTCCGGCGGCGAGCTGGAACTCGGGGTCGTCCGCGGCGATGCAGGCGTGGGCGAGCCGGACCAGCCGCGGCCAGTCCTGTTCCGGCAGCGCCATCATGGTGCCGATCACCGCCATCGGCAGGGTCGCCATGGCGGCGGCGAAGTCGAACGGGCCGCCGTCGGCCAACGGCCGGAGCAGCTCGACGATGACCCGGCGGATGGCCTCCCGGTCGTTCTCCACCGTCTTGATCGACAGCGCCTGCTGCAGCGGGCCGCGCAGGTGCGCGTGCCGGGGCGGGTCGGTGACGGCCATCTGCCGGCCGCCGGCGGGGTCGCCCTGGCCGAGGAGGTTGAGCAGGGTGCCCTGTTCGGAGGTGAACGTGTCGTGGTCGCGGAGCACCCGGTTGGCCTCGGCGTAGCCGACGACCGACCAGTAGCCGATGTCGCCGACTGGCTGCCAGCTCACCGGGGCGTGGCGGCGCAGCCGTCGCCACACCTCGTGCGCCCCGCCCGAGTGGTAGAGGTCGGGGTCGATCAGGTCGACCGGCTGCGGGGCGAGGACCGGGCATCGCGGGGTCGGGGGAACCGCCGTCATCGGGGCTGCTCCTGCCGTGCGCCGTCGGCCGGGCCACCCGCCGTCAAGCCGTCCGGGTCCGCCGTCCGCATCCGGGCGGTGAGGGCCGTCGCCAGCTCGGCGACGGTCGGCGACAGGTACAGGATCTGCGCGGGGAGGTCCACGTCGAACTCGCGCTGGGTGGCGACCAGGAGGTCGGTGGCCAGCAGGGAGTGCCCGCCGAGGTCGAAGAAGTCGTCGTCGACGCCGACCGGTTCGATGCCGAGGATGTCGCCCCACAACTCGGTCAGCCGTATCTGCACCTCGGTGACGGGCGGGACGAACTCGTTGGCCACGTTGCGCGGTACCCGGGTGGCGGTGGGCAGGGCGCGGCGGTCGATCTTGCCGTTGCGGTTCACCGGCAGTTCGGGACGGACGAGGATCGCCCAGGGGATCAGGTAGCCCGGCAGCCTGTCCCGCAGTTCGTGGCGCAGCCGCCGACCGAGGTCGGCGTTGCCCGCCGGATCGGGCTGCGCGGGCACGACGTAGGCCAGGAGCCGGGTGCCGCCCGCCGGATCGGCCTGCGGCAGCACGACCGCGTGCCGCACCTCGGCGAGCCGTTCCAGCTCGACCTCGACGGCGCGCGGTTCGGCGCGGTAGCCCTGGACCTTGACCTGGTCGTCCGCGCGACCGACGAACTCCAGCGTGCCGTCGGGCAGCCATCGCACGAGGTCGCCGGTCCGGTACATCCGGGCCCCCGGCTCGGTCCCGAACGGGTCGGGCAGAAACCGTTCGGCCGTTGCGGCCGGGCGGCCCAGGTAGCCGCGGGCCAGGCCCGCCCCGGCCACGTAGAGTTCGCCGCACTCGCCGACGGACACCGGCCTGAGGTCGTCGTCGAGCACGGCGACCCTGGTGCCGCTGATCGGGCGGCCGATCGGCACGCTGCGCAGCTCCGGGAGGGTGCTGCTGGTCCAGCAGGTCGTGTACGTGGTGTTCTCGGTCGGCCCGTAGCCGTTGGTGAAGAGCAGCTCCGGGTAGCGGGCCAGCAGGTGCTGGACGTGGCCCGGCGAGGCCACGTCGCCCCCGGTGAGGACGTGCCGCACGTCGGCGAACGCCTCCAGGTGGGAGCTCACCATCTGGTGGAAGAGCCCGGTGGTCAGCAGCAGGACCGTCACACGCTCGGCGCGGACGACGCGCGCCACGTGCTCCAGCGTGAGGGCGACCGGGGGGAAGAGGACCAGTCGGCAGCCGTTGACGAGGGGGGCCCAGATCTCGAACGTGGACGCGTCGAACGCGACCGGCGCGAGGTGGAAGAAGACGTCCTCGGCGCGGACGTCCACCCAGTCCGCGCCCCGGACGAGCCGGTCGATCGCCCGGTGGGGCACGCCGACACCCTTGGGCTCGCCGGTGGAGCCCGAGGTGTAGC
This sequence comes from Kitasatospora sp. NPDC058492, assembly GCF_042720685.1. Lineage (NCBI taxonomy): Bacteria > Bacillati > Actinomycetota > Actinomycetes > Kitasatosporales > Streptomycetaceae > Kitasatospora > Kitasatospora sp. NPDC058492. The sequence goes on from NZ_JBHXMU010000006.1 coordinate 107,321, forward strand.
TGACGTAGGCGAGCCGGTCCGGGTCGCCGGGGCGGGCCGCAGCCGCCGGCCCGGTGGCCGGCTCCTGCGCCGGGCCGCCGTCCGTCACCGTGACCGTCACCGTGACGACGGTGTCGGGCAGCTGCTCCCCCAGGGCCTCTCCGACGATCACCATGCCCGCGCCGGCGTCCTTGAGCAGCAGCGCGTGGCGGCCGGCCGGGTCGTCCGGTTCGAGTCCGAGGTACGCCCCGCCCGCGATGAGGACGGCGAGCAGGGCCACGATCAGCTCCGGCGATCGCGGCACCAGCACGCCCACGACGTCCTCCTGCGCCAGTCCGGCCGCTCGCAGCCGCCCGGCGAGCCGGTTGGCTCGGTCGTTGAGCTGCCGGTAGGTCAGGGTCCTTCCGTCGCAGGTGACGGCGGGCGCGTGCGGGGCCCGCTCCGCCTGTTCGGCGACCAGCTCGTGGATGGCCCGTGCGTCGAACGGTGGCCGTCCGCTGCCGACGAACGCCGGGATGTCGGAGGTGAGGACCGTCTTGGTCAACTGCTTCCCGCTTTCCTGTGCTGAAGTGTCCCCGTCGGGGTTGAACGCGCGACCGCGTGGGCCGTCGCCGTCGCTGTGCCCGTCGCCGTGGCCATCGCCGTCGCGGTGGCCGACGCGCAGCACGTGGTGCGCGGTGTCACCGGGTGCGTCCACCGCCTCAGACCGCCGGCACGTGGAAGAAGGTGTCGCGCGCGGCGATGCGGCCCTGCGGCGTCATCCGGAAGAAGTCCGCGAACCGCAGCTCGACCTCACCGCCGTCGTGCAGCACGCCGCGGAACAGGCCGTGCACGGCCACCTCGTCGTCGGTCGTGACCACGGTGGCCAGGGTGTGCACGCCGGCGCGGATCACCCGCTGGTCGCGGTAGAAGCGTTCCAGTTCGGCGTGCCCGACCATGGGTTGGTAGCCGGGGCGGTGGTAGCGGGCGTCCGGGGTGAACAGGGCGACCAGCGCGGGCACGTCCCCGGCGTCGACGAGCTGGTAGTACCGGCGGACCTGGGACACCCCCAGCGCCGGGGCCGTCAGGGTTTCCGGTGCCATCGGGGTCTCCGGTGTCGCGGGTGTCGCGGGTGTTGCCGGTGGTGCCGGCGTTTCGTCGGGATGGGAGAGGGTGTGGACCATGCCGAGGTGCTTCCTGTGATCGCTTGACCGCTTGATCGCGGTCAGAGTCGTGTACGTGGTGAGAGGGCCGGTACGGCCGCGGCGTCCGGGGCGTCCTTGAGCGCCTCGACCAGGCGCGCCGGCGTGGGTGCCTGGAACAGGGCGCCGAGGGTGAGTTCACGGCCGAACCTCACCCGCACCCTGTTGACCAGCCGGGTCGCGAGCAGGGAGTTGCCGCCCAGCGCGAAGAAACCGTCGTCGACGCCCACCGCGGGCCGGCCGAGCACCTCGGCGAACAGCGCGCACATCGTCTGCTCCGCCGGGGTTCGCGGCCCGGGCCCGGACGGTGCCGGTGCGAGCTCCGGGACGGGCAGCGCGGCCCGGTCGATCTTGCCCCTGGGCGTCAGGGGGAAGGCGTCGAGCGTGACGATCGCCGAGGGCACCATGTAGTCCGGCAGCGCCGCGCCGGCGTGCTCCCGCACCGCCGCCGGGTCGAGCCCCGAGTCCCCGGCCGGGACGACGTAGCCGATCAGACGCCGGCCGGGCGAGGTGCCCGTACCGGCGACCACGGTCGCCTGGGCGACGTCGGGGTGCCCGGCCAGCACCGCCTCGATCTCGCCCAGCTCGATGCGGAAGCCGTGGAGCTTGACCTGCTCGTCCGCGCGGCCGAGGAACTCGAGTTCCCCCTCGGCGTTCCAGCGGACCACGTCGCCCGTGCGGTACATCCGCTCGCCCGGTTCGCCGAACGGGCACGGCAGGAACTGGCCGGCCGTGCGGCGGGGGTCGTTCAGGTATCCGCGCGCCACGCCCGCACCGGCGACGTACAGCACGCCGGCCACCCCGGGCGGCACCGGCGACAGCGCCTCGTCCAGGACGTACACCCGCCTGTTGTCCACCGGTCGGCCGAGCGGGACGACGTCGGGCACGGGCTCGCCGGGGCGCAGCACCCTGCGCGTGGTGAACGTGGTGGCCTCGGTCGGGCCGTACCCGGCGACCACCACGGAGTCCGGACACCGTGCCAGGACGCGCCGGACGGCATCGGCCGGCACGATGTCACCGCCGGTCCACACCTGGCCGACCCCGGCCAGCGTGCCGGGGGACTCCTCGGCGAACACCCGGAACAGCCCGGCCGTCAGCCACAGCGCACCGACCCGGTGATCGACGATGAGCCGGTGGAGGTCCGAGAGCGCCAGCTCGCCGGGCGGGGCCACGACGACCCGGCCCCCGTTGAGCAGCGGCACCCACCACTCGTAGGTCGAGGCGTCGAAGGCGTGCGGGGAGTGTGCGAGGACTCGCGGGCCGCCCTCTTCGCGCCAATAGCGTTGCGCGGTCAGGCTGATGACGTTGCGGTGGGTCAGGGCCACGCCCTTCGGCGTGCCCGTGGACCCCGAGGTGTACAGGACGCACGCCAGGTGGTCCGGGCGCAGCGGCACGACGGGGTCGGTGGCCGGCTCGTCGGCGAGGCCGGGGTCGGCGTCGACGACCACGACCGCTGTGCCGTGGGACGGTGCGTCGTCCCGGGTGGCCCGGTGGGTGAGCAGCACCGCCGCCCCGGTGTCGTCCAGGACGCGGCGCAGGCGGGCCGTCGGGGCCCGGGTGTCCAGCGGCACGTAGGCGCCGCCGGCCTTGCTGACCGCCAGGACCGACACCACCACGTCGACGGAGCGTTCCATGAGCACCGCCACCGTGCTGTCGCAGCGGACGCCCAGGGCGATGAGCCGATGGGCCAGCCGGTTGGCCCGGTCGTTCAACTCCGCGTAGGACAGGGTGGTTTCCCCGCACACCACGGCGGGCGCATCGGGCGTGCGCGCGGCCTCGGCCGCGAAGGCCAGCGGCACGGTCGGGTGCGGCAGCGGCTGCGTGGTGCGGTTGACGGCCACGACGGTCCGCTGCCGTTCCTCGGGGGTGAGGAGGTCGGGCCGGCCGATCGGCCGGTCCGGGTCGGCGGCCACCGCATCCAGGAACCGGAGGAAGCGCTGCTGGTGGGCGGCGAGTTCGGCCTCGGAGTAGAGCGCGGGATTCGCGTCGACGTCGAGCCGGGGCTCGGCGCCGTCGGAGCGGTCGTAGACGGAGAACGAGAGGTCCTCGACCGGCCCGTTGGACAGGTTGTGCACGGTGGCCCGGACGCCCGCGAAGTCCAGGTGGTAGTAGAAGGACATGATGTTGACGAGGGGCCCGAACAGGACCCGCTCCGACCTGGCCGGATCCAGCTCCCTGCGCAGGTCCTCGCTGCGGTGGCGCTGGTGCCCGCGCAGGGCGGCGACCTCCTCGGCCACCTGTCGCGCGAGTGCGGACAGGCCCTGTTCCGGGTGCACGCGCAGCCGCAGCGGCACCACGTTCGCCACCATGCCGGGGACGGCCGGCCCGGAGGAGCCGGTGCGCCCGGTCACCGGCATGCTGAGCACGATGTCCCGTTCGCCGCTGAGGCGGTGGAGGTACGCGGCGACCGCTGCGGTGAAGGCGCTGGGCCAGCTCGCCCCGGCGGGTCGTGCGGCCCGCCGCAGCGCTGCCACGGTGGGCGCGTCGAGGGCGCTGGTACGGCGCAGGAAGCCGTCCGAGGCGGCCGCCGAGCGGCTGGCGAGGCTGACGGGATCAGGCCGGCCGGCCAACCGGGCCGCCCAGAACTTCCGGTCCTGTTCGGGCTGTTCCGACGCGTGGTAGGCGGCGTCGTGCGCCAACAGGAGGCTCAACGGCCCGAAAGCCGGTCCTGCCCCCTCCCTGCCCTCGACCAGTCCGGTGTAGGTCTTGGCGACGCGGCGCGCGATGAGCGACATGCTGAAACCGTCGACCACGATGTGGTGGACGCGCTGGTACCAGAGGAAGCGGTCCGGCGCGACGGCGAACAGGGCCTGGCGGAACAGCCGGTCCCGGGTGAGCCCGAGCGGTGTGGACAGGTCGGCGCGCATCCAGCGCTCGGCCGCCCGCAGCGGATCCGGTGCCGAGGTGAGGTCGACGTGGTCCATCGACCAGTCGGGCGCCGGGGTGACGACCTGCCGGGGGCCCTCGGCACCGTCGGTGAGGCGAACACGCAGGGACTCGGTCTCGTCCACCACGCGCCGCACGGCCGTCTCGAACAGCTCCGGGTCGATCGGCCCGGGGATGTCCACGTACTCGCCGGTGTTGTAGGCGGGACTGCCGGGACGCAGGTGGTGGGCGAACCAGATGCCGGACTGCGCCGACGACAACGGCAGCTCGTGTCCGTCGCTCATCCGAGCTCCTCCAGGACGGCCGACAGGGCGTCGGCGAAGGGTGCGACGTGCGGCGGCGACAGCATGTCGTGGTGGTTGCCGGGCACCTCGACCACGCTCAACGCCCCCCGGGTGCGGTCGCGCCACCGGGCGGGGACCACGACCGGGGCGGCGAGCACGGGGTGCTCCTCGGCGCTCGTGAACAGGTGGATCGGTGTCCGCAGCCGCGCGGTTGACCGGTAGCGTCGGGCGGCGTCGCCGTTGGTGGTGAAGACCCTTACCATGCGCCGCAGTTGGTCGGTGCGCACGCGCAGGGGGAGGCGCTCGCCGGCGTGCGCGTCGTGGAGCAGCAGGGACAGGGCGTCCTGCTCGTCGAGCTCGTCGAGGTCTCCGACGGCTCCGGTGGGCAGCCCGGCGGCGAGCGCGAACCGGGCCGTCCCGTGCGCGTCATGGCCGTCGGGCCCGCCGGTGGGCCCGTGGTCGGACTCGGTGGCTCCGCTGGTGGACGCGTCGGTGAGCGCGGGCGCTCCGACGTCGATGATCCCGAGGAATCCCGGGGGGTTCCCCTCCTCCTCCAGCAGGCGGGCCATCTCGAAGGCGACCAGCCCGCCGAAGGACCAGCCGGCCAGCAGGTACGGGCCGTCGGGCAGGACGGACCGCAGCTCCCGCAGGTAGCGCTGCGCCTGCTCCTCGACGGTGGCCAGTGGCGGCTCGTCGGTGTTGTAGCCGACGGCCTCCAGGCCGTAGACGGGCCGGCCGCCGGCGAGCGGTTCGGCCAGGTGGAGGAAGGAGCACACGTCGCCGCTCTGCGGGTGCACCAGGATCAGCGGCGCCCTGCGGTGGTCTCCTTCGGCCAGCGGGACCACGAGCCGGCGCAGGGCCTGCGAGGCGTTGGGCAGTTCCGCGCACAGACCCTCGACGGTGGGATGGCGGAACACCGTGTTCAGCGGCACGGTGACCCCCCACTCCCGCCGGATCGCCTCCACGAGCTCGACCGCCCTGAGCGAATGCCCGCCCAGCGCGAAGAAGTCGTCCCGGACGCCGACCCGCGGGGTGCCCAGCACGCGCTCCCAGATCCTGGTCATCAGGAGTTCCAGCAGGTCCCGCGGCGGTAGCGCACCCGCGTCGTGGCCGTGGCGGGCGGGCTCGGGCAGGGCCCCGCGGTCCACCTTGCCGTTCGTGGTCAACGGGATCCGGTCGAGTGCGGTCAGCGTCGTGGGCACCATGAACTCGGGCAGGGTCTCGCGCAGGGAGCGCCGCAGGACCGCCAGGTCACCGGGCCCGTCCTGCCACACCAGGTAGCCGGCCAGTTCGGCGTCCGTCCCGGTGCCCCGCACCGTCACCGTGGCCCTGGCGACACCGGGCTGCGCGCACAGCGCGGCCTCGATCTCACCCAGCTCGATGCGGTACCCCCGGATCTTCACCTGCTCGTCGGTGCGGCCGAGGAAGACCAGGCTGCCGTCCGGCAGGTACCGCGCCAGGTCGCCGGTCCGGTACAGCCGGCCGCCGTCGGCACCGAACGGATCGGGCACGAAGCGCTCGGCGGTCAGCCCCGGCCGGTTGGCGTACCCGCGGGTGACGCCGGCCCCGCCGATGTGGATCTCACCCGGTACGCCGACGGGCACCGGGGCGCCCGCCGGGTCCAGCAGGTAGATCCGGAGGTTGCCGAGCGGCCGGCCGATCGGCACGGACCCTCCCGGCCGGGCCAGATCCCGGTCGGCGTCCACGCGCCGGGTGACACAGCCGACGGACGCCTCGGTGGGACCGTAGCCGTTCCACAGCGTGGAGACCCGGTCGAGGAGCCGCCGGGCCAGGGCGGGCTGGAGCGGTTCGCCCACGCAGATCGCCTGGAACCGGCCGCCCTGCCAGCCGCCGTCCAGCAGCAGGAGCCAGGTGGCCGGTGTGGCCATGAGCGTGGTGACGCCGAACTCGCGCATCATCTCCGTCAGGCGCGGGCCGTCCACCGCGACCTCCGACGGGGCGATCACCACGCTCGCGCCCCAGGCCAGGGGCATGAGCACCTGGGGGACGATGACGTCGAAGGAGATCGAGGCCACCGAGGCGACGACGTCGTCCCCGCCGAGGTCCAGCTGTCGGCCGCGGACCACCAGGTAGTTGACCACGCCCTCGTGCGGGACCAGCACGGCCTTGGGGCGGCCGGTCGAACCGGAGGTGTAGATCGAGTACGCCAGGTTGGCGGGCGTCGCGAGCGGCGGCAGCCGGTCCTCGGGCAGGGCCGCGATGAGCCCGGCCTCGTCGTCCGTCCACACCGTCGCGGCGCCGTGCTGCGGCAGCCGGTCGGCCAGGGAGCGCTGGGTGAGCAGCAGCGGCACTTCGGCGTCGGCGAGCATGAACGACATGCGCTGTGCCGGGAGGTCCGGGTCCAGCGGCAGGTAGGCGGCGCCCGACTTGAGGACGGCCAGCAGGGCCACGACCAGGTCCGCCGAGCGCGGCAGGCAGACGCCGACCAGGCGTTCCGGCCGCGCTCCCCGGGCTCGCAGGTGCCGCGCCAACTGGTTGGCCCGGCGGTCGAGTTCCCGGTAGGTCAGTCGCTGGGCGCCGCAGCGGACCGCCACCGCGTCGGGGGTCCGCCGGGCCTGCTCCTCGACCAGCTCGTGAACGCAGAGGTCCGTGGGGAAGGGTTCGTCGGTGGCGTTGGCGGCCACCAGCAGCGCTTCGCGCTCGGCCTCGGTGAGCAGGTCCAGGCGCGAGACGGGACGGTCGGGTTCGCCGGCCGCGGCGTCCAGCAGCCGCAGGTAGTGGCCGACCAGGCGTTCCACACTCGCGCGGTCGAACAGGTCGGTGTCGAAGGCCACGGTCCCGGTCGTCCCGGCTGTCCCGGTCGCGCCGGTCGTGCTCGTCGTGGTCGTCGCGCCGGTCGTGCCCGTCGTGGTCGTCGGCCGGTCGGCTATCACCAGGCTGAGGTCGACCTTGGCCGTGCCGTTGTCAACCTCGATCTGTTCGACCTCCGTCCCCACCAGCCGGAGGGCGGCGGCCGGGTCGGACAGGCCGGCGAACATCACCTGGAACAGCGGGTTGCGGTCGAGACCGCGGGCCGGCCGCAGCTCCTGCACCAGCCGTTCGAACGGCAGGTCCTGGTGCGCGTAGGCGTCCACGGCGGTCCGGCGGACCCGGTCGAGCAGCTCGGCGAAGCTCGGGTCGTCCGCGAGGTCGGTGCGGACGACCACGGTGTTGATGAACGAGCCCACCAGCGGGTCGAGTTCCGGACGGGTCCGGCCCGCGACGGGTGTGCCGACCGCCACGTCGGACTGCCCGCTGTAGCGGGCGAGCAGGGCCTGGAACGCGGCGAGCAGCGTCATGAACATCGTCGCGCCGTGCCGCCGGCCCAGCAGCCGCAACCGGCCCGCCAGTTCCTCGGGCACCGTGAAGGTGATCCGCTCGCCCCGGCCCGCGCGGACCGGTCCGCGCGGGCGGTCAGTGGGCAGGTCCAGCGGCGAGAGCCCGGACAACTGAGCGCTCCAGTAGTCCAGTTGGCTCCGCAGGCGTTCGCCGGAGAGCCGGGCCCGCTGCCAGTGGGCGAAGTCCGCGTACTGGATCCGCAAGGGGGGCAGCTCGTGCTCGCGGCCTTCCAGCCGGCTCCGGTACATCGCCGACAGGTCGTCCCACAGCAGCGGCATCGACCAGCCGTCGACGGCGATGTGGTGGACGACCACCACCAGGACGTGTTCGTCCTCGTCGACCCGCAGCAGTGATGCGCGCAGCAGCGGGGCGGCGGCCAGGTCGAACGGGCGCAGGATCTCGGACTGGACGAGATCGCGGGCCAGCCGCGTCCGGCGTTCCGCGGGCTCGGCCCGGAGGTCCGTGACGGGCAGGTCGAACGGCCGGGCCGGCTCGACCGAGGGGCTGGGGCGCCCGTCCCGCTCGGGGAAGGCGGTGCGCAGGACTTCGTGGCGCCGCACCAGCTCGGTGAGGCTGTGGCCGAGGGCGGCCACGTCCAGCGGGCCGTGCAGCCGGAAGACCTCGTGGACGTTGTACATCGCGGGGCCGGTGGACAGCCGCTCGATCAGCCACATGCGTTCCTGGGTGAACGACGTCACCTGCGCACCCGCCGGGCGGGGCGGGATCGCGGCCTCCGGCTCGCCCTCGGCGGCCCTGCTCCGGGCCGCGCGGACGCGCTGGTCGAGCAGGGCCCGTGTGGTGGCCGGCGTGGTGGCCGGTGTGGGGCCGGCCGACGGGGCGGCTCCGGGCGTGGAACCGGTCGGCTGGCCGGGCTCGGGGCGACTGTGCTGTGCCTTCACGGGTGACGGGCCTCTCCGGCGGGAAGCGGTTCCGCTTCGGCGGCGGCGCCGAGGTCCGCCAGCAACGCCGCGTCGATGCCGTCGGCGAGTTCGGCGACGGTCGGGTGGTAGAAGAGCAGGGCGACGGGCAGTTCGAGGTCGAGTGCCCGGCCGAGTCGGGACATGACCTTCGAGGCGAGGAGCGAATGGCCGCCCAGCTCGAAGAAGTCGCTGTCCACGCCGTCCGGGGTGACACCGAGCACCTCGGCCCAGGTCTCCAGCACGAGGAGCTCGGTCTCGGTGGCGGGGCCGGACTCGGGTTCGGTCTCGGTCTCGGTCCCGGGGGTGGCGGCGGGAGCGGGGCGGCTCACCCGGAGGCCGGGAGGGGTCTCCCACGCCGATATCGGCCGTTCGGGGCTGTCGACGAGCTGGTCGAGCAGGGCCCTGTAACCCTCGGAGAGTTGCCGCACCGTGTCACGGTCGAAGAGGTCGGCGGCGTAGCGGATGACGCCGGTGAAGCGATCGCCGCCGTCCGTCATGGAGACCTCGATGTCGAACTTCGCCACGTCGTTCGGCATCTGATGGTCACTCACCTCAAGCCCCGGGAGGCCGGACGGGAGCGCGGGCGGATCCTCCAGCTGGAACATGACCGTGAACAGCGGGTGTTGGCCGAGATCGCGTTCGGGCCGCAGCTCCTGCACCAGCCGTTCGAAGGGGACGTCCTGGTGGGCGTAGGCCTCCACCGCACCCCGCCGCACCCGGGCGAGCACGTCGGTGAAGCCGGGGTCGCCCGACAGGTCGGTGCGCAGGACGAGCGTGTTGACGAAGAAGCCGACCAGCGGCTCCACCTCGATCCGGGTCCGCCCGGAGATCGGCGTCCCCACCGTCACGTCGGCCTGTCCCGTGCAGCGCGCGAGCAGGACCTGGAAGGCGGCCAGCAGCGTCATGAACGGCGTCACCTCGTGGGCGCGCCCCAGTGTGCGTATTCGCTCGGCGAGTTCTGCGGGGATCTCGATCTCGACCTGGTCGCCCCGGCCTGACCACACCGCGGGGCGGGGTCGGTCCGTCGGGAGCACCGACGGGCTCAGGTCCGCCAAGTGCTCGCGCCAGTAGGCGAGTTGGTCCAGCATCGCCGTTCCGGCCTGGTGGCTCCGTTGCCAGTCGGCGAAATCGGCGTACTGGACGGGCAGGTCCGCCAGGGCGATCGGCCGGCCGTCGACGGCGGCTCCGTACCCGGCGGAGAACTCCTGCCACAGCACCGACAACGACCAGCCGTCACAGGCGATGTGGTGCATCACCAGGAGCAGCAGGTGGTCGTCGGGGGCGATGCGGATCAGTCGGGCCCGCAGCATCGGAGCGGTCCCGAGGTCGAACGGGGTCGCCAGGTCGGCGGCCGCCAGCTCCCGGGCCCGCTGCCAGGCCTGCTCCGCCGGGGTGTGCGTCAGATCGGTGATCGTCGGTACGAAGGTCTCGACCGGCTCCGCGACGTGGCGCGGGCCGTCCTCGCTGTCGACGATCCTGCCGCGCAACACCTCGTGGCGCCGCACGACTTCGGTCAGCGCCCGCGTGAGCGCCCCCTCGTCCAGCCGGCCGCGCAGGCGTACCGCGGTCGGGACGTTGTGGTCCGGCCGGCCCGGCCGCAGCCGGTCGAGGAACCACAGCCGTTGCTGGGCGAAGGACAACGGGGTCGGAGCGTGCGCGCGCCGATCGGGACCAGGCATGACGGATGCACCTTTCACGGCGATCGGGAACGCTTCAGCTCCCCGGAAATCCCCTCGCCGATTCGCTACTTGGCGAACAGTACGGCGGATACTAGGTCGCTCCCGTCTCACTCCGCAAGATCGAGAACAGGGTTGCAGGCATCAAGACAATATTTACGCCAGTCCGCCGGAATCCTTATGTAGATCGAACACGCTCGACGGCTAGCATCGGCGCGGCCGACCGTGGCACCCTCTCTGACGTGCTGTCATGGATCGGATCACACACCCCACTTCCGTGGACGGGCACCACGTGATAATTCTTCTGTCTCCAAGGGGCGACCGGGTGGGCCCCTTTCATGTCGGGCCTTCATTGTTCCGAATAAGATCGGTGAACCCGTTACATGAACTCATCCGTTGTATATGAACCCACCCCGTTGCATGAACTCGGAGAAGTCGTGATGCAGCAGCAGAGCCTGGTGGGTTCATTCGTCTCGCACGCCACCGGCCACCCCGATGATCCGGCGCTGATATGGCGCGGAGAAGAGACGACCTACCGTGAACTCCACCAGCGGGCGGAGCGGGAGCGCGTCCGGATCGCCCGGCTCGCCCCGGGCGGGGACGAGCCGGTCGGCATCCCGGCCGCCAAGTCGCCCTCGACGATCGCCCTGGTGCTCGCCTGCCTGCTGGAAGGGCGGCGCTTCCTGCTGCTGCCCGCGCCCACACTGGAGGGGAGGACGTCCCACGCGCTGGTCGAGCAGGCCGGGATCCGGCACGTCCTGTCGCCGGAGAGCCCCCAGGGGCCCGGACCCGGGCCGGGCGCCCCGGACCGGCCGGCGAAACCGGCAGCACCGCGCCGTACGGAGCCCGGCGACGTCTCCTTCATGTTCACCACCTCCGGTTCCACCGGACGGCCGAAGATCGTGCCGCTGAGCACGGGGGCGGTGGACCGCTTCACCACCTGGGCCGGCGAGCAGTTCGGCATCCGCCGGGGAACGACGGTCCTCAACTACGCGCCGCTCACCTTCGACCTGTGCCTGCTGGACATCTGGACCACGCTCAAGTACGGCGGCCGCGTCGTCCTGGTCGATCCGGCCCGGGCCACCCAGCCGGGCTACCTGCTGGACCTCGTGTCCCGCCACGCGGTCCAACTCGTCCAGGCGGTACCGATGTTCTACCGTCTACTGGTCGACGCGGCCGCCGGGAGCGGCCGGCGCCTCGACACGGTCGAGCACGTCGTCTTCACCGGCGACAGCATGCCCGCCCGCTGCCTGGCCGAACTCCCGCAGCTGTTCACCGGCGCGCGGCTCCACAACGTCTACGGCTGCACCGAGACCAACGACAGCTTCCTGCACGAGGTCGACGGCACCGAACCGGCGGACGGCCCGGTGCCGATCGGGCGCCCGCTGCCCGGAGTCCACGCGGTGATCGTCGGTGCCGACGGCGGGATCCTGACCGGGCCGGGAACCGGCGAGCTCCACGTCGCGACGCCCTTCCAGACCGACGGCTACCTGGACCGGGAGCAGGACGCGGACAGGTTCGCGACCCACCACCACGACGGGCAGGCCCGGCGCTACTTCCGCAGCGGCGACCTCGTACGGCGCGACCGGGACGGCCGCATCACCCTGGAAGGCCGCAACGACCACCAGATCAAGGTCCGCGGCGTGCGGGTCAACACCCACGAGGTCGAGCAGGTGCTGCTCGACCATCCCGACGTCGTCGAGGCGGCCGTGGTGGCCGTGCCCGACCCGGTGGCCGGCCGCCTGCTACGGGGCGTGGTCCGCCGCGCCCCGGACAGCCGGCTGAACTCGCTGGCGCTGCGCCGGCACTGCGCACAACGGCTTCCGCTCACCGCCGTCCCCTCGACCCTGCTGATCGTGGACGACCCGCTGCCCAGGACGTCCACCGGAAAGATCGACCGCACGCCCCTCCAGCTCGCCTCCTCCCCGTCCCAGCCAAACGAAGGAACGGCCACGTGAAACACGCCGCGGTAGTCACGCAGTTCATCATCGAGGAGTTCCTGCCGGACGTCGGCGCGAACGAACTGGACGCCGACTACGACCTCGTGGACGGCGGGGTCATCGACAGCCTCGGCCTGCTCAAGACGATCGCCTGGCTCGAGGACTGCTTCGACCTGCGCGTCGAGGAGATCGACCTCGACCTCGACCCGGACAGCTTCCGCTCCGTCGGCTCGATCAGCAGGTTCATCGAGCAGGCCCAGCAGCACCGGACGGACGCCCCCTAGCCATGCACGAGGTGCTGCGAGCGCTGATCGGCCGGGACCGCGCCGTCGTCGATCAGGAGATGTGGGGGTCCTTCTGGGACCAGCTGCGCGACGGCGCCCTCCGCTCCGGCGAGACGGTGGCGCTGCTGTCCTCGCTGTCCACCCGGATGCCCGATCGGGACACGCTGGTCGCCATGCTCCGCTCGCTGGACGAGCGACGGCCGGCCGTCGCCGCGCGGCTGGACCGCACGGCCAACATCGTCGGCACCGGAGGCGGGCCGGCCACGTTCAACATCTCCACCGCGGCGGCGTTCGTCGCCGCCGCCCTGGGCGTGCGCATCGTCAAGACGGGATCCCGCGCCTACACGAGCACCTGCGGCTCCCACGACCTGCTCGACCGCCTCGGCATCCGAACGACCACCTCGTACGAGCAGACCGACGACCTGCTGGAACGCTTCGGCATCGCCTTCCCCGGGAACTTCGTCTACCCGCGGGAGGTGGCGCTGCTGGCCCGGAGCATCGTGCCGATGGACCTGCGGATGATCGGCGGATTCATCAACTCCGTCGGCCCCTTCCTGGCCGCGGTGCCGGTCTCCGCCCAGCTCGTCGGCGTCTCGGACCATTCGCTGCTGCCGACTCTGGGCCGGGTCGCCGCCACCGTCGCCGACCGGAGGATCTGGCTGTGCTCCAACGAGCTGGGAGTCGACGAGCTCGTCAGCTCCGTCGACAACGTCGTCCTCACCAATGACGGCACCGACGCGATCCGGCTGCGGGCCGAGGCTGCCGCAAGCAGCACCGACCCGATCGCCGAACTACGGCCGACCGGAGCGGGAGAGGACGTGGTCGACCACTTCCTCGCCGTGCTCTCCGGAGCCGGGACAGCTCTCGCAACGCGGACCGTCTGCCTGAACGCCGCCGCCCTGGCCGTCGCGAGCGGGCTGATCGACGGGTGGCCGGAGGCGATCAGGGCGGCCGACGACGCCCTCCGCAGCGGCGCCGCCCGCGACCTCGTCGACCGCCTGCGCGCGCACCCGGCGCGCCGCGCAATACCTACGGCGCGTGCGCGGTGAGCGGGTTCTTCGCGCGCCGGCCACCGGACCAGCCCGGCCTGGCGATGTTCCTCAACGCCGGAGACCCCCCGCTGCCCGTCCTGGCCGACGTCATGCGGATGCTCGACGACTGCCGCGTGGACTGCCTGGAACTGGCGGTGCCCTTCCCCGACTCGGTCACCGACGGGCCGGTCATCCGCCGATCGGCGCAGCGGGCCCTGGCCGACGGCGTCGGACTCGACGAGGTGCTCGGACTCCTCAGCGGGATCCTGCCCCGGCTGCGCCACCTGCGGGTGGCACTGCTGGCCGACTGGAGCCACACGGTCAGAGGCCCGACCGTGCCCGGCTTCGTCCGGCGGGTCGCCGACTCGGGCGTCGACGGGCTGCTGGTCCACGGCCTGCCGCCGCGGCTACGGGCCGGCTACCTCGAAGCGGTGCAGGAGGCGGGGCTGCCCATGGTCGCCACCTGCTACGCCGCGTCGACGGCCGAGGTCAAGGCCGCGGCCGCCGAGAGCGCCACCGCGTACCTGTACCTGGTGGCCCACTACGGCCGCAGCGGCGGCACGCTCACGGCCGACCGCCAGGAGCTGGCCGCCGCGCTGGCCGCACTGCGCAGGACGACCGCCGTACCGATCGCCGTCGGATTCGGCGTCCGCTCCAGGGCGGACATCGACCTGCTGCACGGCCTCGGCGCCGACGCCGCGGTCGTGGGCAGCGCCGGGGTCGCCCGGATCGAGCACGCCCTCGCCGAAGGGGCCGACGTGGTCGAGGAGCTCCACACCTTCGTACAGACCGTTTCGCCGTATTCAGCAAGCCGCTCACTCGACAAGCCACTCATTCAGCAAACCCCTGATTCAGCAAGCCACTCATTCAACAAGCCGCCAGGAGGCACACCCGATGATCGTCCGACGCCTTGACGAGGTGACCACCGTGGACTGGGGCAACGGGCTCAGCCGCAGGTTCCTTCTCGAATCCGACGGCCTGGGCTACACGATGACGGACACCACCGTCCGCGCCGGCACCAGGTCGCGGCTGGAGTACCGCCGCCACCTGGAGGCCTGCTACTGCATCGAGGGAACGGGCCAGGTGGTGAACGCCGACGGCACGTCCCACTCGATCGAGCCGGGCACGCTGTACGCGCTCGACCTGCACGACGCCCATTTCCTGATCGCGGACCAGGACGCGGACCTCCGCCTGGTGTGCGTGTTCTCGCCCGCGTTGCGCGGCGACGAACGCCACAACCTGGACTCAGCCGATTTCTCCGAGTACTAACAGGACTGACAGATGATCAGGTGGAACGCCGACCAGATCGCTCTGGGCGAGGGGATCGCCCAGTGGTGCGAGGAGCTCAGCTCGGGCCATCTCGAAGGGGACGCGGAAGGCGCCTTCCCGTGGGACAAGTGGAAGCTGATCCAGAGGTCCGGAATCCTCGGCCTGCCGTTCGACGAGCAGTGGGGCGGGCTGGGCCAGGACCTGCTCACCACCATGCACGTGCTCGAACAACTCGGCACCGGATGCCGTGACGGCGGACTGAACTTCTCGGTCGCCACCCACCTGGTCAGCGTCGGAGTCCCGCTGCAGCGGTTCGGCTCGCCGGAGCTCAAGGCGCGCCACCTGCCGGGGATCTGCTCGGGAGAGACGATCGGGGCCCACGCGATCAGCGAGACCGAGAGCGGCTCCGACGCGCTGGCGATGAGGACCACGGCCACCCGCGAGGGCGACGGCTTCGTACTGCGGGGCGGCAAGGCCTTCATCACCAACGGCCCGGTGGCCGACGTGTTCGTGGTCTACGCGCGCACCCACCCGAAGGCCGGCCCGCTCAGCATCACCGCCTTCGTCGTGGAGCGGGACACCCCGGGGCTCGTCGTCGGGCCGCCCGTCGCCACCATGGGGCTGCGGACGGCGCCGCTGAGCGAACTGCACTTCGACGACTGCCGGATCCCCGCATCCGCCGTGATCGGCCGGGTCGGATCCGGGTTCCTGGTCCTGGACCACGTGATGAAGTGGGAGATCCTCTGCTCCTTCGTCATCAACACCGGGCAGATGCGGTACCGGCTCGACCGCTGCGTCGAATACGCCAAGGAGCGCGTCCAGTTCGGCAATCCGATCGGCTCGTACCAGTCGGTCTCCCACAAGCTCGTGGACATGAGCATCGGCCTGGACACCGCGCGGAAGTGGCTCTACGACACGGCCGTCCGGCTGACGGAGGGCGAGAACGTCACGCGGGACATCGCCGTCAGCAAGGTCCTCACCAGCGAGAGCAACCTCTCCTCCGCACTGGCCGCCGTGCAGATCTTCGGCGGCAGCGGGTACCTGGCCGAGTACGGGCTGGAGAAGGACGTGCGCGACGCGGTCGCCGGCCCGATCTACTCGGGCACGTCGGAGATCCAACGCAACCGCATCGCCGCCATGTTGGGGTTGTGACACCTGATGCTGGTCAAGATCTGCGGAGCCACCTCGGCCGAGGACGTGGCATCGCTCGACAGTGCCGGAGCCGACTTCGTCGGCCTGTGGCACGGCGTCCCAGGAGGCCGTGCAGACCTGACGCTCAGTCAACTGACGTCCCTCGCTGACGCCGTGCACCGAACGGAGCGAATGCATCCGGTCCTCGTGACCTTCCTCAAAGACGCCGGGACGCTGCGCGCGGCGACGGCCGCGGCCCAGGTCCGGTGGGTCCAACTGCACGGCTACCAGCCGCCGGGCCTGGTCCGCGCCCTGAAGGGCACCACGGACCTCACCGTGGTCAAGGTGCTGCACCTCGGTGCGGACACCCGCGCGGAGCGGTCCCTGATCGCGGCGTACGAGCGGGCCGGAACGGACCTCTTCCTGCTGGACGCGGTGGCCGGGGACGGCCGGATCGGCAGTACCGGGCAACCGGCGGACTGCGGGGCCGTCATCGAGTTCGCGGACCGCCTCTCGCGGCCCTTCCTGCTGGCCGGCGGCATCTCGGCCGACAACCGGGAGGACTACCGGGCCGTGCTGGACCACCCCCTGTTCCTGGGCATCGACGTGGACACGGCGGCCAGGGACGTCGACGGACGGCTGAGCACCGACCGGGTCACGGCCGTACGGCGCGGCTGGCGAGTGACGGACGGCACCGGGGTGATCCGAAGGCGAGGGCCTAGATGACGGCCGCGTTCATCGAGGCACTCCTGGACGCCCGCCGACCGGTGATCATGGAGCTCAAGCGGCAGGACGCCGCCGGACACGACCTGTTCGGCGACAGGTCGGCCGCCCGGCTGGTCGCCGACTACCAGGACGTCGGCGCGCCCTGCCTGTCCGTGGTGACCGGCCGGTGGTTCGGCGGCACCCCGGACCTGCTGCACGAGGTCGTGGCAGCGACGGACCTGCCCGTGCTGCAGAAGGACTTCATCACCCGCCGGAGCCAACTGCACCAGGCCCGCGAGAGCGGCGCGTCCGCGGTCCTGCTCACCGCCGCGCTGCTGCCGCGCGCCACCCTGGGCCACCTGGTCGAACTCGGCCTGAGCCTGGGCCTGACGCCGTTCGTCGAGGTCACCACCGAGGAGGAGATCAGCCGCGTGCCGCGCGCCGAGGAGTGCGTGGTCGCGGTGAACAACAAGGACATCGCCACCCGCGAACGCGGCGCGGGCGACCTCGGGCGAAGCTCGTCACTCCTGCCCGCGGTGCTGCGCAGCGGCACCCGGTGCCCGGTGAGCGCCGGGGCGATCCGCAGCCCCGACGAGGCCGCCCGCCTGCTCAGTGAGGGCTTCGCCGGCGTGCTCATCGGAACGGGCCTCCTGCGCGCCGCCAGCCTGCCGGCATGGCTGGACGACCTCGACGCCCACCTCGACGCCCGTCTCGACATCGGCCTCGGCACCAACCGCGAACCGGCCCCACCCGTCCGCCGCCCGGCGGACCCCCCGACCACCGACATCTGGAGGTAACGGCATGACCAGCGAAGCATCCGAGCAGTGGAAGGTCGTCGTCAACGACGAGGAGCAGTACTCGATCTGGTCCGCCGACCGCGAGTCGCCGGCGGGCTGGCGCGAGGTCGGTGTGCGGGGTGCGAAGGACGAGTGCCTCGCGCACATCGAACACGTGTGGACCGACATGCGCCCCCGCAGCCTGCGCCTGCGGTCCGTCCCGGAGGACGGTGCGCAGTGAACCGGACGCTCGCACCGCACGGTGCGCGCCCGGTGGCCGAGCCCCTGCTCACCACCACCCTGAACCTCCCGGAGTGCCAGGCCCGGGGCTGGGTCGTCGTCGACTCCATGGTCGACGGCCTGGCCCTGGGCGGCACCAGGATGACCCCGACGGTGACCGAGCAGGAGCTGGCCGGGCTCGCCAGGGCGATGACCCACAAGCTGGCACTGGTCGGCCTGCCCATCGGTGGCGCCAAGGCCGGCATCGCACCCGATCCGGGCGCCACCGTCGAACGGCGGGCGGTGATGCGGGGGTTCGGCCGCGCCGCGGCCCCGCTGCTGCACGGCGGGGTGTACCTGGGGTGCGACCAGGGCACCACCTACGCCGACCGGCAGGTCGCCTTCGAGGCCGCCGGGTACGACGTCACCCGCCGCCCCGGCACCACCCGTCTCACCGTCGACTGGGCCGAACTGTGGGACCACATGGCCGACATCACCGGGTTCGGCGTGGCCGTCGCGGTGCTCGGCGCCCTACGGGCCTCCGGTGCGCGGACCCCGCAGCGCATCGCGATCCAGGGCTTCGGCACCGTCGGGCGCGCGGTAGCCGGCCACCTGGCCGCCCACGGCCACTCGGTGGTGGCCGTGGCCGACGTCCGGGGCACCATCGAGGACCAGCGCGGACTGCCCGTCGCCGAACTCGCCGCGCTCACCAGCAGCGACGGCACGATCGACCGGAACCGGCTGCCCGCCCGGGTCACCGTCCACGGGCCCGGCCAGGCGTGGCTGCACGTCGACGCCGACGTGCTGGTGCTGGCGGCATCCGCCTCCGCGGTCAACGAGGAGGCGGTGCCGGCGGTCCGGGCCGGCCTGGTGGTCGAGGGCGGAAACCTCAGCTGCACCCCACCCGCCCGCCGGTTGCTGCGCGAGGCCGGCCACACCGTCCTGCCGGACGTGGTCGTCAACGTCGGCGGGGCGGCGGCAACCGGATGCGTGCTCGCCGGGCTGGCCCCGTCCGACCTGCCGCTCCCGCAGTTGTCCGCGTGGCTGCGCGAGTGGGTCTCCAGCAGGATCGCCCGGAACTGCGAACTGGTGCAGGAGCTGAGCACCTCGGGCAGCGCCGATCCGGTCGCCCAGCTCCTCGGTTCGCGCGGAGCCCCGGCCGGCGCCTCCGAACCGGAGGTACCGGCCGAGCGGTGACCCGCCGGGAGGACGCGCCCTCGCGGCTTCACTCGAACGTCGCTCCACTCGAACGTGGCTTCACTCGAAGCGGACCGCGCCCCCTTCGTGGTTGCTAGCCTCCCGGGATGACCGCGACATTCGACGAAGCCGTCCGCGCCCGGCTGCGGGCACCCAACATCTGGTACGTCGGCACCGTGTTCGCCGACGGAGCACCGCAGGTCAGCCCGATGTGGGTGGATCTGGAGGGCGAGGGGGAACTGACGTTCAACACCTCGGTGGGGCGGGTGAAGGAGGAGAACCTCCGTCGCGACCCGCGCGTCTACCTCTCGCACGCGGACGCCACCGATCCCTTCGACCGCGTGCAGATCAGTGGCGTGGTGGCCCGCTTCGTCGAGGGCGAGGAGGCACGCGACCGGATGGACCGGCTGGCCCGCAAGTACCTGGGCGTCGAGCGCTACGAGTGGACCATGCCGGGTGAGCAGCGGGTCGCGGTGATCGTGCGCGCGCTCAAGGTGCGGCACATCGTCGGGGTGGAGCGCTTCCGTCCCGGCGGGCCCGTCCCTGCCCCTGCCCCTGCCCCTGCCCCTGCCCCTGCCCCTGAGTAGTGCTCCTGCCCTCGCCGCCTTCGCCTCATCAGCGACTCATCAGCGACCGAAGCGACCGAAGCGACTCAAGGTTGGCGGTCAGTGCGCGCATGCGCGGCCGGCCGCGCATGAACCCGGCTCCACTCATCAGGCCTCATCAGGCCCCTCGGGATCGATCATCTAGGCTGGCGCGGTGACTGATGAGCAGGAGCGGGTGCAGCCGTCGGGAGTGTGGGCCACGGCGGTGGGGGTGGCCAGGGTGCGGGCGCTGGAGACCGAGCGGGTGGACGCGTTGTTCCGCGACCCACTGGCGCAGGCCTTCGCCGCCGCCGGCGGCCTGTGGCCCTCCTCGCCGCCACCCGGTGACGAGGCCGCGCGCCGCCGCCGACTGGCCGTGTCGTACTCCATCGTCATCAGGACGAAGTTCCTCGACGACCTGTTGCAGCGGGCCTCCGCGTCCGGGGTCCGGCAGGTCGTGCTGCTCGGCGCCGGCATGGACAGCCGCGCCTTCCGGATGGACTGGCCCGAGGGCACCCGGCTGTTCGAGGTCGACACCGCCGCGCCACTGGACTTCAAGGCTTCGGTGCTGCGCCAGGAGCGGGCCGTCGCACGCTGCGAGCGGATCACCGTCGCGGCGGATCTGCGGGAGGACTGGCCGGGCGCGCTGGCCGCCGCAGGGCACGACCCGGCCGTGCCGACCGTGTGGATCGCCGAAGGACTGCTGATCTATCTGCCCGAGGACGCGGTGGAGCTGCTGCTGGCCCGGATCAGCGCGCAGTCGGCGGCAGGCAGTCGGATGGGGCTGACCTTGGGCTCGCGCGGCGTCATCGAGCGCTTCGGCGCGGACGCCGTGCCGGGATCGGCGGCGTCCATGTGGGTCTCGGAGACGCCCGACGACCCGCTGGCCTGGCTGGCCGGGCACGGCTGGGAGGCCGACAGCCACACCCTGCGCGAGCGCGCCGCCGCCTACGGCCGCCCGATCAGCACCCCGCCGCAGCGCGAGGAGCAGCCCGGCGGACTGATCTCGGCGGTCCGCCGGTAGAGCGCCTCCCGGTTCCCCGGATCATCGATTCCAAGGGGCCCGATCCACCCAACAGCCGCCCGAACGCTGCCACTTCACGTATGTGCGGGCCCGTGGCCGCCGCGTCCAGCGCGTTCCGGCAAAGGGTTCGTCAACGGTCATTCCTGCGCTACCGAATCCCGCAGGTGGCATGCCCACCGGGTCCGGCCGGACCGGCATTCGCCGTGGTCGGGAGGTGGAGGGGAGTTGGCGAAATCGTGTCCATGGCCGGTCCGGCCCCGTTGACCGCCGGTACGGCCGGGCGGTTGGCTCGCCCGGAGCCGGCCGGCGGGGGCGGGAGGCGGCACGGCCCGAGGCAAGGGGAGGACGGTTCAGGTGGAACGGACGAACGCGAGGACCCGCGGCCGGTGGGCGGTACGGGCCGGCAGCGTGCTGGCGGCCGCACTCCTGGCCGCCACCACGGCCCAGGTCCAAGTCCAGGCCCAGGCCCAGGCCGCGCCGCTCCCGGAGGGCACCGTCACGGTGAACGTCGCCCCTGACGGCACCCCGGCCGACGACTGGTCGGAGCCGCTCGGCCTGAGCGCCGACGGCCGCTACGCCCTCTTCACCTCGCTGGCCGCCAACCTGGTGCCCGGCGACACCAACCGCCTGTACGACGTGTTCGTCCGCGACCTGTGGACCGGGCGCACCGAGCGGGTGAGCCTGGCCGACGACGGCAGCCAGCTCGACGGCTCGACCAACCAGGCGGCGATCAGCGCCGACGGCCGGTACGTGGCCTTCAGCACGAACGCCACCGACGTCATCCCGGGGCGGCACGGCGACGGCCGGTTCGACGTCTACGTCCGCGACCGCTGGACCGGCCGCACCGAACCGCTCACCGCGGGCACCGGCGCCGGCAACTCGCTCGACCCGGCGATCAGCGCCGACGGCCGGTACGTCGCGTACACCTCGGACCGCGCCGACCTCGCCCCCGGCACCCGGCCCGGCGTCCAGAACATCCACCTGACCGACCGCCGCACCGGCACCACCCGCCTGGTCAGCACCGGCCGCGACGGCACCGCCGCCGACGGCGGCTCGGTCGAGCCCTCACTCAGCGCCGACGGCCTGACCGTCGCCTTCCGCTCCAAGGCGACCAACCTGCTGCCGACCGCGCCCACGCCGCCCACAACGGCCGTGACGCCCACAACAACCGCGACCGCCACCAAGCCCCCACCCGCACGGCAGCTCTTCCCGCTCTACACCTACGACGCGCGCACCGGCCGGATCCAGGGCGCCAGCATCGACGCCACCGGCACCCTGCGCGACGCCGCCAAGGCCGGACGCCTCAGCCCCGACGGGCGCTACGCCCTCTTCCGCGTCTTCGAGCGCGAGCAGGACACCGTCCAAGTCCGCCTCTACGCCCGCGACCTGCGGACGGGCACGGTGACCACGGTCTCCGCCGTCGACTCCCAGCCCGCCGTCATGACCGCCGACGACCGCTGGGTCTACTTCGCCTCCGACTCCGCCGCCCTCGTCCCCGGCGACACCAACGGCGTCGCGGACGTCTTCCGCCGCGACCTGTGGACCGGCCGGATCGAACGCGTCAGCACGGCGGCCGACGGCAGCCAACGGCCCGGCGCCTCCACCGCCCCCAGCGTGGACGCCCTCGGCACGACGGTCCTGTTCAGCACCCTGAACGGACCCGGCGTGGAGCTCCTGGCCCGCCGTCTGCCGCCACTCTGACTTCGGTCGAACTCCCCTCTCCGGCACTCCCGATGACGGCGACGGTGCAACGCGCCGGAGAGGGTCTAATTCGGTTGAGCGGCCGACACGACCCTGATAGCAATGTGACATGATACAAGGACTCAAGGTCGCCCTTCGCGCGCGCCACGAGAGCGACGTCGCCGTTCTGCAGACCGAGCTGTACGACGACGTCGCCACCCGCTCCCGGGCCGACACCCGCCCCTGGCGGCCCATCTCGCCGGGCACGGCAGACTCCCCCTATGCGCCGGCCCCGCCCTCGGAGGACGCGGCCTGCTTCTCCGTACTGGAGCTGGCCTCAGGGGAGTTGGCCGGGGAGGCCGTGCTCTGGGGCATCGACACCCACAACCGCACAGCCCACCTCGGAATCGCCCTACGCCCCGGCCTGCGCGGCCGGGGCCTGGGCACGGATGTGGTCAGGGTGCTCTGCCAGTACGGCTTTGCGATACGCGGCCTGCACCGGCTTCAACTGGAGACCCTCGCCGACAACACCCCGATGATCGCGGCCGCCCGCAGGGCCGGCTTCACCCTGGAGGGAACCCTCCGCCGATCCGCCTGGGTGTGCGGCGAGTTCGCGGACGAGGCCGTCCTCGGGCTCCTCGCCGACGAGTGGAGGCCATGAGGCTCGCCGCAGCACCGCCCTACCAGTCGCGGACGGATTCGCAGCCCTCGATCAGGCCCTCACCGGCCCAGGCCAGATCGGTTCCCGACTCGGCTGCAGCCTCGGTGATGATGGCGCCGAGCGCGTCGTAGAGCTCTTCGCGCTCAACGGTCTCGATGAATCCGGCGCGCGCGTCGAGCTCGTTGAAGGCTTCGCCGAACTGCTCCCCGAGCTCGACGAGCCTCGGCGTCAGGACGTCCGCCGAATCCCCCGAAGCCCCCGAAGCCAGCACAGCCAGCACCGCGCGCCGCGTCGCCCTGTACTGCGCCAGCGCCTTCTTGTAGACCGCGGCGCTGATCTGCTCGCGGCCGTCCCAGTTCCGGAGCGGATTGTTGAGGTTCTCGGCGAGCCACTGGGGCTTGCGGGGCTTGGCGACCCTGAGGTAGACGCCCTGGCGCTCCTCGGGCCGCCAGAGCTTCCTCATCGCCGTCGCATACTCCGCGGGGACACTGACCAGTTCCAACTCCTCCAGCGCCGGAACACGCCCCGGCAGGAGGCAGTCCGCCTCGACCATCCCGAAGACGTCGGAGAGCCTGAGGTGCTTCAGCGAAGTCAACTCGTTGAGGCTCGATGCCGATGACAAGGTCACCGGCCCGCTGAGCGTCAGGCCGGTCAGCGCGGGATACCGCTCGACGAGCCGCGCACAGTCCAGCGATTCCACAGCCCGAACGTTCAGCCGACGCGTCTCCTCGTCAGGATCTGCGGGCCCCGCGGGAGAGTCGTTCAACTCAGCGCCGGTGATGCTCTTCGCCCACGGGTCACGCCACTGCGACTCGTCGCCCTGCCGTCGGCGCCGCGCCAGGGCCAGATCGAGCCCCATGCCCCACCCGAACGCGTAACTGTTCGGCGGCTGGCCGTGCAGCAGCGGCAGCGTCCCGATGACCTTGCAGCTCCGAGGGAGCACCCACTCGTAGGAGCAATGCGCCGGACCGAAAGGACCCCAAAGCGGCACGACTTCGCCGAGCTCCGCCACGGACATCGGCTCCGGGCCGGACCAGTCGAGGTGCAGGACGCCCGCGCGCTGGTGGTCCGGGTCCAGATCGGTGATCTGTGCCGCTGTCCACTCGCCGAGGTACTCGGAGAACGCCGCGACCACATCGCCCGGGACGATGGGCCTGGGAGGTGCTGGTTCCTTGACAGTAGCCATGCCCCGCACACTATTCGGCACCACCCACAACGACGTCCGCATCGTTTCGCGGGGGCCTTGCCAGACACTACGGTCGCCGTACTATGGTGTGGGACGTGAAGAACAAACGCTCCATGCAGGAGCCGACCTTCCTGCTCCTCACCGCTCTGGCCGACCGGCCCCGGCACGGCTACGCGCTCGGGGACGAGGTCGCCGCGATCTCCGAAGGCCGGGTACGGCTCGGCGCCGGCAGCCTGTACGGCACCCTCGACCGGCTCCTGGCCGAGGGACTGATCCGCGTCGAGCGCGAGGAGACGGTGGACGGGCGCCCCCGGCGCGTGTTCGCCCTCACCCCGGACGGTGAACAGTCGCTCAGGAACGAGGCCGAACGCCTGCGCTCCGCACTGCGCGAGGCCGACCGGCGCCTGACCCAGACCTGGACCCGTCCCGCAGGAGGCACGGCATGACCTCGAAGCACCCCTTGAACACGCGCCTGCTGCAACGGGCCCTCCGGCTGTACCCGGCCTCCTACGGCGCCGGTGCACTCGCGGAGGTCGCCGACCTCGCCCAGCACCGGATCGCCGGCTCCGGCCCCGCGACGGGACTGCGCGAGGTGGCCGACGTCGCCGGGCACGGGGCCCGGCTCCGACTGGGCATGGTCTCCCACCGGCCGCCGGGCCGGGCGTTCGCCACCGCGGCGCCGCTCGCCGCGATGCTGGCCGGAACGTACGCGGCGACCTACCTGTGGCGGAACCTGCGGCTCGCCATCAGCCCCGAGTCCCCTGGCTTCCCCGCCGGAGCCCCGGCGGGAGGCGCGATCCTGGCGGCGACGTCGCTGCTCGTCCCCGCTGTGCTGACGGCGTGCGCGGTCGTGGCCGGCCGCTGGTCGGCCGCACGGGCCCTGGCCCTGGTGTCGCTGGTACTGGCACCGCTGTTCTACGCCATGTGCCGCCTCGGGCTGCTCGACCTGGACTTCCGCACCGCGGCCGAACTCGGCCTCGGCCCCCGGGGGGTTCGGGCTGATCGCGCTCAACACCCTCGTCCTCCTGGTCGCCCCGCCGGACCGGACCCGCAGGACCGGTGCCGGGCTCTGGCTGGTCGCCGCCATGGTCACGGCCCTGGGCATCGGCGCCACGATCACCGGCGAGTCCGCCGAGCGGCTCCTCACCTCCGGCTTCGGCACCTGGGCCCCGCTCGCCACCGGCGCCGCCCTGGCCTTCACCGCCCGGACGGCCGGGAACGCGGCCCTGGCCGCGACCGTCCTGGCGGCACCGCCCGTACTCACCCCCGTACTCCTCGGCGGCCACGCGTCGGTCGCGGCGATGGTGCCTCAGCTCCTCATCCCGTCCGCCTTCGGCTACCTGACGGCCCGAAGCGCGATCCTCCTCATCGGCCGCCTCCCCCGACGGGGCCGCCTCTCCCGCCCCTGACCGGCTCCGCCCCCCCCGGGGTGAGCCCAGCCGGCCGGAACTCGGCGAAGGCCCGCGAGCCGAGGTGCTGCAACGATGCCGGTAGGTCCGGACATCGGCCTGTCGGAACAGCCGTTGTGATGTCGAGGCGCTCGCCCTGGAACTGACGGCCACCGAGGTACCACCACCCGACTCCATCCGCGACCGGGGCGACCGGACGTGACGGCGAGTTCCGCGGGCGGCGCCGGCCGCCACCGGGTGGACTCGGCGAGCATCGAGCCCGACCACCTCACGTGCTTTCGCGTCCACCGATTCGTCGAGCTGACCTGACCAGTCGCCGGCGCGGAGAAGGTCTGCGAGGTACGGCTCGGCGAGTCGGATGGACACGGCCGCAGCGCCTGGGCCCGGCCGGGTGTCAGGGGTGGTAGTCGGTGAGGGTGTGGGTGGGGGTCCAGCCCTGGGTGCGGGCGCGGGTGAGGTCGAGGACGACGCTGCGGGTGAGGAGGTCGACGGTGTAGGGGGTGAGGCCGGGGATGCGGGTGGTGCGGGCGGCGAGGCGGGCGAGGGGTGCGGGGAGGTGGGTGATGCGGGCGGGGAGGCGGTGGGCGGTGAGGACGTGGCGCAGCGCGTCGTCGCGGCGGTAGGGGGTCGCGTCGGCGATGTTGTAGGCGCCGGGCGGCCAGGGCGGGGCGCCGGTGAGGCCGAGGGCGGACAGGCAGGCGTCGGTGAGGTTGGCGACGGCGGTGAGGCTGAGCGGGATGTCGCGGCCGGGCAGCGGGAGCAGGCCGTGCCGGGCGCGGGCGAGCAGTTGGGGGACGAGGTGGGGGTCGCCGGGGCCGTAGACGGCGCGGGGGCGCAGGACGACGGCGCCGGCCGCGAGGGCGAGGCGTTCGGCGGCGGCCTTGGTGCGGCCGTAGGCGTTGAGGTGGCCGGCGGCGGTGGGGTGGTCCTCGGTGACGGCGGTGGCAGCGAGGGTGGCGGCGGTGCGCGGGTCGTAGACGCTGGCGCTGCTCACGTGGACGAGGGGCCGGCCGGCGGCCGCGCGCAGGACGCGTTCGGTGCCGGTGACGTTGACGGCGTGCTGGTGGGCTTCGGCGGGATCGCCCGGGGGCAGGTCGGCGACGGCGGCGGCGCAGTGGACGACGAGGTCGGCGCCGGTGAAGTCGGGCGCGCCCTCGGTGGCGTCCCAGGGGCGGTGGTGGCCGACCGGGCCGGGGCGGCGGCCGTGGCAGGAGACTTCGAGGCCCAGGGCGGCGGCGGTGCGGGCGAGGTGGGCGCCGCAGAAGCCGGTGGCGCCGGTGATGGCGAGGTGCATCAGGATCTTCCCCGTCGGACGGTGAGTTCGGCGTAGCCGGGCAGGGCGCTGCGGCGGTCGACCCGGGCGCGGGTGACGACCGGGTGGTGGGGGGCGAGCGCCAGGAGGAGGTCGGCGAGCAGGGCGCGGGCCAGGCCGGCTCCGGGGCAGGCGTGCGGGCCGGCGCCGAAGACGGCCTGGGTGGCGGCGGGATCGTCGGCCGGGCCGCGGCGGTGGGCCCGGGCGGCGTGCCGGGCGACCAGGACCAGCCGGTCGCCGGCCCGTACGGGGTGCCCGGCGAGGGTGGTGTCGGCGGCGGCGACCCGGGGCAGCAGCGGGGACGGGGCGGTCAGGCGCAGGAGTTCGGCGGCGAGGCGGGGTGCGGTCGTCTCGCTCACGGTCGGCCAGAGCCCGGCGTCGGCGCACCAGGCGACGGCCCGGGGCAGGGCGGCGACGGTGGTGTTCACGGCGGCGACGGCCACCATGGCGTCGCGTGCGCCGCGTGCGCCGCGTGCGTCGGGCGCGTCGGGCAGCAGGGCGGCGAGCCGGGCGGCGGCGTCGACCGTGGCGGCGGCCGCGTCCGGGCCGCGGCGGCGGGGGCCGGGGAGGTGGTCGCGGGCGGCGTGGGCGGCGACTTCGGCCGCGGCGTGGGCGAGGTGGTGCGGGCAGGACTGCGCGCCGGTCAGGGCGGCGGCCGTGACACCGGCCAACTCACGTGCCAGTGCCACGAGTTCGATCTCGCCCGCGGCCAGGCCCGGGATCCGCTTCGCGAGCACGGCCTGCCAGTGCGGGCGGATCCGTTGCTGTGCGGCGGTGTCGAGGCCGCCGGCCAGGGCGCGGCGCGCGTTGCGGTGTTCGGCGCCGTCCTGGTCGAACAGCAGTCCGCCGTCGGTGAGTTCGGCCGCCGCGCCGCCGGTGGTGCCGGGTGCGGTGCGGTCCAGCGGGACCTTGGTGAGCGCTTCGCGGTAGGCCTCGGTGCCGTGCACCAGCACGGTGCGGCCGAGCCGGACCACCGGGCGGCGGCGGGTGGCGGCGAGCAGGGCGAAGAGCAGGGGGTGGCTGCACAGGTAGACCCGGCGGTCCCGGCAGCGGGCCCGGCGGGCGGCGGCGGGTGCGGGCGGCGGCGGGGGTGTCCGTACGCTCACCGGTGCGGTCATGGGGTCGGTCACCGGGCCAACTCCCGTGCGCAGTGCGCGGCGGCCGCCGCCCGGTCGGGCTTGCGGGAGCGGCCCGCGAGCGGGACCTCGCCGAACAGGACGGCGTCCGGCCGGGCCGCTGCCATCCGGTCGAGCGGCCCGCGCAGGGCCTCGCGCAGGCGTCGCGGGTCGGTGCCCGGCGCCGGCTGGACGAGGGCGACCAGCCGCTCGTCGCCGTCCCCGGCCGGAACGCCGACCAGGACGGCGAGTTCGACACCCGGCAGGTGCAGCGTCGGTTCGTACAGGCCGGGGTAGATGTTCTCGGCGCGGCGCAGCACCATGTCCTTGAGGCGGCCGGCGAGGACGATCCGTCCGTCGGGGGTGAGGGCGGCGCGGTCGCCGGTGCGCACCCAGGGGTCGGGGTCCTCGCCGAGGTAGCGGTGGCGGGCGCCCGGGCCGGTGAGCAGCAGTTCACCGCCGGTGGCGATCCGGGCGCGGACGCCGGGCAGGGGAGCTCCGACCAGGTCGCCGTCCCCGTCGTGGGCGCTCTTGTCCGCCTCCTCGACGGCGGCGGCCGGGAACAGTTCGGTGAGCGCGTAGACGCTCCAGGCCTGGTGGGCGCCGGACTGTTTGACCCGGCGCAGCAGGGCGGCGTCGGCGGGGGCGGAGCCCGTCCAGACCCGGCCGGTGAAGCGGGCCCCGGCGGCGAGGGCGGCGCGCAGTTGCGGTGGGGTGAGGTAGGTGTGGGCGGGGTCGAGCCGGGCGAGTTGGCGGCCGAGTGCGGCGGGGCGACGGGCGGGCAGCACGACGGCGGCGCCCGCGGCGAGGGCCGGGACGAGGACGAAGAACGTCCCGCCGAGGACGACCGTCCCGGGGCGCGGGTCGACCAGGTCGGCGACGGTACGCAGCCCGGCGGCCAGCCCGTCCCGGGTGTGGACGACGGCGCGCGGGCGCGCGGTGGTGCCCGAGGTGAAGACGATCACCGCGTCCGTTTCCGGGCCGCCGTCAGGCCGGGCGGGCGGGGTCGCGCCGGCAGGACGCAGGTGCGGCGCGCAGCCGGGCAGGCGGCGGCCCAGGGTGGCGACCGGCCCGAGCGCGCTGAGGCGGGGCAGGGCGAGGTCGGCGCGGCGGGCGAGCGGCCCGGCCCAGCCGGCCACCGCCTGGGCGGCGGCGTCGGCGAGGACGAGATCGGGGCGGGCCAGGGTGAGCCGGGCGGCGAGCACGTCGGGCCCGGCGGTCGGGTCGAGGACGGCGATGCGCAGGCCCAGCCGGTGCGCGGCGAGCATGACGGCCAGTGCGCGCGGCCCGGGCCGGACGGCGACACCGACGGTGTCGCCGGGGCCGAGGCCGTGGGCGTGCAGCGCGGCGGCGTAGCCGTCGGCCAGGTCGGCGAGTTCGCCGCGGCGGATCACCGGGCGGACGGTGCCCAGGCGGGTGTGGCGCAGGACGGCGGGCCGGTCGGGGTGGTCGGTGCGCAGGGCGTGGGTGAGCCGGTCGAGCATGGCGGGGTCCTTCGGCGGGCTGCGGAGTGGCACGGAGCGGGTCCGGTCGGGAGAGGGTCGGTAAGGAGCGAGGCGCGCGGGCGCCGGGCGCACGGGGCGCGCGCGGGCTGTCAGCGCACGTCGACGGCGCGCGGCCCCGCGCCGCGCTCCAGGTACCAGCGCGCGGTGCCCACCACGCCGTACGCGCGGATGCGCCGGGTGGAGTTCTGCACCACCATGTCGCGGCGGCGCACCACCGCCGCGGTGTGCCGGCGGACCCTGTTGAGGAACGCCCGGTCGGTGGGTGAGGGCCGCCGGGGCATGCCGCCGACGGCGAGGTAGAGCTCGGCGGTGATCGCCATGTTGTTGCCCGCGTGCATCCGGTACGGGGTCAGGTAGCCGTGTCGGCGGCGGTGGGCGGGCCGGATCCGGCCGAAGAAGGCGCCGAGCGCGACCAGCGCCAGGAACACCGCGCGCCCGGCCGGGCCGTGCTCGTCGTGGCGGGCGGTGACCCGGCCGCAGACCAGCCCGCCGGAGGCGACCAGCCCGGCGCGGGCCGCGGCCGTCCACCCGGGTTCGGGCAGGCAGTCGGCGTCGGTGCGGGCGAGCAGGGTGGCGCCGTGGGCGATGGCGTGCCGGAAGGCGGTGTCCACCGCGGAGCCGACGCCCTTCTCCGACTCGACCACCACCTCGACCGGGAACGGCGCGTGGGCGGCGAAGGCGCGCGCCAGGGCGACGGTGCCGTCGGTGGAGCCGTTGTCGGCGACGAGCAGGGTGAAGTCGCGGTCGCGCTGGGCGGCGAGGGCGCGCAGCACGCCCTCGATCCGGGCCTCCTCGTGGTAGGCGGGGACCACCACCCACAGGTCGGTCCTCACGCTGCCTCCCAGACCATGGTCATGAGGCTGACGCCGCCGCCGAGCCCGATCAGCAGCACCTTGTCGCCGGGCGCCAACGTGTCGCGTATTCGGTCGAGTTGCACGCCCAGCGTGGCACTGGCGACGTTGCCGAGTTCCGGCACCGTCAGGACCAGCTTCCCGGCCGGCACCCCGGTCAGCTCGACGAAGCGTTCCAGGTAGGGGATCGTCACCTGGTGCACCAGCACCCGGGCGTAGTCGTCCCAGCCGAGGCCGGTGCGGGCGGCGAGCCGGGCCAGGGCGGCGGGGCCGATCTCCTCGAAGATGCCGCGCAGTTCCTTGCCGCCGCCCCGGAAGTAGCTGTACTCGTCGCCGCGCGGGTGGCGGGAGCCGCCGCCGGGGATGCCGCCGGCCGGCCAGTGCTCGGAGGCCGTCTCCGTCCCGACGTCGAGGATGCCGCCCCGATCCACGGCCTCGACGACGACGGCCGCCCCGGCATCGCCGAAGGTGTAGCCGGCGAAGCCGTCCCGGAACTCCGCCGGGGAGGACGGCGTGCGGAGCATGGCCCGGCTGGGCGTCTCGCCGGTGACGACCAGGGCACGCCGGGCCCGGCCGGCCAGGATCATCGCGCGGGCCAGGTCGATCCCGTTGAGGAAGCTGTTGCAGGCGTTGCTGACGTCCAACGCATGTGCACGGGTGCCGAGTTCGGCCTGCACGATGTGGGCGGTGGCGGGCTCGCACACGTCCCGGGTCGCGGAGGCGAACAGCAGCAGGTCCACGTCCTGCGGGCGCAGCCCGCGGGCGGCGAGGGCGCGTCGGGCGGCGCCGACCGCGAGGGTGGAGGCGTACTCGCCGTCGGCGGCGAAGTGCCGGGTGCGGATGCCGGTCGCCTTCTCGAACATCCGCTCCGGCAGGGCGAGTCGGCCACCGGCGGTGACCTCGTCCTGGAGCTGCTGGGAGGTGAGCCGCCGGGCCGGCAGGTGGGAGCCGACGGCGGTGATGCCGATCCTCGGTGTTGCTGCTGGGTGCATGCCCCCATGCTCCGGCGGCACGGCCGGGCCGGCCTGAGTACGGGGACACAGGCCCGCCCGCCCGGCGAACCCATCAAGTAAGTGCAGATGGACGAGGGACGGCTGCCGGGTCACCGGCGCCGGCAC